>NZ_JBWKJZ010000004.1:0-409106 GCF_056431945.1 Streptomyces sp. NPDC045778
GGTTGGGGGTGGCGAGCACGAAGAAGAACGAATACCCCCGTACCCCCCCCAGCCCCTCTTCTAACACCGACGCCCGCCCCGCCCCCACACCCACCCCCCCACCCCCCCTCCCCCGCGACCGCGCCCGTGGTCCGTATGGATCGGGCCCTCATGCTCCACACCCCTACTGAAGATCAATCCTTCTTGCGAACAGCTCGCAATTATGCCTCAAGTAATGGGCGTGTAAGGCACGGGTGCCCTACGGATTCCGGACTACGCCCAGGTCAGGGCGGGGGCAGCGCGACGAGGGCGGCCAGGGCCTCCTTGTGCCGCCCGGCCGTGCCCAGGGCGATGGAGTCGGCCTTGGCGCGTTTGAGGGCGAGATGGACAGGGTGTTCCCAGGTCATGCCGATGCCGCCGTGCAGTTGCAGGGCCTCCTCGGCGGCGCGTACGGCGACGGGGGACGCGTAGGCCTGCGCGAGGGCCGTCGCGAGGGCGGGCTCGTCGCCGGTGGCCAGGGTGTCGCCGCCGGCGGCCAGGGCGTCGCCGCCGGTGGCCAGGGTGTCGGCGGCGTGCCGGGCGGCGGCGCGCAGGTTCACCACGTCCAGCCAGACCTGGGCGAGCCGGTGCTTGAGCGCCTGGAAGGAGCCGACGGGGCGGTTGAACTGGTGGCGCTCCTTCGTGTGGCGCACGGTCTCCGTCAGGCACCACTCGGCGAGACCGAGCTGCTCCGAGGCGAGCAGCCCCGCCCCGGCGCGCAGGCCGCGGCCCACCGCCGCGTCCGTGTCCGCGGTGAGCAGGCGCCCGGGAGCCGCGTCGAAGGTGACCGTGGCGAGCGGGCGGGTGCGGTCGAGGCAGGTCAGCGCGGTGACGGTGACGCCGCCCCGGTCGGCGTCGACGGCGAACAGGCCGCCGTCGCACGGGACGAGGAGCACGTCGGCGGCGGCCGCGTCCGCCACGCCGGGCACCTCGCCGCGCAGGACGCCGTCCGCGTACCGCGCGAGCGGATACGCGTCCCCGGGAGCGGCGGCGAACGGCACGGCGAGCGCGCCGACCGTGCGGCCCGACGCCAGGGCGGCGAGCAGGCCCGCGCCCGCGTCACCGCAGGCGAGCAGCGTCTCGGTGGCGATGACGGCGCTCGTCAGATACGGCACGGGCGCCACCGCGCGCCCCAGCTCCTCCAGGACCACGGCCGCCTCGCGGTGCGTGGCGCCCTGCCCGCCCCGGTCCTCCGGCACCAGGAGGCCGGCGAGGCCCATGCCCTCGGTGAGGGCCTTCCACAGCTCGCGGTCGTGCGGCTCGTCCGATTCGGTGCGGGCGAGGACGGCGGCCGGGTCGCAGCGGTCGGCGAGGAGGGCGCGCACGGCGGAGCGGACCGCCTCCTCTTCCTCCGTGTAGAGCAACTGGCTCGGCGAGGTCATCGGTTCAGGTCCTTCCAGGCGACGTCCTTGTCGGTGCGCGGTTCCTGCGGCAGACCGAGGACGCGCTCGGCGACGATGTTCAGCAAGACCTCGCTCGTGCCGCCCTCGATGCTGTTGCCCTTGGCGCGCAGATAGCGGTAGCCCGCCTCGCGCCCGAAGAAGTCGACCGCCTCGGGCCGCCGCATGGTCCAGTCGTCGTACAACAGCCCCTCCTGGCCGAGGAGTTCGACCTCCAGGCCGCTGATGGCCTGGTTGAGGCGGGCGAAGCCGAGCTTCATGCCGGAGCCCTCGGGGCCCGGCCTGCCCGCCACGAGCTGCTGCCGCAGGCGCTCGCCGGTGAGCCGGGCGACCTCGGCCTCCACCCAGAGGGTGAGCAGGCGCTGGTGCAGGTCGTGGGTGCGCAGCTCCGGGCGCTCGCGCCAGGTCCGCGCGAGGGGCTCGATCATGCCGCCCTCGCGCGGCAGACGGGTGCCGCCGATGGCCACGCGCTCGTTCATGAGCGTGGTCTGCGCGACCCGCCAGCCGTCGCCGGCCTCGCCGAGCCTGCGGTCGTCGGGGATGCGGACGTCGGTGAGGAAGACCTCGTTGAACTCGGCCTCGCCGGTGATCTGGCGCAGCGGGCGCACCTCGACGCCCGGGTCGGTCATGTCGCACACGAAGTACGTGATGCCGCGGTGCTTGGGCACGTCCGGGTCGGTGCGGGCGATGAGGATGGCCCAGCGGGCGAGGTGCGCGCTGGACGTCCACACCTTCTGCCCGTTCACCACCCAGGTGTCGCCCTCGCGCACCGCGCGGGTGCCGAGCGCCGCGAGGTCGGAGCCCGCGCCGGGCTCGCTGAACAGCTGGCACCACACCTCGTCACCGACCCACAGGGGCCGCAGGAAGCGGCGCTTCTGCTCCTCGGTGCCGAAGCCGAGGATCGTCGGCGCCGCCATGCCGAGGCCGATGCCGATGCGGCGCGGGTCGTTGTCGGGGGCGCCCGCGGCCTCCAGCTCGGCGTCCACGACGGCCTGGAGGGAGCGGGGCGCGCCGAGGCCGCCGAGGCCCTCGGGGTAGTGCACCCAGGCGAGCCCGGCGTCGAAGCGGGCCTTGAGGAAGGCGCCGCGCTCCGTCGTCCCCGGCGGGTGCGCGGCGAGGAACTCCCGAGTGCGGCGGCGCAGTTCGGTGGCCTCACTCACGCGGCCGCTCCGTCCGCGAGGCCGGGCAGCACGACGACGCGCCCGGTGGTGGCCCCGTCGGCGACGCGCTGCACGGCCGCCGCCGCTGCGGCCAGCGGCACCCGCTCGCTCACCAGGGGCTTGACCACGCCCTTGGCGGCGAGAGCGGTGAGGTGCTCGTGGCAGTCGAGGACGGCCCGCGGGTCCTTCGTGGCGTACAGGCCCCAGTGCAGGCCGACGCTCGAGTAGTTCTTCACCAGGGCGTGGTTCAGGGCGGGCGCCGGGATGGTGCCGCTCGCGAAGCCGACGACGAGGACGCGGCCCTCGAAGGCCACGCACTTGGCGGACTGGGTGTACGCGGCGCCGCCCACGGGGTCGTAGACCACGTCGGCGCCGCGCCCGCCGGTGGCGACCTTCACGGCCGCCACGACGTCGTCGGCGTGCCGGTCCACGACCGCGTCACAGCCCAGTTCGCGCGCGACAGCGGCCTTCCCTGCGCCGCCGACGACGCCGATGACGCGGGCGCCCGCGGCCTTGCCGAGCTGCACGGCCGCGCTGCCGACGCCGCCCGCCGCCGCGTGCACCAGGAGCGTCTCGCCCGCCTGGAGCCGGGCGCGCCGGTGCAGCCCGAACCAGCCGGTCTGATAGCCGATGTGCAGGGCCGCGGCCTCGGCGTCGTCGAGGACGTCCGGGGCCGCGAGGAGGGCGGCGGCGTCCGCGACGGCGTACTCGGCGAAGCCGCCGTACGGCAGCACGGGGTTGGCGATGACGCGACGCCCGTCCGCCGTCTCGCCGCAGATCTCCACGCCGGGCGTGAACGGCAGCGGCGGGGTGATCTGGTACTGGCCGCGGCACAGCAGCGCGTCCGGGAAGTTGACGTTCGCTGCCCTGACCCTGAGCAGCACCTGACCGTCGCCGGGTACCGGCGTGGCCGCCTCTTCGAGCCGCATCACCTCGCCCGGCTCGCCGTTGCGGGGTACGTGCCATGCGTGCATGCGGGGCCTCCACGGGGCGTCGGTGGACCGTGCTCCAGCGCATACTAAGCGGTCGCTTGCCCCAAGGGAACAGGGTCAGGCCTCCCCCGCCTTCCTGGGCTTGGCCCGTACGTGCATGCGCTCGCCCTGCGGCCCGAACAGGCTCAGGAACTCGGCGGGGCCCTCACCGGTGGAGCCGAACCAGTGCGGCACCCGGGTGTCGAACTCGGCGGCCTCGCCCGCGGTCAGCACCACGTCGTGCTCGCCGAGCACGAGGCGGAGCCGCCCGGACAGGACGTACAGCCACTCGTAGCCCTCGTGCGTCCTCGGGTCGGGTTCGACCGTGCGCTGGGGCTCGATGACCTTGTACGCCTGGAGTCCGCCGGGCTGGCGCGTCAGGGGCACCATCGTGCGGCCGTGCCGCACGATGGGTTGGGCGCGGACGCGGGGGTCGCCGACGGGCGGGGCGCCGACCAGCTCGTCCAGGGGCACCTGGTGGGCGCGGGCGATGGGCAGGAGCAGTTCGAGGCTCGGCTTGCGCCCGCCCGACTCCAGGCGCGAGAGGGTGCTGACGGAGATGCCGGTGGCGGCGGAGAGCCCGGCGAGCGTCGCGCCGCGCTCCTTGCGGATCTTGCGGAGGCGGGGGCCGACGGCGGTGAGGACCTGGTCGGTCTCGCCGCCGTCCGCCACCGGCGCCTCAGGGGGGTGTGTCTCTTCGCGTGCCATGCGCTCATTGCAGAATCGGCAACGCGTGATGTCAAACCCGCATCAACAGCCCCCGCCCGGAGGCGTCAGCGGGCGAAGACCTGGAACGCCACCGCGGGGACCCCGCCGAAGCGGGGCGCGAGCTGCTCGGCGATGCCGCCGAGGAAGGAGCGGCAGTATTTCTCCGGGTCCTCGTCGGTCAACGCCTCCAGGTAGGCGCGGTGTTCGAGCAGCGACTGGACGGAACGCTCCAGGCCCGGGCGCGCGTCCGCCGCGTGCGTGGGCCGGTCGGTCCCGGCCACGGCGATCCAGCGCACCCCGTTCCACGGCTGAAGGCCCTGCTCGATCAGCTCCGGGAAGATCCAGCGGTTGCCCGCGTCGGCGACCGCGTCCAGGGTGGCGCGGCCGACGGCGACGTGGTCGGGGGTGTTCCAGGCGACGCCGCCCCACGTGTCCTGGTAGTTGAGCGTCACGACCAGTTCGGGCCGGTGCCTGCGGATCGCGGCGGCGATGTCGCGGCGCAGCGCCGTGCCGTACTCGATCACGCCGTCCTTGTGGTCGAGGAACTCGACGGTGTCCACGCCGACGACGGCGGCGCTCGCGCGCTGCTCCCGCTCCCGCACGGGCGCGGCCTCGGCGGGCGCCAGGGTGTCGATGCCCGCCTCGCCGCGGGTGGCCAGGAGGTAGGCCACCTCGCGCCCGGCGTCCGTCCAGGAGGCGATGGCCCCCGCGCAGCCGTACTCCAGGTCGTCCGGGTGGGCGACGACGGCGAGGGCGCGCTGCCAGTCCTCCGGCATGGGGGCCAACTGCTCGGGCGCGCTCGTACTTGTGCTCTGCGGCTCGGTCATGCGCGCAGCCTAAGCGCTCCGCTGGGTTCACCGTGCCGTGCCGTCGTTCGCCTGCGGGGTCTTCGTGGCTGGTCGCGCCCACGCGGCGGAGCCGCATCTCGGCACAGCCCCGCGCCCCTTCGGGGCGCTTCCACCGTGCAGCGGGCTTCATCATGCCCGCTCGGCCGGTGTCAGATCTCGCCCCGCACCAGGTCGAGCAGCCGCCCGACGACCCGGTCCCCGCTCGCGCGGAGCCCGTCGTGCTCGTACTCGTCGGTGACCCAGGTGCGCAGGTGCCCGATCGCGCGGGCGGTGCGCAGGGACGCGGCGGTGTCGACGTACAGGTCGTCGTGGTAGACGGCGGCGGCCGCCGGCACCTCGTTCGCGGCCAGGCGCTCGGTGTCGTACAGCGGGGCCCAGTCGGCGCGTTCGGCGAGCAGGTCCGCGGTCTCGCGCAGCGGGCGGAGCGTCGGGTCGCAGTCGAACATCCAGCGCTGCACGGCCTCCCCGGTGAACAGGACCGGTTCGCCGCCCGCGAGGCTCTTGCCCGCGTCGAACGCGGGGAACTCGCCGCGCACCCGCTCGGCCGACCACGCGGTGGGCCGCCCGCCCTGGGCGTAGCAGGCCTCGTGCAGCAGCGCGTACAGCGGGTGGCCGGCGTACGACAGGAGGGCCTGGACCCGCTCCTGGAAGGCGTCCGACAGCTCATGCCCGCCTGCGGTGCGCACGAAGGCGTCTTCGAGGAGGTAGTGCAGGCGGTGGCTGCCGTCGCCGGTGCCGAGCAGGATGCCCAGGGACTGGAAGGCCTCGACGGTGAAGCGGTAGCCGCCGTTCAGGACCGGCTCGTGCTCGGCGGCGTACTCGGCGACGCGGCGGGCCCGTTCGGCGTCCTGGGGGTAACGGGCGTAGTGGGCGAGGGACTTGCGCTCCATGCGCGGGTAGGCCGCGCGGTACACGTCGTCCGCGTGCCCGTCGAGCGTCGGCAGGCCGCCGGTGATCAGCGCGGCCTCCAGGCCCTCGGGCGCGGCGGACAGGTAGTGCGTGGCGCAGAAGCCGCCGAAGCTCTGGCCGAGGACGGTCCAGGGGGCGCCTCCGGTGACCTCGCGTCTGACGGCCTCGCAGTCGCGCACGATCGCGTCGGCGCGGAAGTGGCCGAGGTAGTCGGCCTGTTCGCGGGGGCCGCCGCGCAGCGGCAGCGTCTGGCGTCCCGCGGGCGTGGACGCGCCGGTGCCGCGCTGGTCGAGCAGCAGGACGCGGTAGTCGCTGAGGACGCGGCCGAGCCAGGCCTGCTTGCCGCTGAAGCGGTCGGCCCCGAAGCCGGGGCCGCCCTGGAGGTACACCAGCCAGGGCAGGTCCGCGTCCTGCCGCGCCGCCGCCACGCACTCCCGCGCGAACAGCTCTATCCGCTCCCCCGCCGGGTCCGCGTGGTCGAGCGGGACACTGAACCGGCGGTCGGTGAGCACGACTCCGGGCTGACGGTAGGTGTGGCTCAAGGCGTCTCCTCGACAAGGTGTGACAGGGAACGGTCCCGGGGGAAGCGGAACCGTCCTAGTTGAGCACACCGACTTCCGGGGCTCGTGTGGCGCCGCCCGCGCAAGTACGCTCGGGCCATCCGATGATCGACGAGGAGGAACGCACCATGCGTGTCGCACTCTTCCTGACCTGCGTCAACGACACGCTCTACCCCCGCACCGGCCGCGCCACCGTGAAACTCCTGACCAGGCTGGGCGTCGAGGTGGACTTCCCGGAGGCGCAGACCTGCTGCGGGCAGGCGCACTACAACACCGGCTACCGCCGTCAGGCGGAACCGCTAGCCCGGCATTTCTCCGATGTCTTCCAGGGGTACGAGGCGATCGTGACGCCGTCCGGCTCGTGTGCGGCGATGGTGCGCGAGCTGTATCCGCGCCTCGGTGAGCGGGCCCGGGCCGAGGGCCGCGGCGGCGGGCTCGCGGCGGCGGTGGCGCCGGTGGTGCCCCGGACGTACGAGCTGACCGAGTTCCTGGTGGACGTCCTCGGCGTCACGGACGTCGGCGCCTGCTACCCGCACACGGTGACCTACCACCCGACGTGCCACGGCCTGCGCTCGCTCGGGCTCGGCGACCGGCCGGAGCGGCTGCTCGGCGCGGTCAAGGGGCTCGACCTCGTGGAGCTGCCGGGTGCCGAGGAGTGCTGCGGCTTCGGCGGCACCTTCGCGGTGAAGAACGCCGCCGTGTCGGCCGCGATGGGCGCCGACAAGGTGCGGAACGCGGAGTCGACCGGCGCCGAGGTGCTGTGCGCGGCGGACAACTCCTGTCTGATGCACATCGGCGGCACGATGTCCCGGCTGCGGACCGGCATGCGGACCGGCATGCGGCCCGTTCACCTGGCCGAGATCCTGGCGAGCACGGAAGAGGAGCCCCTGACATGAGCGGCACCTTCGTGGGCATGCCCGCGTTCCCCGAGGCGGCGCGGGCCGCGGTCGGCGACGCGAGGCTGCGCGCCAACCTGCGCCACGCCACGCACACCATCCGCGACAAGCGCGCCAGGGCCGTCGCCGAACTCGACGACTGGGCACTCCTGCGCGAGGCGGGCAAGCGCGTCAAGGACCACACGCTGCGTCACCTCGACCGCTATCTGTTGCGCCTGGAGGAGGCGGTGACGGCGGCGGGCGGCACCGTGCACTGGGCCGCCGACGCGGACGAGGCAGGCCGCATCGTCACCCGGCTCGTCCAGGAGACCGGCGAGACCGAGGTCGTCAAAGTCAAGTCGATGGCCACCCAGGAGATCGGGCTCAACGAAGCCCTGGAGGCGGCGGGCGTGCGCGCCTACGAGACCGACCTCGCCGAGCTGATCGTGCAGCTCGGCCGGGACCGCCCCTCGCACATCCTGGTGCCCGCCATCCACCGCAACCGCGGTGAGATCCGGGACATCTTCGCCACGGAGATGGGGCGTTGGGGCCGGCCCGCCCCGGACGGACTCACCGACACGCCCGCGGACCTCGCCGAGGCGGCGCGCCTCCACCTGCGGGAGAAGTTCCTGCGCGCCAAGGTCGGGATCTCCGGCGCCAACTTCATGGTCGCCGAGACCGGCACGCTCGTCGTCGTCGAGTCCGAGGGCAACGGCCGCATGTGCCTGACGCTCCCGGAGACCCTGATCTCCGTCGTCGGCGTCGAGAAGGTCGTACCGACGTGGCGGGACCTGGAGGTGTTCCTCCAGACCCTGCCCCGCTCGTCCACGGCCGAGCGCATGAACCCGTACACGTCGATGTGGACGGGCACCACGGACTCCGACGGCCCCCGGGCCTTCCACCTGGTGCTGCTCGACAACGGCCGCACCGACGCGCTCGCGGACGAGGTGGGCCGCCAGGCGCTGCGCTGCATCCGCTGCTCGGCGTGCCTCAACGTGTGCCCGGTGTACGAGCGGGCGGGCGGGCACGCCTACGGCTCCGTCTACCCGGGGCCGATCGGGGCGATCCTCAGCCCGCAGCTGCGGGGCACGGCGAGCGCGGTCGACGCGTCACTGCCGTACGCCTCCTCGCTGTGCGGCGCCTGCTACGAGGTGTGCCCGGTGGCCATCGACATCCCCGAGGTCCTGGTGCACCTGCGGGAGCGGGTCGTCGAGGGCGGCGAGGTGACCCGGCGCGGGGTGAAGGTGCGGCTGCGGCCCGCCAGGGGGCACGCGGCGGAGCGGGCGGCGATGCGGGCCGCGCGGTGGGTCTTCGGGCATCCCGGCGCCCTGCGCGCGGGCCAGCGCCTCGCCTCCCGCACCCGGGCCGCGCACCCCCGGTCGCTGCCGGGGCCCGGCCGGGCGTGGAGCGCCACGCGGGACCTGCCGCCGGTGCCCGCGGAGCCGTTCCGCGACTGGTGGCGGCGTACGCGCGGCGAAGGGAGCGGGACGTGAGCGGCAGGGAGGTGATCCTGGGCCGGATCAGGCGCGCGCTCGGCCCGGAGCCGGACGGCGCCCACGATCCGTACGCCGACTACGGGACGGCCGTGCCGCGTGACTACCTGCGCGAGCACGGGAAGCGCACCGAGGCCGCGACGGTCGACCTGCTCGCCGAGAACCTCGCCGACTACCGGGCGGTCGTGCACCGCGTGGACGCGGACGGCCTCGCGGAGCTACTCGCCCAGCTGCTCGCGGCGCGGGGCGCGGGGACGGTCCTGGTGCCGCCCGGCCTGCCGCCGTGGTGGCTGAAGGCCACCGACGCCGTCCGCGTCCACGACCGGGCGGCCGACACACCGCAGGACCTCGACCGGGTCGACAGCGTCGTCACGGGCTGCGCGGTCGCCATCGCCGAGACCGGCACCATCGTCCTCGACGGCTCCCCCGACCAGGGGCGCCGCCGGATCACGCTGGTCCCCGACCACCACGTCTGTGTCGTACGCGTTCCCGAGCAGGTCGTCGCCTCGGTGCCGCTCGCCCTCGAACGGCTCGATCCGCGCCGCCCGCTCACCTGGGTCTCCGGCCCCTCGGCGACCAGCGACATCGAACTGGACCGGGTCGAGGGCGTGCACGGCCCGCGCACCCTTGAGGTGGTGCTGGTGAGCGGGGTGTGACCGGCGCGGTTAGCGTGAGGGAATGATCCGGTTCGAGCAGGTGACCAAGCGCTACCCGGACGGCACGACGGCCGTGGACGACCTCTCCTTCGAGGTCGCCGAGGGCGAGCTGGTCACGCTCGTCGGCCCGTCCGGCTGCGGCAAGACGACCACCATGATGATGGTGAACCGGCTGATCGAGCCGACGTCCGGCCGCATCTACGTGGACGGCGCGGACATCGCGGGCGTCGACCCGGTGCGCCTGCGCCGCCGCATCGGCTACGTCATCCAGCAGGTCGGCCTCTTCCCGCACCGCACGGTCCTCGACAACACGGCGACCGTGCCCGCGCTCGTCGGCTGGAAGCGGGCCAGGGCGCGGGCCCGCGCCGCCGAACTCCTCGACCTGGTGGGCCTCGACCCGAAGACGTACGGTCCGCGCTACCCCGAGCAGCTCTCCGGCGGGCAGCGCCAGCGCGTGGGGGTCGCCCGCGCACTGGCCGCCGACCCGCCGGTGCTCCTGATGGACGAGCCGTTCGGCGCCGTCGACCCGGTGGTGCGCGAACGCCTCCAGAACGAGTTCCTGAGCCTTCAGCGCACCGTCCGCAAGACCGTCCTGATGGTCACGCACGACATCGAGGAGGCGGTGCGGCTCGGCGACCGGGTCGCCGTGTACGGGCAGGGCCGCATCGAGCAGTTCGACACGCCGGGCGCGGTGCTCGGCACGCCCGCCACCCCGTACGTCGCCGAGTTCGTGGGCGCCGACCGGGGGCTCAAGCGCCTTTCGGTGACCGTGATCGAGGCGGACGACCTGGAGCAGCCGCCGGTCGCCCGCCTCGAGGAGCCGGCCGCGCAGGCCGCGGCCCGGCTGCGGGCCGACGGCGCGCGCTGGGCGATGGTCCTGAACGCCGAGGGCGATCTGCACGGCTGGGTCGGCGTCGACGAGGTCGCGCTCGCCGGGGACGGCGCCACGGTCGGTGACCTGGCCCACCGCATGAACGCCTGGCTGCCCGTCGGAGCCTCCCTGAAGCAGGCCTTCGGCGTGATGCTCCAGCACGACGCCGGGTGGGTCGCCGTGGTCGACGGCGCCCGCTTCGTGGGCGTCCTCACCCCCGCGAAGCTCCACGAGGCGCTGCGGCGCTCGGTGGACGCGGATGCCCAAGGGGTGGGCAGGGACGAGGTGGAGTTCGACTCCGTCGCCGACGCGTGACGCTGCGCTGTGCTGGGGCGGTTCCCGGTGGGTGCCGCCTTGTGTGGTCTCTCGGCCGCGCGCCTGCTGTGGTTGCCCGCGCAGTTCCCCGCGCCCCTTCGGGGGCTCTCCTCAGACGCGGCGGGCCAGGGTGGCAGGTGCGGTGCCGCCGTCCTACAGCAGGCCCTTGGCCTGGAGGTACTTCTTCGCCACGTCCTCGGGGAGTCTGCGCCAGCTGTCCACCTGGCGGTTCATGTCGGCCAGGTCGTCCGTGGTCAGGACCGTGTTGAGGCGGGCGAGCGCGCGGGCCACGCCCTCGCTGCCCGCGCGGGAGCGGTTGACGACAGGAACGACGTAGTCGGCGTTCTGGAGGTGCTTGTCGTCGGCGAGCAGCACGAGGCCGAACTCGTCGAGGGTGGCGTCGGTGGACGTGGTGAGCACCATCTGGTCCCGGCCGCTCTGCACAGCCTTCTTGGCCTGGGTGGTGCCGACGCCCTTGGGGTCGACGGAGGTGACGTCGATGCCGTACACCGTCTTCAGGCCGGGCTCGCAGTAGGGGCGCCGCACGCACTCGTCGCCCGCGGCGAGCCGCACCTTCAGGCCCGATCTGCCCAGGTCGGTGAGCGTTTTGAGGCGGTGCTCGCGGGCATAGGAGGCCGCGACCGCGAAGGCGTTCTGGTCGACGGCCCGCCCCGGGTCGAGGACGCTCAGGCCGCGCGGGGCGGCGAGGTCGCGCAGGGCCTTCATGGTGGTGTCGAGGTCGGGTGAGCCGACGGGCTCGGCGTCGGCGCCGTTGACCTTGGCGTTCAGCCAGTCCGCGAAGGTCGCCGCGTACTCGGGCACGACGTCGATCTGGCCGGACTCCAGGGCGGGTTCGTACAGCTCCCGGTTGGCGACGGACAGGAACTCCGTGCCGTAGCCGGCCTTCTCCAGGAGCTGGGCGTACATGTGCGCGAGCAGATCGCTCTCGGTGAAGCCCGCCGAGCCGATGACGAGGTGCTTGCTGTCGCCCGGCGGCAGGCTGGCCTCGCCCCGGTTCTCCAGGGAGGGCCCGGAGTCGCAGCCGGAGGCCAGCACGGCGGCCGCGAGGAGCACGCCGGACAGCAGGCGGGTGCGCCGGGCCGTCGCGGCGGGCCGCCCGCGCCGGGGGCCCCGGGCACAGCGGACGCGCCACGTCATGGAGTTCTCCTTCCGCGCGCCGTGCGGGACCGGCCGGGTGTCAGCCGCTCCGCCGCCTCGAAGCACGCCTCGACGACCAGGGCGAAGGCGGCCACCAGGACCGCGCCCGCCACCACCTGCGGGGTGCTGGCCAGGTTGAAGCCCGCGGTGATGATCCGGCCGAGCCCGCCGCCGCCCGCGAGCGCCGCGATGGTGGCCGTGGCGACCAGCTGCACGGCGGCGATGCGCACCCCGCTCATGATCAGCGGCAGCGCGAGCGGCGCCTCGACCCGCCACAGCATCTGCCATCCCGTCATGCCCATGCCGCGCGCGGCCTGGACGACGCCCCGGTCGACCTCGCGCATCCCCACGTAGGCGTTGGTGAGCAGCGGCGGCACGGCGAACAGGACGAGCGCGACCACGGTGGGCCCCTCGCCCCACTTGCCGACCGGTGTGAGCAGCAGCAGGACCAGGACGGCGAAGGTCGGCACGGCCCGGCCGACGTTGGAGATGTTCACGGCGAGCGCCCCGCCCCTGCCGAGGTGGCCGAGCACGAGGGCGACGGGCAGCGCGACGAGGCAGCTGATCAGCAGGCACACCACCGTCAGGACCAGGTGCTGGACGAGCCGGTGCCAGATGCCGCCGTCGCCCGACCAGTGCGCGGACGTGCTGAGCCAGTCCCAGGCGTCGCCGAGGGTCTTCACGCGCGCCCCGCCCTGGTCCAGGGGGTGAGCAGGCGCTGGACACCGAGCAGCGCCACGTCGGCGGCGACGGCGATGACCACGCACAGCACGGAGGCGGTGAGGACCTGCGCCTTGAAGTAGGTGTTCATGCCCGCGTAGATCAGGTTGCCGAGGCCCCCGAAGCCGACGATCGCGCCGACGGTGACGAGCGAGACGGCCGAGACCGTGGCGATGCGCAGGCCCGCCATGGCGGCGGGCAGCGCGAGCGGCAGCTCCACCGTGAGCAGCAGCCGGATCGGCCCGTAGCCCATGCCGCGGGCGGCCTGCCGGGTCTCCTCGGGCACGGCGCGAAGCCCGGCGAGGATGTTCCGTACGAGCAGCGTCAGGGAGTACAGGACGAGCCCGGCCACGACGAGCGACGCGGACAGGCCGTACACGGGCAGGAGCAGCGAGAACATCGCGAGCGACGGGATCGTGTAGAGGACGGTGGTGACGGCGAGGACGGGTCCCGCCGCGATGGCCCAGCGGCGGGCGGCCACGGCCAGGGGCAGCGCGACGGCAAGCCCGATCAGGACGGAGACGGCGGTCAGCTCCAGGTGCTGGAGCACGGCGTCGAGGAGGATCCGGCGGCGGGTGCTCAGGTACTCGCCGCAGATCCACTCGTTGCGGGCCAGGCAGTCGTCCGGGGGCGTCATCCGTCCATTCCACCGGCGGCGACGCGGTCCGGCGCGTCGTGCTGGCCCGTACGGGGGCCGCGCCCTGTCGGCCGGACGGCCCGAGGCCCTAGATTGTGGGCCGGTGCGTCCAGGGAGGACTGTTGGCTGTCGGACCCGCGACCGGCGAGACCGTCTACGAACCGGTGCCCTGTTGGGCGAGGATCCCGCACGGGATCTGGCTCCAGGAGGCCACGTCCGTCGCCGTCGACTCGGCCGACCGGGTGTACGTCTTCAACCGCGGCAACATGCCGGTCCTGGTCTTCGACCGGGACGGGAACGTCGTCGGCATGTGGGGCAACGACACGCCGTTCGCCGGCACTGAACTGATCGAGAACCCGTACGGCACCCTGACCCCGCGCTGGAAGGGCTGCCGCTTCCTGCACCCGCACGCCGTCACCGTCGACCACGAGGACCACCTCTGGCTCGTCGACGACATCGGCAACAAGATCACCAAGACGGACCGCGAGGGCACCCCCCTGCTCGTCCTCGGCACCGGGAGCCCCACCGGCTTCCAGAGCGGCGAGCCCTTCAACCGGCCCACGGACGTGACCGTCTCCCCGCTGACGGGCGACGTCTTCGTGACCGACGGGTACGGCAACTCCCGGGTGCACCGCTTCGACGCGCGCGGCCGCCATCTGCTGTCCTGGGGCGCGCCCGGCTCCGACGAGGGCCAGTTCAGCCTCCCGCACAACATCGCCCTCCTCGGCGACGACGCGGTGATCGTGTGCGACCGCGAGAACCACCGCGTGCAGGTCTTCTCCCTGGACGGCGAGTTCCGCGCCTCGTGGCACGCCCACAAGGCCGTCGCCGTCTGCGCGGGCAAAGGCGCGGACACCCGCGTGTACGTCGCCGAGCAGGGCCCGCCACCGGTCCAGTACGGCGTGCCCGGGCTCGGCCACCAGGTGCGGGTCCACGACCGGGAGGGCCGCCGCGTCGCCTCGCTCGGCGCGGAGCTGCCCGGGGAGGCCCCGCACCAGTTCAACTGGCCGCACAGCGTGGCCGTCGACTCCGAGGGCAGCGTGTACGTGGCGGAGGTGTCCTACGTCGAGGTGGGCAGCAAGCTCACCCCGCCGCGCGAGCTGGTGAGCCTGCGCAAGTGGCGCCGCGCCCGGGGGTGAGGCCCTCCGAGGGCCCTCGGCCCCGGCACCGCGGACCGCCGGGGCGGCACGAGCGGCGGCCGACCGGTTCCCCGTGTACGCCTTCGCGAATCGCCGCCGGGTGGGCGGGACCCCGCCGGATGGCATGAACTCGCCCTTCACCCAGGGCATTTAAGGCCATACCGCCGCAACGGGACTCCTTGACACCCCGGATTGGTATAGGCCAACATCCGGCACGGTCGCCCGCTTCGCCGCGGTCAACCGATCCCGACCGCACTGCCCGTCGCGCGCCCCTGTGGAGGTCTCCCATGGCAAGCTCCCGTCACCCCCACCTCACCCGCCTTGCCAACTCCGTCCTCCAGCCGGGGTTCGTGGGCACGACCGCGCCGGACTGGGTGCGGCGCAGGATCGCCGACGGGCTGGCCTCCGTGGTGTTGTTCGGGCGCAACATCGAGAGCCCGGAGCAGGTCGCCGCGCTCACCGCCGCGCTGCGCGCCGAGAACCCCGACCTGATCGTGGCCATCGACGAGGAGGCGGGCGACGTGACCCGCATCGCCGCGCGCACCGGCGCCTCCTGGCCCGGCAACCTCGCCCTCGGCGCCATCGACGACCCCGACCTGACCGAGCGCGTCGCACGCGACATCGGCCGCCAGCTCCGCGAGATCGGGGTGTCCCTCGACTTCGCGCCGAGCGCCGACGTCAACTCCAACCCGATGAACCCCGTCATCGGGGTGCGCTCCTTCGGCGCCCGCACCGACGTCGTCTCCCGGCACACGGCCGCCTGGATCCGGGGGCTCCAGTCCGCGGGGGTCGCCGCCTGCGCCAAGCACTTCCCCGGCCACGGCGACACCAACGTCGACTCGCACCACGGCCTGCCGCGGTTCACCGCCGACGCCGAGGACATCGCGCGGACGGCCCTGCCGCCGTTCACCGCCGCGATGGAGTCGGGTGTACGGGCCGTCATGACCGCCCACATGCTGGTGCCCGCGTACGACCCCGAGCTGCCCGCGACCCTCAGCCCCGCGATCCTCGGTGACGTGCTGCGCGGCCAGTTGGGCTTCACCGGGCTCGTCGTCACCGACGGCATCGAGATGAGCGCCGTGTCCGGCCCCTACGGCATCGCGGGCGCCACCGTCCGCGCGGTCACCGCGGGCGTGGACGCGGTGTGCGTCGGCGGCGAGAGCGCCGAGCAGTCCACGGCCGACGACCTGCGCGACGCCCTGGTGCGGGCGGTGCTCGACGGCACGCTGCCCGAGGAACGCCTGACCGAAGCGGCCGCCCGCGTACGGGAGTTCGCCGCCTGGTCGGCCGGTCTCGCCCGGGAGGCCGCCCCGGCCGCCGACGCCTCCGACATCGGCCTGGTCGCGGCGCGGCGCGCGGTCCGCGTCCACGGCGAGTCCGCCGCCAGGCTGCCCCTGGCCGCCGCCCCGCACGTCGTCGAGCTGTCCCCGGCGATGAGCCTCGCCGTCGACGGCGCGACCCCCTGGGGCGTGGCCGAGCCGCTGCGCGCGCTGCGCCCCGGCACCACGTCCGTGCGCGTCGGGGAGGCCGAACTCACCCGCGCGGCCGACCTGCTCGACCGCGTCGCCCTCGCCCCCGCCGGCGGCCGGGAGCTGGTCGTGGTGGTCCGGGACGCGGCCCGGCACCCCTGGATGGCCAAGGCGCTCACGGACCTGGTGAACAGCCGCCCCGACGCCGTCGTCGTCGAGATGGGCGTGCCCGCGGGCGACCGGGTCGGCGCCGCCTATCTGACCACCTACGGCGCCACGCGGGTGTCCGGGATCGCGGTCGCGGAGGTGCTCGCCGGGGCCGCGTGAGCGTAGTTCCGCCGCCACGGCGGCCTACTCACACGTGCCGACACGTGCCGATACGAAGCACTCAGCCGCGCCCGTGCAACGCCGCGCACCAGGCGCGCGAGCGGCGTGCGGGAATCCCTCCCGCACGCCGCTGACCAGTACAGACGCCGCCATTGCGGACGTCAGGTGAGCAGCCGGTCACACCAACACAGCCCCTGGGGACGGGTCTTGACTCCACCGGTGGCCTAGTCCATCTTTGGAGCACCCAAGAGCTGGTCTAGTCCTTTGCGGCCCCGCGTCGGGCCGCCGTCCCGCCACGCCACCACCGTCGCTCGAACCGACCCGCCGGGGCGCGCCGCGCCCGGCCCCTTCCCTCACGGCCAGAGGAACATCGCCGTCCCCCTCGCCGCGTCGGCGACAGCGCTTCCCCGTTTCCGAACCGCCTCCGCCCGAGGCTCCCCCACGCCCGGAACCACGAAGCCGCGGTCGCTCCTGCCCGCCCGCCCCCTCACCACGCCAGGAGTACGCGCATGCCCGCACCCGCCGCCCACTTGCACCGCGCCGCCTCGCCGACCCCGTACTTCAGCGCCGACGGCGAGACGTACCTCGCCCCGACGCCCCTGAAGGACATCCGCAAGTCCCTCCCGCTGCGCGTCCTGTCCGAGGAGCACCACGCCTTCTGGCAGACGTACGGCTACGTCGTGGTCGAGGAGGCGATATCCGCCGGGGCCGCGCGCCGGCTCCTCGACTTCACCTGGGAGTTCCAGGGCCTGGACCGGGGCCGTCCCGAGACCTGGTACGAGGAGCGGGAGTTCCGCAGCGACCTCGACCGGGACCTGTACGTCTACGGCTTCGTCGAGGCCTACCACCATCAGCTGATCTGGGACAGCCGCCAGACCCGGCGCGTCTACGACGCCTTCGTCGACGTGTGGGACTGCGAGGAGCTGTGGGTGACGCTCGACCGGCTGAACCTCAACCCGCCCAACGTCAAGAACCGCTCCCGCTCTCTGATCGCGCCCACGGACACGGGCTTCGACATCGAGCTGCACTGGGACGTCGACTCCACGCTCAGCGTGCTGCCGCAGCGCGTCCAGGGCATCATCGCCCTCCACGACACCGAGGCCGGCCTGGGCGGCTTCCAGTGCTCGCCCGAGCTGTTCCGCCACTTCGACCGCTGGCGGCTCGACCAGCCCGCCGACCGCGACCCGGTGCGGCCGGACGCCGACCGCGCGCTGTTCCCGGTGATCCGGCCCGAGCTGAAGGCCGGCGACCTGCTGATCTGGAACGGCATGCTGGCCCACGGCGTGGCGCCCAACACCTCCGCCGACGGGGTCCGGGCGGTGCAGTACCTGTCGATGATGCCCGCCCTTGAGGAACACCACGCGCTGCGGAAGTCCCGCGTCGAGTCCTGGCGGCACCTGAGCACCCCGGACTGGAACGCGACACTGCTCGGCGACGCCCGCCGGCCCGAGTCCGAGCGCTACGGCACCGCCACGCTCACCGGCCTCGGCGAGAAGCTCCTGGGGCTCACGCCCTGGCACGGCACCGGCGGCCACCGGTGAGGCGGGGAGCGGACATGCGCAAGATCTGCCTCACCCTGCCCACCGACCGCGCCTGCGCCCCCATGGTGGCGGCGCTCGGCCGGGAGGCCGCCCACGCCGCCGCGCGCTTCGACGTCGAGGTGCACCTGCTGATCCTCGACTCCGCGGAACCGGCCGCGTTCGCCGAGCACTCGCGGGCCGCACGCACCCTCATCGGCACGCCCAACGTCGTCGTCCACCACCTCGGCGAGGCCGCCCAGCGCCTGTTCCTGCGCCAGGTGATCCAGCGGTCCGGCCTGCCGAAGCCCGAGCTGCTCCTGGACCTGATGCTGCCCGCCGAGCCGTCGTACGGCGCCTGCACCAACCGGGCCTTCCTCATCGCGAGCGCCCTCGGCTGCTCCTCCGTGCACCGCAGGGACTCCGACAGCAGCTACCAAGTCCTGGACGGCACCCCCGTGTTCCCCGTCGACCACGAGCTGACGTCGCTCGGCAAGCGCTCGGGCGACGCCGCATCCGGCGTCACCGAGACCGCGCTCGCCCCGGCGCACGCGGACAAGCCGGTGTCCCTCGTGGGCGGCTCCTTCATCGGTGAACTGTCCGTCGACATCAGCGAGATCCGCGACCTCGACCCCTCGGTTTACCACGACGTCGTCAGTCTCTGGGCCCCCGCCGACTGGTCCCAGGACGACAAGCGCGCCCTCGTCGAGGAGTCCTTCATGGGCGCGGGCACCGCGCCGTTCACCGAGGACCACGCGGTCCTCACCCTCGTCGACCCCATGCGGGTGGACATGTGCAACATCAGCTTCCACCGGGTGCACGAGCGCGTGCCGCTGCCCCCGGCCACCAACACCATCGGCAGCGACTACTTCCTCCTGCACGTCGTCCACCACAGCACGCTGCCGGGCGTCCTGCACAACCGCAACATCGTGAACTTCTACACCGGCGAGCGGCGCACCGACCCCGGCTTCCTCGCGTACCAGACGCGGTTCACGAAGTTCTTCCTGTCCATGCTCCACCTCAACCACGTCTACGCAGGGCTTGCCCGGGCGGGAGCGGCGCTCCTCGACGGCCGGCACGGGCTCCGGGCGGACCGCGTGGCCGCTCTCGTGCGGGCGAGCACCCGCCTCGACACGGCCGAGAACGAGGCCCGCCTCGACGTCATCGAACGCTCGTACCGCAAGCTCGGCGGCCGGTACGCCGAGTTCGCCGCCACGCTGCCCGCCCGCCGCGCCCGCCTGATCGACGAGGCGCGCCAGGACATGGAGGACTTCGCGCTGCTCATCGAGGACTGGGCCGCCCTGGTGCGGGCGAGCGCGTCGACGGGCGTCCCGCGCCTCGACGGGCACGCCCCCGAGCTGGACCGCTAGCGAGGGGCGGAGCATCGACATGAACACCACGTACGTCACCCCACGGCTGCGCGCCGCCCTGGAGGCCGCGGCCGAGGACCAGCTCGTCTTCGACCTGCCGGGCATCGCGGAGCGGTACGCCTCGCTGCGGCACGAACTGCCGGGCGTGTCCGTCCGGTTCGCGATGAAGGCCTGCCCGCTGGACGAGGTCCTCACCGGCCTGGCCCGGCAGGGCGCGGGCTTCGACGCGGCGAGCCCCCACGAGATCGCCCAGGCCCTCGCGACCGGCGTACCGGCCGACCGGGTCCACTACGGCAACACCGTCAAGTCCGACCGGAACATCGCCGAGGCCCACCGCCTGGGCATCAGGGACTTCGCCACGGACAGCGTGGAGGACGTCCTCGCGATCGCGGCGCTGGCCCCCGGCGCCCGCGTCTTCTGCCGCCTCGCCACCGACGGTGAGGGGGCGCTGTGGGGCCTGAGCCACAAGTTCGGCTGCTCGCCCGCCGACGCGCTGCGCGTCCTGGAGACGGCGCGGGACGCGGGCCTGACCCCGGCGGGCCTGTCCGTGCACGTCGGCTCCCAGCAGATGACGGCCGGGGCCTGGCACGGCGCCCTGGAGCGCATGGCCGACGTGATCGCGGCCCTGCGGCCGCGCGGCATCCACCTGGACCACGTCAACCTGGGCGGCGGGCTGCCCGCCCTCGGCTACCGCGACCGCCACGGCACCCCCCTCGAACCGCCCCTCGACAAGATCTTCGCGGTGATCCGGGAGGGCATGCGACGGCTCAGGGCCGTGTCGCCGACCCCTCTGGACTTCGTCATCGAGCCGGGCCGCCACCTGGTCGCCGACCACGGCGCGGTGCGGGCCCACGTGTCCCGGCTCTCCACCCGCCGCCAGGGCACGGGGGAACGCCGGCACTGGCTGTACCTGAGCTGCGGCAAGTTCAACGGCCTGTACGAGATGGACGCGCTCCAGTACGCCCTCGTCTTCCCCACCCACCGCGGCGCGGACCGCGTCCCCGCCGTGATCGCGGGGCCCACCTGCGACAGCGACGACGCGTACGGCCACGAGCGCGGCCTGGTCCAGGTGCCGCGGCAGGCCGCGTCGGGCGACCCCGTCTGGGTGCTCTCCACCGGCGCGTACGCCACGAGTTACACCACGCAGGGCTTCAACGGCTTCCGGCCGCTGCCGCACACCTGGATCCGCGGCGAGCGCGAGGCCCTGGCGGGCTCGGCGGCGGGCAGGTGCGGCGAGTGAGCACCGACCTGCGGATACGGCCCATCGACGACGCCGACTGGGACGACATCGCCGCCCTGGAGGCCTCGGTGTACACGCCCCTCGGCCTCTCCGAGGGGCGGGCGGCTCTCCAGTCCCGGGCCGCGTCCTCACCCGGCACCTGCTTCGTCCTGGCCGGCGGCCGGGGAGCCGCGGGCTATGTGCTCGCGCTGCCCTACCCCCTCTTCCAGTGCCCCGACCTGAGCCTGGGCGAGGCGTCCGCCTTCCCCTCCCGCAATCTGCACCTGCACGACCTGGTCATCACCGAGCGCCTGCGCGGCGGCGGGCTCGCCCGGCGCCTGCTGCGCCATCTCTCGGCGACCGCGCGCTCCTTGCGGTACGAGCGGATCTCGCTGGTCGCCGTCGGCGGCAGTCACACCTTCTGGTCGGCGCACGGCTTCGCCGCACACGCGGAGGTCCCGCTCCCGGACAGCTACGGCACCGACGCGCTCTACATGTCGAAGGCGCTGCCGGTCACCACTCTTCGGGCTCCATCCGAACGACGAGAAGGCTGATGCACATGTCGCGTGTTCGCGATGACTTTCGCCGGACACAGATCGCCATCGCGGCGTTGTTCTGCGCCCTCGGCTTCCAGTACGCCACGTGGGCCGCGCGGCTGCCCGCGCTCAAGGCCCGGCTCGATCTGAGCGAGGCCGAACTCGGTCTGCTCCTCATGGCCTGCGGGGTGGGCGCCGCGGTGTCCTTCCCGCTGGTCGCCGTGCTCACCCGGCGGTGGGGGTCGCGGCGCCTGGCTTTCGTCTCCGCCGTCTTCCTCGGCCTGCTCCTGCTCGCCCTGGCCGCGGCGCCGAACTATCCGATGGCCCTGCTCGTCATGTGCGCCGACGGCGTGGGGGTCGGCTGTCTCAACGTCGCCATGAACGCGCAGGGCGCCGCGCTCGAAGCGCGCCACGGGCGCACCGCCATGGCCAAGCTGCACGCCACGTTCAGCGCGGGCTCGCTCGGTGCGGCCCTGCTCGCCTCCGGCATGAGCGCCCTGACGTCGTCCGTGGCCGCGCACTTCGGCGTGGCCGCGCTCCTGGTCACGCTGCTCGCGATGTACGCGGACCCACGGCTCCTGACGGAGGATCAGCCGACCGAGGCGCCCCGGGAGAAGAAGCGGCGCGGCTTCGCCCTGCCCGCCGCCGTCACGCTCTGGCTGGGGTTCGCCATGGTCTTCGGCACCGTGGCGGAAGGCGCGATGAACGACTGGTCGGCGCTGTACCTCAAGGACGTCGCCGACGCCTCGTCCCGTGTCGCCCCGCTCGGCATCGCCGTGGTGTCCGTGATGATGGTGCTCGCCCGCCTCTGCGCCGACGGCTTGCGCACCCGCTGGGGCGACGGCCGCGTGGTGCGCGCGGGCAGTGTGCTCGCCGCCGCGGGGCTCGCCTTCGCCCTGCTCGCGGGCGGCGTCGTACCGGCCCTCATCGGCTTCGCCTGCATGGGACTCGGCCTCGCGGCCGTCACCCCGTGCGTGTACGTCGCCGCCGCCCGGCAAGGCTCGCGGGCCCTCGCCCTGGTCGCCGCGATGGGCACGACGGGCCTGCTGGCAGGCCCCCCGGTCATCGGCTTCGTCGCCGGTGGCAGCAGCCTGGCCTGGGGCATGGCGGCCGTGGCGGTCTCGGCCCTGCTCGTGTCCTGCTGCGCGCTGCGCGTCGACTGGACTCCCGCAGGACGGACGGCGGACGAGCTGGCAGCCGTGGACGGGCGCACGACAGCCGCGACTTGACCAATTTTGTCCGATCTCTATCGATATCCGCCTGGAATCCGCCTCATCTTGTACGAATCACCACTCCCACGAGGCAACCCCGCGGCCCCCGTTGCCCTCTCCTGGTCCGGAGGAGCCCTGTGACGTGAGGGCTCTCGGGGGAGCAAGTGACAAGGAGGACTGTCTTGATCCGTGTCCCGCGCTTGGCGACTGCCACGTTCACGGCACTCGCACTGGCGGTGGGCTTGCCGGAGCTCGCGTTCGCGTCGCCGGACCAGCCGCGCGCGCAGCGTTCCGACGACCTCATATCGCCCGGTCAGGCGGACAGACCCGGGGACCGGCTGCCGCCGGGCTGGGAACTCACCGGCGACGGCGCCGAGCAGCACCTGGTGTGGCGCGCGCCGAAGCCGGTCCCGATGGGCGACGCCCGGGTGGAGTTCTACGCGGGCGACCGGCTGCTCGGCAGGCCCACGGCCACCGACGACCAGCGGACGTTCCGGCTGAAGCTCGACGACGACGGCGTCACCGCCAAGGACGCCCTGGGTGACCTCCAGGCGCTCGCGGGCGGCCGCCGCCTCGACAAGCCCGAGCCGGCCGCGCCACCGCGCGACCCGGCGCCCGCCCCCGCCCAGCTGCCCGCGGGCGGGGTCGACCCCGGCAAGCCGGGCCAGTACCGCACCGTCAAGGGCGAGTACGACCTGGAGTCGGTCAAGCTGCCCGGCTTCCCCAAGAAGGTGGAGATGCGGGCCACGGTCGTGGGCCCCGTCGACGCTCCGGGGAAGCGGCCCCTGGCCCTGTTCCTGCACGGCCGCCACGGCACCTGCTACAAGGGCGACCAGGCGGACGGCAGCTGGCCCTGCAAGTCCGGCTGGAAGCCGATCCCGAGCTACCAGGGCTATCTGCACGACCAGAAGCTGCTGGCCTCGCAGGGCTATGTGACCGTCTCGATCTCGGCCAACGGCATCAACGGCCAGGACGACGTCGCCCCCGACGGCGGCGCGCAGGCCCGCTCGTCGCTCGTGCGCCAGCACCTCGGCCGCTTCGCCGACTGGGCCGCCGACCCGTCGAAGGCGCCCGGCGCCGTCCGCGGGACCGCGCCGGTCGACCTGGACCGCGTCATGCTGGTCGGGCACTCCCGGGGCGGCGAGGGCGTCAACCGCGCTGCCTTCGACAGCCGTTACCAGCCGCCCGCCACCGAGGACGGCTACCCGCACAAGGCCCGCTGGCAGATCCGCGGCACGGTCCTCATCGGCCCCACGATCTTCGGCCAGAACCCGGACCCGGACGTGCCGTCGATGACGCTCCTGCCGGGCTGCGACGGCGACGTCTCCGACCTCCAGGGCCAGCTCTACGCGGACAACACCCGGGGCGTGGGCAACGGCTCCGCGCTGCACAGCTCGGTGTACATGGTCGGCGCCAACCACAACTTCTTCAACACCGAGTGGACGCCGGGGCAGGCGCAGGCGCCCGCCGACGACGACTTCTCCACAGGTCCGCGCCCCGACCCGGTGTGCTCGCCGGGCCACGGCCCCCGGCTGAAGGCCAAGCAGCAGCAGAAGGCGGGCTCCACCTACATCGCCGCCGCCGCCCGGCTCTTCGTCGAGGGCGACGACGAGGCGCGTCCGCTCCTCGACGGCTCGGGCAAGGGCGCGCCCTCGGCGAACCCGGCCCGCGTCCTCACCCACGCCGTCGGCGGGCAGCGCACTCCGGCCGTCGTCCCGGGCCGCTCGCTCGCGGTGACCGGTGGCACGCTGTGCGACCAGACCTCGTCCGGGGCCAAGGGCTGCCTCAAGCGCGGCTCCAAGGGCCAGTCCCCGCACTTCGCGGGCTTCGAGGTGTCCCCCGACCCCGGTCGGTACGCCCTCGCGATGGGCTGGTCCCGCACGGGCTCCACGATGTCCGTCAAGAACGCGCGCCCGGTCTCCCTCGAGGGCTCCGAGTCGCTCGCCCTTCGGGTGATCGTGCCGCCGAACACCAAGGGCACCAAGCTGGACGTGACGGCCGTCGACGCCTCGGGCCACCGGGCGAAGCTCGGCCAGGTCCGCGCCGACGGGCTGCCGGGCACCCGCTACATGGCCACGTACTGGGGCCAGGAGCTGCGGGTTCCGCTCAAGGCCGCCGCGCGCGCCGGGCTCGACCTGAAGCAGATCTCGTCCCTCGAGCTGACCTCGCGCACCCGCTCCGGCAAGGCGTGGCTGATGGACGCCTGGGGCTGGCGCCCCGGCACCGCCGAGGCGCGCCCGTCCAAGCTCGCGCGCGTCGACGTCGGACAGCTGCGGGTCGACGAGGGCGACTCCGGCGTCCGCACCTACCGCGCTCCGGTGCGGGTGACCGGTGACGGCAACGGCAAGGTGCGGCTGTTCGTACCGGGCCCGGACGCGGACAAGTTCGTCGCCAAGACGGTCACGGTGCGCCCCGGCGACACGTCCATCGGCGTGCCGTTCAAGGTCAAGGGCAACAAGACCTACGGCGGCCCGAGTTCCCAGGACGTGTTCGCCAAGACGATCAGCGGCGCGGTCGTCGGCTCGTACCACGGCGGGGTCTACGTCCGTGAGGACGACCCGATGCCCAAGGTCAGCGTCAAGCCGGTCGCGGCCAAGGTCGCCGAGGGCAAGCCGCTCAAGTGGCGCGTCTCGCTGTCCGAGGCCGCCGGCGTCGAGACGTACGTGGCGTTCCGCTTCGAGCGCGTCAGCGGTGGCAAGGAGCTGTCCACCAAGGACGTCGACAAGGCCTGGCTCAAGCGGGAGTTCGACAGCAAGCCCACCCCGGTACGGGCCCTGTCGAAGGTGACGTCGGATCCGTACCTCTCGGTGGAGGTCGAGGCGGGCAAGCGCACCGCGGACGTGAGCATCCCCACCGTGAAGGACCGGATCCGCGAGGGCCAGGAGTCGGTGCGGCTGCGGCTGTACACGTACGACGAGAACTGGAACCAGCACCGGGGCCCGGTGTTCACCGGCCGGGTGCGCGACGCCGGATAAGCACGGCGCGGCGCACAGGGCGGGCGGCTCCCACGGGGGGCCGCCCGCTCCGGCGTTCCGCGGTGCCGCTCAGCTCCAGGGGTTGGCGGGCTGGTCGTTGATGTACGTCCAGAAGCGGGTCCCGACGGGCACGTCCCCGTACGCCCAGAAGCTCCAGCCGCCCGAACTCGACAGGTTCGGGCCGTACTTGCCGTCGTGGAACTCGGCCATGCGCCAGCCGGTGCCGAAGGTGTTCGCGCACAGCCCGTCGGCCGCCGCGAGGCTGGTCAGGCGGGTGCCGCGGATGGGGTTGGTGGCGGCGACGGTGCCCTTGGCCCAGCCCGCGTAGAAGTCGGGCGTGATGCCCGCGGGCGTGGGGCTGCCGTCGACCTTCAGACAGAGCACGGGCAGCGCCGTGGTGGTGGCGGTGTCGCCCTGGTACGGATTGCTCAGCGGGCCGCCGCCCACGCGCACGGTGCCGTCAGGTCCGTCGGCGAGGAAGGTCCACGTCATGGCCTTGGTGTTCCGGGCGTCGGACGGCGCGGCGGCCGCCGGGGTCACGGTGCCCGCCGCGAGTGCGACGGCGGCCGCGGCGAGGCATACGGAGCGCAGGGACAGCTTGATCGAACGCAAGGCTTCTCCTCATGGCTGATGCGGAGCACGGCTGGTGCGGAGCGGGGCCCTTGAGATGCCGGTCGATCGAGGATTCTTCACTTCCTCCACAGCTTCTCCTAGAGCCATAACCGGACATCCACAGGCTCTTGGACGCGGCGGCCCCGGCCGGGATGATCGACACGGCACGGCTCAAGGAACGGGAAGGACCGGGAGGAAGACGGGTGGGACACACACAGCGGCACGACCCGGGCGACGGCGACACCGCCGCTCACCTACGCCGACAGCCGCCGCCCCACCGCGCACGCGCTCATCGGCGCGGGCGTCGTCGTCACGGACAGGCGGGGCCGGGTGCTGCTCGGGCACGCGCGCAGCGGGCCCTGGGAGCTGCCCGGCGGCAAGCCCGACCCGGGCGAGTCGTTCGCGGAGGCCGCGGTGCGCGAGCTGCGCGAGGAGACGGGCCTGACGGCCGCGCCCGCCGACGCCCGGGTCCTCGCGGTCCTCATGGACGCCGCCCACGGCATGCCCCGCCTGACGGCGGCCGTCCACGTCACCCGCGTCACCGGCACGCCCACCGTGACCGAGCCCCTGCTCGTCCACCGCTGGGAGTGGCACGAGGTGAGCGCGCTCCCGCGGCTCGGCGCGGCCCTGTTCACCCCGAGCGCGCACGTCCTGGACACGGTGTGGCCGGGGGTCCTGCCCGGCCTGCCGCCGGTGCACCGGTACGCGGTGGCACCCCACGCGGGGCCGCCGGGGGCAGCCGGATCCCCCACCGCGGCAGAGGGGGCAGCGGGCGGAGCGGCGTACTCCGGATAGGGAGGAGTGGAACCTGTTCCACGAAGGGGGACATCCGTTGGCATGGCCCCGACGTCACCGGGTACCAGACGTGTGGGCCCCGCCGCGCTCCCCCGTCGCGGCGGGGCCTTTCTCGTGCGTCCGGCGGGTCAGACCGCCGGGGCCGGGTAGGTCGGGTACTCCACCCCGGAGACGTACTGGACGACGCGGATGACCTGGCAGGAGTAGCCGAACTCGTTGTCGTACCAGAGGTAGAGGATCGCGTTGTCGCCGTCGACCTTGGTGGCGCCCGCGTCGACGATCGAGGCGTGCCGCGAGCCGATGAAGTCGTTGGAGACCGCGTCGGGCGCGCTGGTGAAGTCGATCTGGCGGCGCAGCGGCGAGGTCAGGGACACCTCGCGCAGATGGTCGAGGACCTCCTCGCGGGTGGTCTCGCGGCCGAGCCGGAGGCTGAGGATCGCGATCGAGACGTCCGGCACCGGGACGCGGATCGAGCTGCCGGTGATGGGCGCCTTGAGGTCGGGCAGCGCCTTGGCGACGGCCGAGGCGGCGCCGGTCTCGGTGATGACCATGTTGAGCGGCGCGGAGCGGCCGCGGCGGTCGGCCTTGTGGTAGTTGTCCAGGAGGTTCTGGTCGTTGGTGAACGAGTGGACGGTCTCCACGTGGCCGCGCAGCACGCCGTATTCGTCGGCCATCGCCTTCAGCGGCGGGACGATCGCGTTGGTGGTGCAGGAGGCGCAGGACAGGATCTGCTCGTCCGGCTTGATCGTGTCGTGGTTGACGCCGTGCACGATGTTCGGCACGTCACCCTTGCCGGGCGCGGTCAGGACGACCTTGTCGATGCCCGGGCGCAGGTGCTGCGACAGGCCCTCGCGGTCGCGCCACTTGCCGGTGTTGTCGATGAGGATGGCGTCCTTGATGCCGTACGCCGTGTAGTCGACCTCCGAGGGGTCGCCGGCGTAGATCACCTTGATCTCGTTGCCGTTGGCGATGATCGTGCTGTTCGCCTCGTCGACGGTGATCGTGCCCTGGAACTGGCCGTGGATGGAGTCGCGCCGCAGCAGCGAGGCGCGCTTCACGAGATCGTCCGCGGCCCGCCCGCCACCCGGTCGCACCACGATGGCCCGCAGCCGAAGCCCGTTCCCGGACCCCGCCTTCTCGATCAGCAGGCGGGCCACGAGGCGGCCGATGCGACCGAAGCCGTACAGGACGACGTCGCGGCCCTTGCGGCACTCGATCTTGTTCGCGCCCGTGGCCCCGGCGACGGCCTCGGCGGTGAACTCCTCCACCGAGAGACCGCGGTCGTCGGCCTTGTGCGTCGCGGCGAGCATGCCGATGTCGATCTGCGAGGGACCGAGGTCGAGCGTGGTGAGGGCCCGCAGATACGGCAGCGTCTCGGTGACCGAGAGCTCCTCACCGGCTATCTGCCGGGCGAATCGGTGGGTCTTGAGGATGCTGACCACCGACTTGTTCACCAGGGAGCGGCTGTGCAGCAGGACCGTGACGTCCTGCTCGCGGTGCAGCTTCCCGATGAGCGGGATCATCGACTCCGCGGTTTCCTCGCGGTGCTTCCAATTGGTGAACGAGTCGTCATTGACAGTCACAGGAGTATCTTTCGAGCTAGGCGGCGCTCATATGCTAACCCCACGCTCCTCGGCCCCTGCATGGGGTTCGTCACAGCGGCCCGGGGCGGGCCGGTGGCGTCAGCCGAGCGCCGTGGCCGCCACGGCCGTCCCGCCCGCCACGAGGCAGCCCACGGCCCACCGCAGCCACCGGTACTTGACCGTCAGGATGGCCCCCAGGGCGCACGACTGCTCCAGGAGCCAGCCGCCGGGGTCGCGCCCCGCGGCGAGGACCGCCGCCGCCACATCGCCGGGGTCGGCCCCGCGGTGGAGCGCGGCCACCGAAGGGCCGGCCCCGGGCGCCCCGGGCCCGCCGCCCGGCCTCGTCCGCGGCAGGACGACCAGGGTCAGCATCACGATCCCGGCCAGCCACAGCGCCGCCCCGGCCACGCCCACCAGTCCGGAGCCGAACCCTCCGGGGTCGGCCGACACGACGAGCGCGGGCAGCGCCACCGCGCCCGAGAGCAGGATCGAGGCCTTGGTGTCGGCCCGTGTGACCTCCTCGCGCGCGGTGGTGAGCAGCCGCTCCGCGACGAACCGGCAGCCCGGCTCGGACAGCGGCGACACCGCGGCGCCGCGCACCGCGGCCCTGCGGTGGGGCGCGGTGCGCGTGCCCGTACCGGTGCCGGAGCCGGGCCCGGTGCCGCCGTCCGAGCCGGTCCCGGTGCCGCCGTCCGGCGCCTGCTGTGCCTGCTGTGCCTGCTCGGTCACCGGGGCGCCCGCTCGTCCGGGCCGTCGGTGCGCGTCCCGGAGGGGTCGCCGCCCGGCGCGTCGTCCGCCTTCTCCCAGAAGCGGGTGCGCCGGGCCTCGCCGCCGCCCGGCGCCGGTTCGGTCAGGACGTGGCGCGCGCTCGACCGCAGGAACTCCACGACCACCATGGCCTGGTCGCCGAGTTCCCAGCGCTCCAGGAGGCCGCCCTCGATCAGGCGGGACATCAGCTCCATGCCGTCCTGGCGCTCCTCGCGCTGCTCCTTGCGGAACAGCTGCCGGATCTCGCCCAGGTCCTTGGGGTTGCGCGCCATCATCTGCGCCATCACGGCGTGGTCACCGCGCTCGATGGCCCGCTGGAAGTCGGCGGCCCACTGCCGGATGAGTTCCCGCTGGTTGTCGTCCCTGAGCTGGCGCAGCTCCTGGTTGAGCCGTTCCAGGTCGGTCTGGTGCAGCACCCGGCCGAGGCTCCTGCCGTGGTCCTGGACGAGCTTGTCCCAGGAGATGGTCACGAAGACGTCCATCTCCAGGCCGAACCGGCCGCCGAGCCGCTCCTCCGCCAGCGCCGCGTGCACGGCGTCGCGGGCCTCCTCCGCCCGGTTGATGGAGTAGCCGCGGGACACGTCGCGCAGCCGCTGCTCCAGCTCCGGCACGAGCAGCGCGGCGACGTCGGTGACCTGGCTCCTCGCCACCAGGTAGGGGTCGCTCACCCGCCAGCGCACGCGCACCTCCGCGGGGAAGGACCTGCCGTGCTCCGCCGCGGGCAGCTCGACCTTGAACGAGCCCGTGTGCCAGCCCAGTTGCAGCTCGAACGCGGTGTAGGGCCGGGCGAACCAGCGCAGCAGGAACTTCTCCTCGCCCTCCGGCCCCACCGTCCGGGGCGGTCGCCCGCGGTAGTAGAGCACGACCGCGACCTGGGCGCTGCGGTGCCGGTAGGGCCAGTCCGGGCGGTACTCGCGCAGGAAGGGTCCCGCCAACTCCTGGGCGGCGGCGGGGCGTTCGGCGGGCGAGTGCCATGGGCCCGGGTCCGGGGAGCGCGGCGGGGGCGGCGCCACCGCCCGTATCGGGGCGTCACCGAAGCGCGGGGGCGTCATGGGCCGTGCCGCGGGGGCGGGCACAAGGGCGTGCGGCGGGTTCTGCGTGTTCATCTCACTCCGTCTCCTCGGTTCGTGGACCGGGTGTTCCCGGCTGGACGACCACGTCGGGCCGCCCGTCGATCGCGGCGCGCAGCCTGCGTACGGTGGCGGGCGCCACGGATTCGTCGGGGTCCCGCTCCAGGCCCCGTACGAGGTTGTGCAGGCGCTCGGCGTCGCCCGGGCCGCTCACCAGGCGGGGAAGGAAGTCGCACAGGACGTCCAGGAGCCGGGGGTCGTCGTCGGCGCGCCGTATCCACTCGCACAGCGACCACTGCACGTCCTGCCGCCAGCGGGCGGTGTCGAGGCCCGACCACACCAGGTCCGCCAGCATCCCGGTGTGGCGCGGGGACGCGGTGAGGAGCGCGGCGGCGAGCGGCCAGTCGGTGTGCTCCCTGAGCGCGGGGTTCTCCTCCAGGCCCCACAGGTGCGCGGCGCGCTGCCAGACGAGGCGGTCCACGGTGAGCAGGGCCAGGTCCCTGCGGTTGGTGCGGCGGTCGCCCATCCAGGCGCCGAGCCGCCGCAGCACCGTCTCCGGCTCGGCGCCCGCGAGCAGCCGTCCCGCGCTGAAGGAGGCGTGCACGAGCAGGTCCCAGTCCTCCCGGCTCGCAAGGCGGCCCAGTTCGTCCAGGGAGGCGGGCACGGACCTCTCCACGGTGCCGAAGCCGTGCACGAGGGCCGCCGTGCTGAGCCGCGCCTCGTCGTCGGCGCGCGCCCACTCCCGCACGGTGTCCCGCACGACCGGGCGTACCGGCTCGCTGAGGGCCGCCGCCTGGGCGAGGACGGTGGCGGCGGCGAGGCGCTGCTGGACGGAGTCGCTGGAGGCCATCGGCAGGACGATCTCCTCCAGGGCGTAGAAGTACTCCAGCGCGCACAGCGCCCCCGCGGTGATGGCCGCGGGCACCCATACGGCCGGCCTGGCGTCGTCGCACTGGGTGCGCAGCCACAGGCACAGCGGCCTGCGCGCGTTGTGGTAGTCCTCCCAGACGTGTGCCAGGACCGCCCGGGCGAGCGCGCTGCCCTGGAGCCGCACCTTGCGGGTCTCCAGGTGCCTGCCGTTGAACGTGACCTCGCCGGTGAACAGTTCGGCCCGCGCGGCGGCGAGCCGGGCCGGGCGGTGGTCGCCGAACAGGGCGCGGCCCGGCTCCCCCTCGGGGTCGGTCAGCTGCGCCCATTCCCAGGCCAGTTGCTCGGCCGCCTCGGCGGCCACGCTGTAGGGCGAGCCGTTGTAGACGGCCACCGCCGTGCGGAAGGCCGCCTGCCGCAGCGCCGTCGGCACAGCGTCGCGGTGGCGCGGGACGGCCCGTCCCGTGGTGGCGAACCAGGTGCGGGCCTGCCGGTGGGCGAAGGTCCGCAGCTCGCCGAGGAGTTCGTCCTCGGAGGTCTCGTCCTTGAGGCGCCCGACCAGGAGGCCGGCGAGGGACTCCACCTCGTGGGGTCGCAGCGGGTCGAGCCCCATGGCTCGCACCACGTGGGGCTCGCGCGCGAGGGCGAGGGCCCGCTCGACGCGGTCCTGCTCGGTGTGGCCGAGGAGGACCAGGAGGTGCTTGCGCAGCATGCCGTCGGCCGATGGGGCGCGGAAGAGCTGTCCGTAGCGGCCGCGCAGCAGTTCGTCGGCGAATCCGCCGGCCCCGACGACGAGGATGGCGTACGCCCCGCGCCGGTCGAGGAGGGTGCTGAGCCGGTCCAGGTGCAGTTCGGCGGGGTGGGCGGGCTCCCATCGGGGCTTGCGGTCCGCCGCGTCCCGCTCGTCGGCCTTCGGGCGCCGCGGCGCGGTGATCGCCTCCTCCCCGGTGATCTCCACGACGTAGCCGCAGCCCTCCTCCAGGTCCGGCTCGCTGATCCGGTCCAGTTCCGTGCGCGGGTCCATGCGCGCGACGCGGCCGCGCGTGACCTCGTCGAGCAGGGAGAGCGCCGTGTAGCCGCGCCCGCTGCCCGGGTCGCCGCACAGCGCGATCAGCCGCTGCCGCTCCAGGAACCCGCGCAGGTCCGCGTAGCCGGGCGGCTCCTCGAAGACGAGGCGCAGGCGCCGCAGTTCGTCGCGGGGCACGGTGCCGGACACCAGGCGGGGCACTCCGGCCCGGGCGTCGTGGTAGTGGTGGTGGTCGCCCAGGTGCACATCGCCCTGCGTGCCGTCGAGGATCGCGCTGCGCCCGTTCACGTCGACGAAGTTGGCGCGTGCCTGTCGCACGGCGTCGTACGCGCCCGCCGCCGACCGGTCCCCAAGGGGGCCGGAGCGGGCCGCGCCGTGCTTGCGGCCGTCGTCGGCGCCCGCGGCGCCGGCGCCGCTCGCGCGACCCGGCCCGCCGCCCCCCGCCTTGTCGCCGCCGCCGTGCGCCGGGCCGCCGCCCGCCTTGCCTCCGCCGCCGCCCTGCGGTCCGGCGCCTCCCCCGTCGTCGCTCACTTCGGCCCGGCTCCTTCCGCGCTGCCGTCGTCGGGCGTGACGCGCACGCCGACGATGTCGCCGTGGACCTCGGCGCCGTCCACGACCTGGTTGTGTCCGTTGACGTTGATCCAGTACTTCGTCGGCCACTGCCTCGGCTCGTCGACTCCGGCCCGCCCCGCGGGAGTTGTGCCCGGATCCGGCGCCGCGGCGGGCGACGGCGCGGGCGCGGGAAGGGGCGGCCGGGTCCTGCGGGGCACGTGGAACCACGCGACCTCGTCGGTCTCCTTGGCCCGGACCGCCAGCGGCAGATAGTGCTCGGGCTCCACGAACCTGCCGCCCTCGGCGACCACCGAGCGGTAGAGGACGTCGGAGACGACGAAGACCACGTCGACGCCGTCGTCCGCGTCCAGGACCGCCCTGGCCGGTTCGCTGTCGCACAGACGGCACGTCAGGTCGACCGCCCGGCCCACCAGGCCCCTGCCGTCGTGGCTGACGGGGCCGCCGTGCATCGCGATCCGCAGCCGCAGCGGCTCGCTCGCGCCCGCGTTGTGCTCGCGCACCCCCTGGTGGACCTCTTCGAGCCACAGCCCGACCATGGCCGCGGGCGGCACCTGCGGGGCGAGGGCGGCCAGCACGCCGTCGCCCCGGTCCTCCAGATGCACCTGGCCGCGCACGCCCACGGCGGCGAAGGCGGCCTCGAAGACCTCGTACATCCCCCGGCGCGACCGGAGCTTGGCCTGGTGGCCGAGGCGCCCGGAGCCTTTGACGTCCGCGCTCACCACCAGCCGGTGGACGGCCTCGTGACTGCTCACTGCAACCCCCTCGACGACGCTGCGGCACCACCAGGATGAGCCGGGACGGCCGCGGTGTATGTAGCCGTTTACACAACCGGGCCCGTCCCCGCGGGGCCGTCCTGCGCGAGCAGCCGCAGCGGTTCGGCGTCGGTGACGACCAGGCGCCTGGTGGCGGTGCGGACGATGCCTTGCTCGCGCAGCAGCCGCAGCGCCTTGGCGACGGCTTCCCGGGTGGAGCCCACCGAGGCGGCCAGGTCGTGCTGCGGCAGCGGCAGGTCGATGGTCACGCTGCCGTCGGGGTTGCGGCGCCCGGCGCGGTGGGCCAGCTCGACGAGCCGGGCTGCGAGCCGCTGCAACACGTTCTCCGAGGCCAGCGAGCGGCGTTCGCCGTCGGAGCTGCGCAGCCGGGAGCTGAGCTGCCGGAGCACGAGCACGCTGACCGCGGGGCTGGAGCCGAGGAAGCCGCGGAACCGGTCCCCGGGGATCACGACGGCGTCGACGCGCCCGAGCGCCGTGACGGTGGCGCTGCGCGGGCGCCGGTCCACGGCCGCGAGTTCGCCGACCAGTTCGCCCGCGCCGCGCAGCGCGAGGATGAGCCGCTGGCCGCGTTCGGTCTCCACGGAGACCACCGCCCAGCCGCCGAGGATCGCGACGACGTACGAGGTGGTGGCGCGCTCGGGCAGGAGCACCTCGCCGGACGCGTAGGCCCGCGCGGCCCCCAGGGCCAGCAGGGCGGCCCGGTCCCGCGGCCGCAACGCGTCGAGCAGGGGCTGTTCCTGTTCGATGAGGCTCAAGCTGACCGTCCCTGGACCGGCGCCTACGGGGAATCGACCCGCCTTCGACCCGGACGGCCTCCCGCGCGTCCCCTCGCACCGCACCGCACGGCGTCGCACCCCATCAAGCGGCGTCGAACGGCGTCGAGCTGCGTCGGCTTGGTCGTCCTCGAATCGCGACAGCACGCTAGGGAGCCGGCAAGCGCACGTCAATGAGATCGGTGCGGTTCGCTTCCGGCCCGCCCGCGGTCGTCGCGTGCCGTACTCAGCCTCCGCCGGCGGCCATTCGGCCCGCCTTCACGTACACCGGCTGAGCAGACGGAGGGCCGGGGGCTGCCCGGCCCTCCGTGGTGCGCGGCGCGTCAGGACTGCGTGGCGACCTTCCACAGATGCCCGTCGGGGTCGCTGAAGTAGCCGTCGTAGCCGCCCCACTCGGCCGCGGTCGCCTCCTTGACCGCGGTGCCGCCCGCGGCCACCGCCGCGCTCATGATGTCGTCCACCTCGTCGCGCGAGCCGGTGACGAAGTGGAACGAGCAGCCGCGGAACCCGGATCCCTCCGCCGGGACCCCGGCGTCCTGTGCCGCCGCCTCCCGCGGGTAGAGCGCGAGGGAGGTGGAGCCCCCGCCCAGGCGCAGCCGGACGAAGCCGGGGACGTCCTGCTCGACCTCGCAACCGAGTCCGACGTAGAACTTCTTGGCGCGGGCGACGTCCTCGACGCCCAGCATGATGGTGCTCACCTGCAATGTGATGGTCATGACGCCCACGGTAGGCAGCCGCCGGCGGCAACCGCTTCTCCGAAACTGACCGTCTGCGACACGGGCTCAGCGCCCGCCCGTGCGGACCGCGCCCGCGCTCGCCGCCACCACCAGCGCGATCGCCGCGCATTGGAGGGGCGAAAGGCCCTGGTCGAGGACCAGGTAGCCGGCGAGCGCGGCCAGCGCGGGCGACAGGCTCGTCAGGACCGCGAAGGTCGCCGCGGGCAGGCGGCGCAGGGCCAGCAGCTCAAGGGCGTAGGGGATGCCGGAGGACATCACCGCGATCACCAGGCCCAGCGCGAGCACGCCCGGTTCGAGCAGCGTCCCGCCCGCGGCCCCGATGCCCAGGGGCAGGCTGACCACCATGGCGACGGTCATCGCGATCGCCAGCGCGTCCAGGCGCGGGAAGCGGGCCCCCGCGCGGGCGCTGAACACGATGTACGCCGCCCACATCGCCCCGGCCCCCAGCGCGAAGGCCACCCCCGCCGCACTGAGCCGGCCGAACCCGCCCTGGCCCAGCAGATACACCCCGCTCAGCGCGAGGCCTGCCCACAGCAGGCTGGCCGCGCGGCGCGAGGCGACGACCGAGAGCAGCAGCGGCCCGAGCACTTCGAGGGTGACGGCCGCGCCCAGCGGGATACGGTCGATCGCCTGGTAGAAGAGGATGTTCATGCCGCCGAGCGCGAGGCCGTAGCCGCCCGCCACCGCCAAGTCGGCGCGCGTGTGGCCGCGCAGCCGGGGCCGCGTGACGACCAGGAGCAGCACCGCCGCGAAGGTCACCCGCAGCGCGACCGTGCCGAGCGCCCCTGCGCGGGGGAACAGCAGCGCCGCGACGGCCGACCCGAACTGCACGGTCACCGCCCCGGCGAGCACCAGGCCGACACCGCCGAGGGTGCCGCGCCCCGTGGCGTGGCGGAGGACGGGGGGCGCGGCGGTGGTGGCGGGCGCGGCCACCGTGGCCGCCGTGGTTGCCGTGGCCGCCGAGGACCCGTCGGTGGCAGTGGCGGTGGCGGCCCCGGCCCCGGCCCCGGCCACAGTCCCGGCCCCGGCCACAGTCCCGGCCACAGTCCCGGTCCCGGTCCCGGATGAGGTGTGCGTCATGGAAGTCATGCACCTCACGCTAGAGAGCCACGCACGCCCCGTGAAATGCCTGTTTCACTGCGGTTATGCTCTGGACGCATGACCATTGAGCTGCGGCACCTGCGTGCCTTCCTCGTCATCGCCGAGGAAGGCAACGTGACGCGCGCCGCCGCCCGCCTCCACGTGGGCCAGCCCGCGCTCTCCCGCACCCTGCGCCAGCTGGAGGACCACCTCGGCGCCCGCCTCGCCGACCGCTCCACGCACCACCTGGAGCTGACCGCCGAGGGTCGTACGTTCCGCGACAAGGCCGCCGCCGCCCTCGCCGCCGTCGAGACCGCCCTCGACCCGGCCGGGCTCACGAGCTGGCCACTGCGCCTCGGCCACACCTGGGCGGCGCTCGGCGATCACACCGTCGCGCTGCTGCGCCGCTGGGACGAGACGCGCCCCGGCGTCCCGCTGGAGCTGCTGCGCGTGGACGACCGGACGGCGGGCCTGACCCGGGGCACGGTGGACGCGGCCCTGCTGCGCGGCGCGGTCGCCGCGCCCGGCCTCCGCACCGAGCTGCTGCGCATGGAGGAGCGGGTGGTGGTCATGCCGAGGGACAGCCCCCTCGCGGAGCTGCCCCGGCTCACCCTCGCCGACCTCACGGATCTCCCGATCGCCCTCAACACGGTCTCCGGCACCACCACACGGGACCTGTGGCCCTCGGCGGCCGGGCCCGCCGCGACCCTTGAGGTGACCAACACCGACGAGTGGCTCATCGCGATCGCCGCGGGCCGCGCCGTGGGCGTCACCACCTCGGCCACGCCGAGCAACTACACCCACCCCGCGCTGGTCTACCGCCCGCTCGCGGACGCCCCGCCCGTCCCCCTCGTGCTCGCCTGGCGCGAGGGCCTCGGCCACCCCGCCGTCACGGACCTGGTGACCCTCGTGCACGAGATCCTCGCGACCGGGCCGGCCACGCCCGCGTGAACCGCCTCGCCAGGTGGCCCGTGACCCGTGACCCGATCCTGTCGCTCCCTGGCCATCAGGCCCCTACTGGCGCCCTCTTCGCCCCGGCACGCTGAGCACGGCGCCCCGGCCGCACCGGCGCGCGTCACCGCACCATCCGCAGGAACGACCGCCGAAGAGGGCACCACACCATGCACCAGGCCACCACCCCCACCCCCGCCACCATGCGCGCCGTCTCCCAGGACGCCCCCGGAGGGCCGGACGTCCTCAAGGTCGTCACGGTGCCGCGACCGGATCCGGGCCGGGGCGAGATCCTGGTCCGGGTGCACGCGGCGGGCGTGAACCCGGCCGACTGGAAGACCCGCGCGCGAGGCGTGTTCGCCACCGGCGCGACGCCGCCCTTCACCCTCGGCTTCGACGTCTCCGGGGTCGTCGAGGCGGTCGGCCAGGGCGTGACGCTCTTCCGGCCGGGTGACGCGGTGTTCGGCATGCCGCGCTTCCCTCACCCGGCGGGCGCCTACGCCGAGTACGTCACCGCCCCGGCCCGGCACTTCGCGCCGCGCCCCGAGGGCCTGACCCACGTCCAGGCGGGCGCCCTGCCGCTGGCCGCGCTGACCGCGTGGCAGGCGCTCGTGGACACGGCGGACGTCCAGCCGGGGCAGCGGGTCCTGATCCACGCCGCCGCGGGCGGAGTCGGCCATCTGGCCGTGCAGATCGCCAAGGCCCGGGGCGCGTACGTCATCGGCACGGCCAGTGCCGCCAAGCACGGGCTGCTGCGCTCGCTCGGCGCCGACGAGCTGATCGACCACCGCGCCCAGGACTTCGCCGCGGTGCTCCGGTCCGGCGACGTCGACATCGACGTCGTCGTGGACGGCATCGGCGGCTCCCACTGGGCCCGGTCCCTGCGTACGCTGCGGCCGGGCGGCACGCTGGTCTCGCTCCTTCCGCCGGACGACGCCTTCCCCGCGCGGGAGGCCGAAGCGGCCGGGGTGCGGGCGGTGTTCATGCTCGTCGAGCCCGACCACGGGAGCCTGCGCGCGATCACCTCGCTCGTCGAGGAGGGCCGGCTGCGCGTGCTCGTCGACGCGGTGCTGCCGCTCGAAGAGGCCGCCCGAGCCCATGCGTTGGGCGAGACCGGCCGTACCACCGGCAAGATCGTGCTCTCCGTCACCCAGGGGTGATCAGGCCGCGCAGCTCGGGCACAGCCCCCGGTAGGTGACCTCGGCCCCGGACACCGCGAACCCGAAGCGCTCCGCCTGCGGCAGGGCGGCCAGCGGGTCGCCGGTCGGGTGGACGTCGCGGATGGTGCCGCAGCGGGAGCAGACCAGGTGCTGGTGCGGGTGGTGGGCGTTGGGGTCGTAGCGCTTGGCGCGGCCGTCGGTGGAGACCTCCATGACCTCACCGAGGGAGACCATCTCGCCCAGCGTGTTGTACACCGTCGCGCGGGAGATCTCCGGCAGTCTCTCGGCCGCGCGCGCGTGCACCTCGTCGGCCGTGAGGTGCACATGGTCGCCGTCGAGTACCTCGGCGACGACGCGTCGCTGGGAGGTCACCCGCCAGCCACGCCCGCGCAGTCGCTCCAGCAGGTCGCTCATATGTCGGTTCACCTACTCGGTTCGGTGGAGTCTCCGGAGTTTACGGCAGCGCTACTTGCTCCGAATGAATATGGATCAGGTGAGCTTCTTGACCTGGATCCCGTCCATCGTAGGATCGGTTCCCGACGATGGCCAAGGGCAGCCTCGCCCCTGTTCCCAGGACGCGTCAGGGACAACCACCACAAGTCGTACGGAGTCGTCGCTGACGTCGATCACGCGGTCGGTGCGGCCCCTTCCACCGCCTGCAGTTCTTCGAGTTCCACGTTTCGCCTAGACCGATCCGAGAGGATTCCCATGGCTGAGAACCCCGACGCAATCGTCACCGACCCGAAGACGGAGGAGACAGGCGGCTGCCCGGTCGCGCACGGACGCGCCCCGCACCCGACGCAGGGCGGCGGGAACCGCCAGTGGTGGCCGGAGCGGCTGAATCTGAAGATCCTCGCCAAGAACCCGGCCGTGGCGAACCCGATGGGCGAGGACTTCGACTACGCCGCGGCGTTCGGCTCCCTCGACCTGGCGGCGGTGAAGCGGGACATCGCCGAGGTCCTGACCACGTCGCAGGACTGGTGGCCCGCCGACTTCGGCAACTACGGCCCCCTGATGATCCGCATGGCCTGGCACAGCGCGGGCACGTACCGCATCAGCGACGGCCGCGGCGGCGCCGGCGCCGGTCAGCAGCGGTTCGCCCCGCTCAACAGCTGGCCGGACAACGTGAGCCTGGACAAGGCCCGCCGCCTGCTGTGGCCGGTGAAGAAGAAGTACGGCAAGAACATCTCCTGGGCCGACCTGATGGTCCTCACCGGCAATGTCGCCCTGGAGACGATGGGCTTCGAGACCTTCGGCTTCGCCGGTGGCCGCGAGGACGTGTGGGAGCCGGAGGAGGACGTCTACTGGGGCCCCGAGGTCAACTGGCTCGACGACGCGCGCTACACCGGCGACCGTGAGCTGGAGAACCCGCTCGGCGCGGTCCAGATGGGCCTCATCTACGTCAACCCCGAGGGCCCCAACGGCAACCCGGACCCGGTCGCCGCGGCCCGCGACATCCGCGAGACGTTCCGCCGCATGGCGATGAACGACGAGGAGACCGTCGCCCTCATCGCCGGTGGCCACACCTTCGGCAAGACCCACGGCGCGGGCCCCTCGGAGCACGTCGGCGACGACCCCGAGGCCGCGCCGATGGAGCAGCTGGGCCTCGGCTGGAGGAGCACGTACAACACGGGCGTGGGCAAGGACGCCATCACCTCGGGCCTCGAGGTCACCTGGACCGAGACGCCCACCCGGTGGAGCAACCAGTTCTTCAAGAACCTCTTCGAGTACGAGTACGAACTGACGCGGAGCCCGGCCGGCGCCCACCAGTGGGTGGCGAAGGACGCCCCGGAGATCATCCCGGACGCCTTCGACCCCGCGAAGAAGCACCGCCCGACGATGCTCACCACCGACCTGTCGCTGCGCTACGACCCGATCTACGAGCCGATCTCGCGCCGCTTCTACCAGAACCCGCAGGAATTCGCGGACGCCTTCGCCCGCGCCTGGTACAAGCTGACGCACCGTGACATGGGCCCGGTCGTCCGCTACCTCGGCCCCGAGGTCCCCTCCGAGGTGCTGCTGTGGCAGGACCCGCTGCCGGAGCGCACCGGCGAGACCGTCGACGCCGCGGACGCCGCCCAGCTCAAGGAGCGGATCCTGGCCTCCGACCTCACGATCGCGCAGCTCGTCTCCGCGGCGTGGGCGTCGGCGTCCTCCTTCCGCGGCAGCGACAAGCGCGGCGGTGCCAACGGCGCCCGCGTCCGCCTGGAGCCGCAGCGCAACTGGCAGGTCAACGACCCCGCGGACCTCGCCCAGGTGCTGCGGACCCTCGAAGGCATCCAGGAGTCCTTCAACTCCGCCCAGGCGGGCGGCAAGCGGGTCTCCCTCGCCGACCTGATCGTCCTCGCGGGCAACGCGGCCGTCGAGCAGGCGGCCAAGGACGCGGGCGTCACGGTCGAGGTGCCCTTCTCGCCGGGCCGGGTGGACGCGGCGCAGGAGCAGACGGACGTCGAGTCGTTCGCCGCCCTCGAGCCCGCCGCCGACGGCTTCCGCAACTACGTGGGCAAGGGCACCCGCCTGCCCGCCGAGTACCTGCTGATCGACAAGGCGAACCTCCTGACCCTCAGCGCGCCCGAGATGACGGTCCTCGTCGGCGGCCTGCGCGTGCTCGGCGCGAACCACGCCGGGTCGAAGCACGGCGTCCTCACCGACCGGCCCGGCACGCTCACGAACGACTTCTTCGTCAACCTCCTCGACCTGGACACGACGTGGAAGTCGACGTCCGAGGCGCAGGACACCTTCGAGGCCCGCGACGCGAGCGGCGCGGTCAAGTGGACCGGCACCCGCGCCGACCTGGTCTTCGGCTCGAACTCCGAGTTGCGCGCGCTCGCGGAGGTCTACGCGAGCGACGACGCGAAGGAGAAGTTCGTGAAGGACTTCGTCGCGGCCTGGGCCAAGGTCATGGACCTCGACCGGTTCGACCTCGTCTAGTCGCTGCCCGATCCACCCTCCAGGCCGGGCCCGCGCGGGCCCGGCCTGGCCTTCCACCGAAGGCTAGCCCGCGCGCCCCGCCGCCCGGCCCGCGCGGCGCGGGAGCGCGTGCCGGGCCACCTTGGCCAGGACGGCCGGGTGGAACAGCAGGGAGGGCGGTGCCGTCATGTTCAGCACGCGGACGAACCGGGCCCACACACCCGGGTCGTGGACGGCGAGCGCGAAGACGCGCTGGTTGTACCAGTGGGCGAAGCGCGCGGGCAGCGGCTGCCGCTCGGCGGCCCACATCAGGTCCGAGCTGCTGGCCATGGTCCACGGGACCTGGATGACCCGGGCCGCCCCGCGCTGGTAGGCGCGGCTGAGGCCGTCGAGCCCCGACCCGTTCGTCCGGCGGTGGCGCAGCAGGCGGCCGAGCAGTTCCACTTCCAGGGCGGCGACCGTGAGGCCCTGGCCGTACACCGGGTTGAAGACGCAGACCGCGTCCCCGACGGCGATGAGGCGCTCGGGCCAGCGGGGGTTCTTGTGGTGCAGGCGCCACTCGTTGCCGGGGTTGGTGTAGCGGTGGATCTCGCCTTCCCTGGTACCGCACTTGATCTGTTCGGCGAGGCGCGGATTGCCCAGGGAGCGGGCGAAGTCGAGGTAGCCCTCGTCGTCGGTGGGCGGCACGTGCCGGTCGAAGCCGAACAGCGAGCACATCCAGCGGTGGCCCTCCACGGCGAGCACCACTCCGCCGCGCGGCACGCCGGGCGCGAAGGTCATCTGGTACGCGACGTCGAAGTCCTGCCGGTCCTGCGGCGGGCGGACGTAGCACGCGGAGGTGTAGGTGATCTTCGCCTTGACGACGGTCCTGCCGGAGGCCGGCAGGCGCGCCTCGGCCAGCCAGCGGTCGACGGACGTGGAGCGGCCGGAGGCGTCGACGACCAGGTCGGCGGTGACGTCGGTGGGCTCGGCGGCGCCGTGGGCACGGTAGCGGACCCGGTCGAGGCGGTCCGGGGCGCTGCCCGTCACCGTCTCGCAGGTCGTCGCGGCGAGCAGCCGCACGCCCGGCAGCTGGGCCACGCGTTGCCGCAGGCGCCGCTCCAGCTCGTCGCGGGTGAAGGTCTGGATGGACACGCCGACGGGGTCGGGCGGCGCGTAGCCGGTCGGCAGCAGGAAGCTGATCCGCTCGCCGTAGTCGAAGACGGGCGCGCCCAGGTCGGCGAGTTCGTCCCGCAGGCCCGGGAACAGCTCCTCCAACACGTCGCCGCCCTTGGCGAGGAGCGCGTGCGCGTGGTAGCCCTGCGGGACGCTCGGGTGCACCCCGCTGTCCGGCCGCACCGCGTCCCGCTCCAGGACGAGCACCTCGTCGAAGTGGTCGGCCAGGACCCGCGCGGTGACCAGGCCCGCGTACCCGCCGCCGACGACGACGGCCCGGCCCCAGCGGGCGCCGGACGGCAGACTGCGCTCGCTCTCGACCATGCCGGTCCCCTTCCCCTCGGTGCGGCTGCGCTGACACTTCATCCCGGGACACCGGGGCGATCAAGACCGGCCGGGGAGCGCACGGAAGCACACGGCGTCACACCCCGCGCGACCACGCGGGCGCGCCCGGCACGCGCGACGCGCCCGGCAGACCCGGCAGGCCGGCAGACCCGGCAGACCCGGCAGGCCCGGCAGGCCCGGCAGGCCCGGCAGGCCCGGCAGGCCCGGCAGGAATAGAGAACCCCCTTCCGCGCCTTGGCTCCAGACATGACTGACACGCCCTTCACCCCGCGCACGCTGCTCGCGCAGAGCCGGCTCGGCGTCCTCGCCACCATCAAGGCGGACGGCCGCCCCCAGCTCTCCCCCGTCATGCCCTTCTACGACCTGGAGTCCGACGTCCTGTACGTGTCGATGACCGAGGGCCGGGCCAAGACGGCGAACCTGCGCCGGGACCCGCGCGCCGCCCTTGAGGTCACCAGCGCCGACGGCCTGTCCTGGGCCACCGCCGAGGGCACCGTCACCCTCACGGGCCCGGGCACCGACCCCCACGGGCCCGAGGTCGAGGCCCTGGTCCGCTACTACCGCGCGGCCGCTGGCGAGCACCCCGACTGGGACGAGTACCGCGCGGTGATGGTCGCCGACCGCAGGGTCCTCATGACGATGGCCGTCAGCCACGTGTACGGCGAGCGCATCGGCTGACCCCTTCGCGCCTTCCACCCCAGCGGTCGCGCGGTGACGGGCGAAGCCTTGCTAGGCGCACGCCTCCCGGCATAGCTTCACGCTGTCGCCGTGGTGTCGCGCCCGTCGCCGTCGTGTGCGCCACGGTCCCCCACAGGCCGGAGTCACCCATGACCGCCCCCTTCCCGCGTGATCCGGAAGCGCCCGTTCTGGTCGGCCGGACGGCGGAGTTGCGCGCGTTGGCCGGCGCGGTGGCGCGCCCGCCGTCGGTCGCCCTCGTCGAGGGCGAGGCCGGGATCGGCAAGACCCGGCTGATCCGCGAGGCCCTGCGCCGCCGCTGCGGGCGCGGCCGCCGGGTCCTGGTGGGCAGTTGCCGCCCGCTGCGCGAGCCCTTCCCGTACGGTCCGGTCCTCGACCTGCTGCGCCGTCTGACCGACGGGCTGCCCGCCGCGCTCAGCCCGGTCTGCGGCGCGCTGCGCCCGTACCTGCCGGAACTCGCCGGGCGCCTGCCGCCCGCCCCCGAGCCGCTGTACGAGCCCCGGGCCGGGCGGCACCGCCTGTTCCGAGCCGTGCGGGCGCTGCTCGACGCGCTCGGCCCGGCCGTCCTGGTCGTGGAGGACCTGCACTGGGCCGACGACGGCACCCGGGACCTGCTGCGGTTCCTGGTGGACGACCCACCGGACGCGCTCTCCGTCGTCCTCAGCTACCGCCGCGAGGAACTGCCCGGCGCCCGGCTGCCGTTGGGGCACGCGTACCACAAGCCACCGGGCACCACCGCGGTGGTGATCCCGCTCCGCCCCCTGGACGTGCACGCCGTGCGCGCCATGTGCGCCGCGCTCACCGGAGCCCCGGAGGCCTCCGCGGCCCTGGCCGTCGAACTGCACCGGCGGACCGCGGGCATCCCGTTCGTGGTGGAGGAGGTCGTCCGCGCGCTGCCGGAGACCGTACGGCACGCGCCGCGCACGGGCCGTGAGGCGCTGGACGGCATGACCGTGCCCACGCCGCTCCAGGAGGCCATCGCCGACCGGATGAGCGGGCTCTCCCCCGGGGCCACCGCCGCCGTGCACGCCGCCTGCGTGCTGCGCGTCCCCGCGGGCGAGGCCCTGATCGCGAACGTCACGCGCGGCACGGCCGGGCGGCCGTCCGCGGCCGAGGACGCGGCGGGCGTACGGGAGGCACTGCTCGCGGGCGTGCTGTACGAGTGGGGCGACGACCAGTACGGGCTCCGGCACGCCCTCGCCCAGCAGGCCGTCTACGCGAGCCTGCCGGGGCCCGACCGGCACCGGCTGCACCGCCAGGCGATGCGCGCCCTGGCGGCGCAGGACCCGCAGCCCCTGGTCCAGCTCGCGTACCACGCCCGGCGGGCCGGCGAACTCACGCGCTGGCAGCGGTACGGCGAGGCGGCGGCGGCATCGGCGCGCGAGATGGGCGACCTGGCCCTCGCCGTGGAGCTGTTGGAGGAGTTGCTGTCCGACGGCCGCCTGGACCGGCTTGCGTGCGCCCGCGTCGCCGTGGACCTCAGCCGGGACGCGGTGGTCGGGCTCACCCACCGCAGGGCGACGGCGCTGCTGTGCCGCATCGTGCGCGACCAGCTCCTGCCGGAGGGCCTGCGCGGCGAGATCCGGCTCCACCTGGGCCTGCTGCTCTACAACCAGGCGGGCCGGCACGAGGAGGGCCGGATCAACACCGAGTGGGCGATCAGGGAGCTGCGCCACCGCCCCGCCCTCGCGGCCCGCGGCATGGCCGCCCTCGCGATGCCCGCCTGGGGCGATCACCCGTACCACGTCTACGAGCGCTGGATCGAGCAGGCCGAGCGGCTCGCGGAGCGGGAGCCCGGCCCTTCGGTGTGCACGGCCGTGCGGGCCAACCGCCTCGCGCTGGCCATGTACATGGGCGACCCGGCGGTCTGGGAGCAGGCGGAGCGCCTCATCGACGCCGCCGGGCCCGGGGGCGACCGCCGCCAGGTCGCCCGCGCCTGCGGCAACTTCGCGGACGCCGCCACCTGTCTGGGCCACTTCCGCGCGGCCCACCGCTTCCGCAGGCTGGGGCGGCGCCTGGCGGCCGAGTGCGGTGCCGCGTTCCTGTCGGGCATCGTGGAGGGCACCGCGCTGCGCCTGGACTGGTACGAGGGCCGCTGGCAGGGTCTCGCCGAACGGGCCCGGCACGTCCTGGAGATGATGCCGGACGTCTCGGGCATCGCGGCCGACGCCCACCTCGTCCTCGGCCTTCTCGCGTCCGCGCGCGGCGAGTGGGAGGAGGCGGCGGCGGAGCTGCGGGCCGCGGGCCTCACCGCCCCGCACAACGCGCCCGCGCCGGTCCTCGCCACCGCTTCCGGCGCGATGGTGCGGCTGCTGCGGGCCCGCGGCGACGCCGCCGAGGCGCGGATCGAGGCCGAGCGCGGCATCGCCAGGATCCGCCGCAAGGGCATCTGGTCCTGGGCGGGCGACCTGGCGCCGATGGCGGTGGCCTCGCTGGTGCGCGGCGGGCGCCTGCCGGACGCGGAGCGGGTCACGGTGGAGCTGGCCGACGGCATCGCGGGCCGGGACGCCCCACTGGCCGCGGCCGCGCTCCTGGCGTGCCGCGGGATCCTGGCCGTCGGCCGCGGGCGTCCCGACGAGGCCGTCGCGGCCTTCGACGCGGCCCGCACCGGGTACGCCGTGCTCCCGCTGCCCTACGCCGCCGCCCGGGCCGGCGAGGCGGCGGCGCGCTGCCGGCTCACGGCGGGCGACAGGGACGCGGCGGACCAACTGGCCGCGACGGCCGAGCGGTTCACCGAGCTGGGCGCCACCCGCGACGCGGCCCGCTGCCGCCGGGTGCTGCGCGGCCACAACGTCCCGCTGCCGTCCCGGCGCGGCCGCAGGGGCTACGGCGACCAGCTCTCGCCACGGGAGCGGGAGGTCGCCCGGCTCGTCGCGCTCGGGCACACCAACCGGGAGATCGCGGACGTGCTGTTCCTCTCCCCGCGCACCGTCGAGCAGCACGTCGCGAAGGTGCTGCGCAAGCTCCGCGTCAGGTCGCGGGCCGATGTCCACCGCGAAGGGCGGGCGATCGCGCCCTGACGCCCCGCTGCCACCGGACCGGTCCGGTGGCAGCGGGGCGCCTCGCGGGCGGGCCGGTGGTCAGCCGGTGAAGCCCGCGGTGATGGAGGTGAACTGCCAGGAGGGCCGGTCGCGGTTGACCGCCCAGAAGGAGAGCCTGCCGATGTGGTGGGCGTTGGACCAGTCGCGGATCTGCGTCCAGATCTGGGGTGTGGTGACCTCGCCCACGTCGCTGTTGCCGTTCATGCCCGAGATGCCGATGTGGGCGTAGGCCTCCGCGTCGGACCATCCGTACACGGACTTGAGCTTGGCCTTGAGGCCCTCGGTGGCCTTGACGGTGTTGCCGTACATGTCGGCGTGGCCGCCGAAGTTGAACGGCATGATCGTGAAGTTGTCGATGTCCGCCTGGAGGGCCCTGGACCGCTCGATGAGGCGGTTGCCCCAGGAGTTGGGCCCGGTGTTGAGCGTGGGGAAGGTGAGGATCGTCCTGAGGCCCGGGTTGTTCTGCTTGACGATCTTCAGGGCGCCGAGGATCCGGTCCTGGACCGCCGGGCTCTCGAATTCATCCGTGTTCTCGATGTCGACGTCGACCGCCTTGAGCCGGTACGCGTCGATGACCTTCTGGTACGCGCCCGCGAGGGCCTGCGGGGTGGAGCAGTTGGGGCCGAGCTTGTTGCCGCTCCAGCCGCCGATGGAGGGGACGACGTCCCCGCCGGCCGCGCGGATCGACTTGATGGTGGTCTCGTCCACGCCGCCGAGGAGGGGGCGCTGGCTGTCCCAGGCGGGGTTGCAGCCGTCCCGGGCGAGGATGAAGGCCATCGTGTACCACTTGATGCCGGTGGCCCTCATCACGTCGGTGGCGCTGGGCGGGTTGCCCCAGCCCAGATAGAGGTAGGGCGCGGCCTGGACGAAGCCGGGCGCGTGGCCTTCGCCTGCGGCGGCGGCGGGGGCGTCGGCGGCCCGCGCCGGAGCGGCCAGAGCGGCGAACGGGACGACCAGGCTGACGAGCGCCGTCGTGACCCGTCGGGGGAAGCGTCTGCGTGTGGGGGATCTCAAGGGGACTCCCTCGAGTGTCGGGTTCCGGATGGGTGGTTCGGACGGCGCGTCCGGACACTGCCGCCCGTCGCTCATGAGCCCGTCGGCCGCGGCACCACAGGGGCTCGCTCGGAGGCTATTGGCATGGACCAATCAGGTCAAGAGGTCTGGACCACGCGCCGCGCCCGGAATTCCGCGTACCCGTACCTACCGTTACCCGGATTGTTCTCACCTGTACTTCCGCCAACTCTGGGACTGCGCAACGTCGTTGGCCCAGACCAAACGACGCGCCGGTCGGCGATCCGCCGCCGACGCTCCCCCACCCACGGCAACGTGCCCCCCCAACACAGAACGCCACCCCCCACACACAAAGACCGCCTCCCCCCACACAGATCGCCTCCCCCCACGAAGCACGCCCCCCACACCAGGAGGAGAACCATGCGAAGGAACCTGCTCCTGAGATCCGTCGTCGCGGCCGTGGTGACGGTGGCCATCGGGTTCTTCGGCTCCGGGGCCCAGGCCACGCCCGACCCCCAGGCGCGGCCCGCCGCGGCGACGGACGTCACGGCCGAGGGCCACGGCATCACCGCCGACGAGCTGACGGCGCTCGCGGCGGCGGGCCCGCGGTCCTTCCAGCCGCCGCCGGGCGGCTGGCCCGTCCCCTCCGACCGCAGCTACCGCCTCACGGCCTCGTGCCAGCAGTACGCCGCGACCATCAGGCAGGGCGCGGCCGCCTGGGCGAACCTGGACGAGACCACCAACCGGGACACCCCGGTGGAGTGCCGCAACTCGTACATCACCGACTGCGGCGGAGGCGGCAGGATCGTCGGCTGCAACTGGGGGCGCGGGCAGCGCATCGCGCTCTACATGGGCGGCGTGCGCGACCAGACGCTCCTTGCCGCGCACGAGTTCGGCCACGACTGGTACGGCCACTCCGGTTACCAGTGCGCGGGCTGGAGCAGCGCGCAGCACGTGATGGCGCCCTCGATGTGCGGCTTCGGAGCCGGCACGAAGAACCCGGTCCGCATCGACTGAGGCACGCGGTCGGGCCCTCGCGGTTCCTTCCCCTTGATCGGGCCGGTGGCGGCACTCGCCACCGGCCCCTTCAACGTACGGGACCGGCGACGGGCTCCCCCGGCCCCAGGTGCCGCCAGCGCACCGGGTCGTGGGCGCCCGCGCCGGGCCGCGCGGTGGGCAGCGGGCCGCGGGCGGTGACGTCGAGCACGAGGGCCTCGTCGCCGCCCGGCTGGAACGCGTAGTCGACCCGGTCGAGCCGGGACGGCACGCCCAGGTCCGCGAGCGCGCCGCGCAGCCGGTCGAGGGCCGCGTACCGGCGGTCGCTGGTGTGCAGGAGCACCGGGAAGAGCCGCACTTCGCGCCGCGCCACCCGCACCAGCTCGATCAGCGCGCTCAGATGGAACTCCTCGCTCAGCTGCGCCCCGTAGGAGAACAGCAGGTGCGAGCTGAGCACGAGGTCGAAGGAGCGGTCCGCGAAGGGCAGGTGCGGCAGCTCGCCCGCGACGTAGCGGTCCGGGCGGGCCGCGAGGTCGGCGGCGAAGGCGCGCGCCGACGCGGCCCGCAGGCGGGTGTAGCGCTCGGGGCCGCCGAACCAGTCCCACACGAAACGCTCCGCGTTGCCTGCCACGTACGCGTGCTTGTGCTCGATCTCGCGCAGCGCGAGGGTGCCGAGGAGGCCCCGGCCCGGACCGTACTGCGGGTCGACGGCGACCGCGTCGGTGCCCCGCGCCCCGGCCTCGGCCACGAAGCTCGCGGCGCCGCCCGGGCAGTCGAGGATCCGCAGGCCGAGGTCGTCGTCCGTGAGCGCGAACATCGCCCGGTACTCGTCCAGGGAGCGGGCACTGACCAGCATCGCGTCACCCCCTGCCGATGTAGGGCATCGTCGTGGGCAGCACCGTCAGGGACTGCACGTTGGTGTCGAGCGGCATCGACGCCATCAGCACCAGGGCCTCGGTGAAGCGCTCCACCGGGATGGTCGCCTCCACGGCCATCGTGCCGTCGCCCTGCATCGAGGGCGGCTGCGGGCTTCCGTCCACCGGGGTCACGTTGCCCACGTCGATCTGTCCGCAGGCGATGCGGTAGGGGCGGCCGTCCAGGGACAGGCCCCGGGTGATGCCGAGCACCGCGTGCTTGGCCGTGGTGTAGGCGATGGCGTGGGGGCGCGGCGCGTAGGCGGACGGCGCGCCGTTGTTGATGATGCGCCCGCCCTGCGGGGACTGGTCGCGCATCACGCGAAACGCCTCCTGGGAGCAGAGGAACGTCCCGGTGACCGTGGTGGCCATGATCGTGTTCCAGTCGTCGACGGTCACCTCCCCGACCGGCTTGCGGGGCACGACCGCGCCCGCGTTGTTGAACAGCAGGTCGAGGCGGCCGAAGTGGTCGACGACCGTACGGAACAACGCCGTGACCTGGTCCGGTTCGCTGATGTCGGCGGGCACCGCGAGCACCCGGTCCGCCCCGGCGCCCGAGAGGGCCGCGGTCTCCTCCAGGGTCTCCTTGCGGCGCCCGGCGAGCGCGAGCGACCAGCCCTGGTCGAGCAGGGCGAGCGCGGCGGCGCGGCCGAGGCCGCTGCCGCCGCCGGTGACGACGCCGATCCTGCCGTCGCCGCTCATCGCTCGTTCATCCAGGCGCGCAGGATCCGCCGGGACTGCGGCCCCGGCTCGTCCACGTACGGGGAACGGCCGTGCAGCACGCGGCTGTTGCGGATCATCAGCAGGTCGCCCGCGCCGAGCTGGAGGCCGAAGGCGATCTCCGGGCGGTACAGCACCTCGTCCAGGTAGTCGAGGGCCTCCAGGCGCCGCGCGTCGAGGTCCGCGGACGCCCGTACCGTACGGGTCTGGTAGTAGCAGCCGATCGTCCCGTCGTCCTGGGTGAACAGGATGGGGGTGACTACGATCTGCTGGCCCGCGCGGCCGGTGCGGTCGAAGCGCCACTCCTGCTGCAACAGGGCGAGCATGTCGGGGCGTTCGCGCGCGATGATGTCGTACACGTGCCGGGCGCTGGCCAGCTTGGTGGTGCCGCCGCCGTCAGCCGCGGGTTGCAGACAGAGCAGGACGAGCAGGTCGCAGGTGTCGCAGTGGAAGCCCAGCTCGGTGGCGCCGTCGCCGTCGCGGTCGCGGAGGATGGTCCACAGGTCGCCCTGGGCGTTCTGCGGGATGGCCCCGCCGATCTCGTCGAGGACGCACGACAGGCTGGTGATGAGGTCGGCGTCGGACGCGTCCGGGGAGATGACGTTGCGCACGTTCACGAAGCCCACGGCGTCCAGGCTGTTGCTGATGAACGAGCGCACCGTTGTGTACGCGGCCGCGCCCGCGCCCCAGCGTCCGGTGAGGGAGTCGGGCCACAGCAGCCGCCGGTCGTCGTCGGAGACCGACAGCGACCACACGTCGCGCGCGGACTCCAGGTAGTCGCTGGTCCAGCCGATGTCGTCGATGGTGGTTCCGGTCATGGCGTCATCAGTCCTTTCGAAGGCGTACGGGCGGGGTGCTGTCGCGGCGGCGGGCCGTCACCGCACGGCCGCGGCGACGGCGGCGGACCACAGCGTCAGCGCCTCGTCGACCTGCTCGGCGGTGACGACGAGCGCCGGGATCATCCGTACGACGTTGCCGTGCACCCCGCAGGTCAGCAGGAGCAGACCCCGCTCGGCGGCGGCCTGTTGCACACCGCGGGCCAGTGCGGTGTCCGGGGACCCGTCGGGGCGGTGGAACTCACTGGCCAGCATCAGGCCCGTCCCGCGCACGTCGGCGATCGCCGGGACGTCGGCGGCGGCCTTGCGCAGCCCGTCCGCGAGACGGCGGCCCTGCTCGGCGGCGTTGGCGACCAGGCCCTCGTCGCGGATCACGTCGAGGGTGGCGAGGGCCGCGGCGCAGGCCACGGCGTTGCCGCCGTAGGTGCCGCCCTGCGAGCCCGGCCGGGCCTTGCCCATGAGGTCGACGGACGCGGCGATCGCCGACAGCGGGAAGCCGCTCGCCAGGCCCTTGGCGGTGATCAGCACGTCCGGCACGACACCGGCGGAACGCTGGTGCGCCCAGAACCGCCCGGTGCGGCCGAAGCCGGTCTGGATCTCGTCGAGGACCAGCAGGATCCCGTGCCGGTCGGCGCGTTCCCTGAGCCCCGCGAGGAAGCCCTCGGGCGCGGGCACGTAACCGCCCTCGCCCAGGACGGGTTCGACGAAGAGCGCGGCGGTCTCCTCGGGCGCGCTCACGGTGGCGAGGACGTGGTCGAGGCCGCGCAGCGCGTGCTCGACGGCCGTCTCCTCGCTCAGGCCGAGCCCGAAGGCGTGCGGGAACGGCGCCACCGCGACACCCGGCATCAACGGGCCGCTGCCCGCGCGGAAGCGGGTGCCCGCGGTGCTCATCGCCGCCGCGCCCATGGTGCGCCCGTGGAAGGAGCCGTCGAACACGATCACGTTCTGCCGGCCGGTGGCCTGCCGGGCGAGCCGCAGCGCCGCCTCCACGGCCTCGCTGCCGGAGTTCAGGTAGAACAGCGCGTCCAGGCCTTCGGGCAGGACCTCGCCCAGGCGCTCGGTCAGCGTGAGCAACTGGTCGTGCAGCACGGTCGTGTACTGGCCGTGGATGAGCCGGCCCGCCTGCTCGCGCACGGCCTCGACCACCCGGGGGTGGCAGTGGCCGGTGTTGGTCACGCCGACGCCGGCGGTGAAGTCGAGGTAGCGACGGTCGTCGGCGTCGTACAGGTACATCCCCTCGCCGCGGGTGGCGACCACGGGCGTGGCCTGCTGGAGCACCGGGGAGAGCTGGGGCATCGCGTCACTTCCTAGGGATTCGGTGGCCCGCCGGGGGGCGGGACCAGGTGAGGGTTCGGCCCGTCGGGCCGGGGGGGGAGGTCAGCGGGCAGGGTCGGCCGGGACCGGTGACCGGTGGGGCAGGAAGCCGGCGTCGGCGGCCCAGGACAGCGCGGCCGACCACCACTGCGCGGTCGGTTCGGCGAACCGCACCCCGAGCCGGTCGAGCACGGACTGGGTCCACGCGCTGTCGACGACGACGTTGCGGTCACCGAGCTGCGACCAGGTCGAGGCGAGCCGGGCCATGGTCGGGTGGTGCCGCTCCGCGCGGGCGAGCGCCGCGGCGAACGTGGCGTCGTCCGTCAGGCGGATCGGATAGCCGTGCCGGACCATCCACGCCACCAGGTCGTCGTGGGCGACGGTGTGGGGCGACTCCTCGTGGTAGACGCCCGGCGCCGCGTGCGGATGGACGGCGAGCGCCGCGATCCCCGCCGCCACCGTGTCCACGTGGGAGAACTCGAACGTCGTGGACGGCCTGCTCGGCGCTGCCCCGGCCAGGACGTAGCCGCGCACGGTCTGGTAGATCCGGTTGTCCGCCACGTTGCGCTGGAAGGCCCCGGTCCTGCTGTGCGCCGCGATGTGGCCGCTGCGGTGGACGTAGGCCTGGCGCCCGGTGGCGGCCCAGGCGCGCACGGTGTCCTCGGCGGCGAACTTCACCTTCTCGTACGGGGTGCGGAAGGTCTGCCCGATGCGCAGGTCGGCCTCGCTGAAGCGGCGCGCGGGCCCCTCCACCTCGCCCGCCACGGCCAGCGTGGAGACGTGGTGGAAGCGGGCGCCCGGGGTGTGGGCGTCGATCCACCGGAGCAGCCGGCGCACCGCGGTGTGGTTGGTGCGCTCCAGGTCGGCGGGCGAGGCCACCAGGCGGACGTCCGCCGCCGCGTGGACGACGACCCGGGCCGCGCGGGCGCGGGCGAGACCGGCCGGGGTCAGGCCGAGGCCGTCCGCGGTGATGTCACCGGCGATCACGTCGGCGCCGCCGAGCCGCCGGGCGGCCTCGGCATCGTTGTCGCCGCGGACCAAGCAGGTCACGCGGGCGCCGCGCGCGGCCAGTTCGGTCAGCACGTGCCCGCCGAGGTAGCCGGTCGCCCCGGTCAGGAGCACGGGCACGGGCTCGCGCACCACCGTCCAGTGGCCGCGCGCGGGGGCGCTGCCGGTGTGCACCAGCTGGCCGGAGGTGGACACCGCCGCCCGCACGTACGCGGGCGGGATAGCGTCCGCGGCGGCGGCCACCGCGCCGGCGAACGAGGCGACGATCCGCTCCGCGCTCTCGTGCGACAGACGCGGCCAGGCGTAGACCAGGTCGGTCACCAGGCGGCCTTCGACGATCCTCGCGGTGAGGCGCAGCCGGTAGAGCGAGTCCCCGGTGGCGCAGCGGGCCGCCCCGGCCTGCTCGTCGGCCACCGTCCAGTCGAGCGCGGGCGCGTCGGGCAGCCGGAAGGTGCCCAGGAAGTTGAACGCGGCCTCGGGGCGCGCCCCTTCGACGTCCATCGGCAGCTGGGGTGCCGCGCGGACGAGGTCCTCGACCTGCGCCGTGCGCGAGGGCGCGTCGGCCGCCTCGCCCGCCTCGACGGCCAGCCATTTGACGGCGGTGAACCAGCCGACCGTGTCCAAGTACTCCAAGTACTGGCCGTCGTCGCCGTCGGTCCCGCGGCCGTGGGTCTCCACTTCCACGCCGAGGCGCCGCTGCCCGCTCCAGGCGAGGGTGGCGTCGGCGAACGCCGCCAGCAGCACCGCCTCCAGGCGCTGGGCGCCGCCGTGGCGCTCCAGGAGCCTGCCGGTGGCCTCCTCGTCGAGGCTCCACACTAGGGTGGCCGGTTCGGTGCTCGACGTGGCGTCGTCCACCGGGAGCCGGGGCGCGACCGCCGGGTGCGACGCGGCGGTACGAGGTGTGGTGGCGGCCCACGCGTAGAAGTCGGCCGTCGGTGGCAGGTCGGCCCGGCGTCCGGAGAGCGCGGCCCGGTAGGCGGCGGCGAGGTCGTCGAGCAGGATGCGCCAGGAGAGCCCGTCGACGACGAGGTGGTGGGCGATCAGCGCGAGCCGGTCGTCGACGCCCGGCCCGCCGCCGAACAGATGCACCCTCAGTAAGCGCCCGGATTCCGGGTCGAGGCTGCGGTGCAGCTCGGTGCAGAGCGCGCCGACCGTCTCGGGGAGCGGCTCGTCGGACCGCAGCCGCGAGTGGCTCACCGCGTCGAGGTCGCTCGCGGGCCGCAGCGGTCCGATGCCGCCGGGGCCGAGGGGCCTGCGCAGGGCCGTGTGCCGGTGCAGCACGGTCTCGACGGCCCGCGCGAGGGCGCCCGCGTCCACCCGCTCCCGGCAGCGGAGCAGCACGGACTGGTTCCAGTGCCGGGGTTCGTCGACGGGCTGCCGGAACAGCCAGCGCTGGGCGGGTGCCAGGTGGCGCGGCTCGGCGGCCAGGGTCTCGGCGCGTGCCTGGGGGCGCCGCCGCGAGGAGGCGGCGACGGCCGCGAGCCGGGTGGGTGTCGGGTGGTCGTAGAAGTCCTCGAACGCGACGCGGTGGCCGCGCCGGCGCAGGAAGGCGATGGTGCGCATGGCGAGGATGGAGTCGCCGCCCAGGCTCAGGACGTCCGCGTGCGGGTCGACCACGGGCAGGCCGAGCGCGTCCGCCCACAGCTCGCACAGGGCGTGCGCGAGCGACGCGGCGGAGCGGTCGGCGGGCCGCCCGGCGGCGGCCGGCTCGGGCCGTGCGGTCCGGGCCCGGGACTCGATGAGGCCGGAGACGATGTCGCTCAGGCGGGCGCGGTCGAGCTTGCCGTTGGCGCCGAAGGGGAATTCCGGCAGCGCGAGGATCGGCTGCGGCACGGAGTAGCCGGGCAGCCGGTCGTGCAGGTGCGCGCGGAGCGCGGCGAGGGTCTCGGCCTCGTCGCTCCCGCCGGTCGGGCGTACGGCGGCCAGGAGCTGGTTGCCCGCCGGGGTGGCGCGCACGATGACCGCGCCCTGGCCGACGCCCGGGAACTCCTCCATGGCCCGCTCGATCTCGGCGGGGTCGACGCGGAAGCCCCTGACCTTGACCTGGCGGTCGGAGCGGCCGACGAAGACGAGGTTGCCGTCCGGCCTGCGGCGGCACACGTCGCCCGTGCGGTACATGCGCCGCCCCGCGTGCGCGACGAAGCGGCGCGAGGTCTCGTAGGGGCGCCCGAAGTATCCGGCGCTCACGCCGCGTCCCCCGATGTGCAGTTCGCCCTCCGCGGCGTCGGGTGCGGGGGTCCCGGGCGCCCGGGTGTCGGGCACGAGCCGCAGTTCGACCTCGCCGATGGCGGTGCCGATGGGCACGGTGGGCTCGTCGGCGGGCAGGTCGGCCGCGGCGGACGCGAGGAAGCAGGTGGCGCCGACGGTGGTCTCGGTCGGCCCGTAGTGGTTGGCGACCCGCGCGGCTATCCGCTCGTCGAGCAGGCGCGCGGCGAGCGACCGGGGCAGCGCCTCGCCGCCGAGCAGGACGGTGTCCAGGGCGGGCGCGTCGGCCGGGCGCCCGGCGAGCAGCGCCGTCAGGTGTGACGGCGTCGTCTTGAGCACCGACACCCCGGCCGTGCGCACCACGGCCCAGAACGCCTCCGGGTCCCGCGCGGACGCGTCGGGCACGACGTGCACGCAACCGGCGGTCACGAGGGCGAGCAGCCAGGAGGTGTGCCCGAGGTCGGCGGCCAGGGTGGTGACGTGGGCGACGCGGGGAGCGTCGGCTTCGGTCAGGCCGAGCCGGTCGCGCAGGGCGAGCGCGTAGTGCGCCGCGTTGGCGTGGGTGACCGCGACGGCCTTCGGCTCGCCGCTGGACCCGGAGGTGAAGGACAGATACGCGAGGTCGTCCGGCGCACAGGCCGGCGCGACGGCGGGGACGACCGGCGCGAGCGCGGCGAGCGCGGCCAGCTCGTCGACGTCGACGGCCTCGGTGCGGTACGGCTCCGGCGCGCGCAGCTGAGGCACGGTGGTCAGGGCGTGGCGGACCTTGACCGCGTCCAGGCGGCGGTGCACATCGCGCGGGCTCCACCCCGGGTCGATGAGGACGGCGGCGCCTCCCGCGCGCAGCACGCCGTACAGCAGCACGCACATGCGGGCGTCGCGGGGGCCGAACAGCGCGACCCGGTCGCCGCGCTCGATGCCGAGGCCGCCGAGGCGGGCGGCTATGTGACCGGACGCGATGTCGAGTTGCCGGTGGTCGAGGGTGCGTGTCCCGTCGCTGAGGGCGGGCCGGTCGGGGTGGGTCAGGGCGTTGTGGGCGAGCAGGCCGGGCAGCGTGGCGTCGGGCAGCGAGGCGGGGGATCGCATCGCTCGCGTCATGGGCGCAGACCTCCGGTGGTGGCGTTCGGTGCGTCCTCGCTGCCCGCGGCCGGGGCGAGCGGGGCGAGGTCACCGGCGATGGAGGCGGTCAGCTCCTCGCGCGGCGACAGGCGTTCTGCCAGCTCCCAGGCGAGCAGGCGGTGCAGGCCGTCGAGGTGGACCAGGCCGTCGTCGGTGGGCAGGTCCGCGTAGTGGTCGTGCGGGATCGGCCGGGTGGTGAGGTAGATCGAGGTGAACGCCGCGGTGCGGAACAGCTGGATCTTGGCCGAGCAGACGGGGTTGGCCGCCGTGAACTCCGCCTCGTGCGCGCGCAGCAGGTCCGCCGCCTGGCCGACGGTGAGGCCGGTGCGCGGGACGAGTTCGCGTCCGCCGCCGCAGCCGAGGTGCCAGGGCAGCAGCACCGAGCGGACGTCGGCGCGCGAGAGCCGGATCGTCGACCAGGTGCCGAAGGTCGCGTCGGCAAGGCGCAGCGCGCTGTCCGCGTCCTCGTTGGTGTTCACGTCGTGGGCGCGCCCGACGGGATGGTCCCGGTGGAAGCGGGCGCGCACCTCGTCGAAGGTGGTGGGGCCGATGATGTGCATCCGTGCTGTTCCCTTCTCACGCCGACCGGGCGTACTCGGTGAAGTGCCGTTCCGCGAACAGTTCCGGCCAGCGCCCGCCGTCGAGTCCGCGGGCGCGGGCCGTGGCCAGCATGTGTCGCCAGTACGGCTTCACGGGCCGCCAGCGCGCCCCGGTCTGGCAGTATGAGGCGTCGACGAAGTAGCGGGGTAGGGTGCCCGGCGGGCTCGGCGCGGGCCTGCGGGCGTGCAGCAGCGCCGAGTTGATCAGCACGGTCGAGCCGGGCGGCAGCGCGTCGACGACCAGCTCCCCGGGCAGCTCGGTGGTGCCGAGGTGGGCGAGCGCGGACTTGCTCCAGGGGTTGTGGTGGGAGCCGGGCACCAGGGTGAGGGTGCCGACCGTGCCGTCGAGACCGCCGAGGTAGTGCAGCGCGTGCACCATCACCAGGTCGCGGTCGCCCTGGTCGTTGGGTTCGTGGTCGTGGTGCCACGGCTTGCCGGGCGCTCCCGGGTTGTGCCGGTCGCTGTGCAGATGGTGGAAGACGAACGGCGCGCCGAGGAGATCCTCGATGATCTTCAACAGCGGTTCGTATGTGAGCAGTTCCCCGTGCGCGGGAAGTTCCAGCTCCATGACGGGCGGCGGGTCGCCGTCGGGCCCCGGGTCCAGGCAGGCGGCTATCGAGCGGGAGCGCAGCCCGTCGTCGACCCAGCGGTCCACTTCCGGCACGAGCCGGTCCCGCAGCGACGCGGGCAGCAGGGCGGGCAGGACCAGATAGCCCGAGTCCGCGAAGTGCTCCCGCTGCGCCGAGACCGTCTCGCTGCCCTCGAAGGATAATGGCATCTACCCCACACCTTTCCGTAACCAGGAATGACGCAGTGAATTGTGGATGTTATCAGTGCGCCTGACTTCACATCGACCGAAGTCGGCTCAATTCCCGCCGGTTCGAGTCGGTTGTGACGCCGGAAATACCGGTGGCCCCGCCACTTCGACACCCGTCGAGCCCGATCTCCCCAGTGGCGAAAAACGGGTACCGAGCCAGACGAAGAACTGAATGACCGCGATGGCCGTGAACAACGCGGCGACCCCGAACTCGACCACCAGCCAGCTACCGAGCAGCGAGCTGACCGGAACCGCGGCGAACGGAATGGCACGTTGCAGGCCCACCACCCTGCCGAGGAATTCCAGGTCGACCGCGCCCTGCCGATAGGTCCGCCACGGCACGATGAACGTGGACGTCGTCGTGCCGACGATGAACCAGCACACGGTGAGCGCGCCGATGCCGGGCTTGAGCGCGGGCAGCGTCAGGGCGAGCACCTTCACCGCCATGGCCGCCCCCATGAGCGCGCCCGCGGAGAACCTCCGCAGCAGCACCGGGGCCGCGGCCGCGCCCAGTACGGCGCCAAGACCCTGCGCGGCGGCGACCACCGCGAGAGAGGCCGGCACGTCCCCGGCGGGCCCGGCCACGATGTAGACGAGGTTGGCCGCGGCGGCGGGGAAGGTGAAGTTGGCCAGGGTCAGCAGGATCGTGGCCCACAGCAGGGCGCGCTCCCGCACGACCATGCGCAGCGCGGCGACGGAGTCCGGCACGAGTGAGCGGCACGCCTCCCGGAACGACGTCCGCAGCCGCCGCCCCGCCGCGACGACGGCGGTGGCTCCGATCAGCAGGGCGGAGAGGGCGAACGACGCCGCGTTCACGAAGCTCGCCGCGGTCGGTCCGAGGAGCGTGACGACCGCGACGCCCGCCACCGGGCCGAGCATTCCGAGAGTGCCGTCCGCCCCTTGGACCCAGGCGTTCATCGAGGCCCGCCGGTGCTCGGCGACCCGCTCGGTGATGAACCCCTGGAACGCCGGGAACGAGAACGGCCGTACGCACCCCAGGAGAAAGGCCGCCGCCATCACCAGGACCGTCGGCGGATCGGTGAGGCAGAGCACGCCGATCCCGGCGACGATCGCCGCGGACACGACATCGCAGGCAATCATCAACTGCCGTCGGTCGCACCGGTCGGCGACGACTCCGCTGAAGAGTCCGATGACCACGAAGGGGACGAATTCGATCGCGTACGTCAGAGCCGTCGAGACGGCGGATCCGGTCAGCTGGAGCACGAGTACGGGTAACGCGAAGCGGAATACCCAGTCCCCGCTGCTGGAAATGATGAACGCCACCCGCAGCAGCCGCTCGTCCCGCCGCTGGGCGTCCCGCTGCGACGGAAGCCGTCCGCACCGCGTACAGGAGGCGCGCGGGGAGGCCGTGACATGCAGGCGCCGCCCATGCGTGTGCACAGCAATCACGAACCCTCCCCGCAAAGAAAAGGAAAAGAAAACGGAAGCGCGCACGGGGTGATCCGTACCGTGCCCTGCGGTCTCGCTCGGCTCGGGCTCAGAGAAGCACAGGAAGCTCGGGTTCCACCATCCTCGTCCTGCCATCTGAGACCATTTCAACATGTGCAACGCCGAGGATTTCACCATGTGCAACGGCAGGTAATTCAAGGCGGTGCTTGGCGGGGGAATCTACCCGCGCCCCGAATGGAAAGACAAGACGTTGACTGGCCGCCGCGCCAGGAGTATGGTCTACACCACTTCTCTGCGAATGCGCTGGTCACGCGCTGCCCGCTCGCGCCTTCGGCGCCGATGCGCTCGATAAACTACTCGTAAGTTATACCGGCGAGTTAACAACGACCGCCCCGGCCGCATTCGAGCCGACGGCGCCCTTTCCTTTCCCCGGACGCGCCGGGATCCCCCGGCGGCACCGGAAAAGCAAGGCGGCGCACCGGCGCGTCAGCGCGTACGGCCCTCGGAGTCACGGCCCGGGGCGTCCCCCGTGTGCGCCAACGTGGCACGCAGCGCGAGGAGTCCGTCGAGCAGGGCGCGCCGGGCCGCGGGCGCCATCCGGTCCGTCACCTCCCGCAGCGAGGCGACGCGCCGGTCCTTCAGGGCGCGCAGATGCGTCCTGCCGCGGCGCGTCAGGTGAAGCTCCAGCTCGCGGCCGCTGACCTTGCTGGGCTCGCGGCGGACGAAGCCCAGGGTTTCCAGGCGGTCGCACAGCCTGCTCACGGACGGGGGCGCGGAGCCGAGCAGCTCCCCGAGCGTGCGCAGGTTGATGCCCTCGTCCCGGTCGAGGCAGTGGAGCACGCGCAGCTGCGAGGGCGAGGCGGGCGCCGGGCTCACCGTACGGCCGTACTCCCCCAGCACGTCGAGGAGTTCGGCCAGCTCACCGGCCGGGTCGGCGTCCGCGGGCGCGGCGTGCCGCCGCGCTCCCGGCCCGCCGGGGTCCGCGTCCATGGCCTTCCCCTCGTCGCCCCTCTACCACGGCTGCCGCGTCCACACTATCCGCGAACCGCAGCGGAACCACCGCGTAGTCCGCGGGGTTCGGGGCAAGCGCTCCGTGTGAACCGCAGAATGACGGGAGGTTGTCCTGATGCACCCTCCGAAGGAGCAGCGAGTGGTGCGCGAGTGGGAGCGTAACGGGACGGTATCGGCGGCCGAGGCACGCGCGGCGGCGCGGGACTTCATGGCCTCGGTGGGATACGACGACGAGCGGCAGGCCGAAGCGGTGCTCCTGGTCGTGTCCGAGCTGGTGACGAACGCGCTGCGGCACGCCCGCGGCGTGACCGCCCTCCGGCTCGGCCACAGCGACCGGGGCGTGACGGTGTCCGTGTACGACGCCGCCGACGAGCCGCCGCGCACCCTGCCCCTGGACCCGGCGCGGCCGGGCGGATTCGGTCTCCACCTGGTGCGGGACCTCGCCGGGCGCCTGGACGTCGAGTGGTGCCCGGGCGGCAAGAGAGTGCGCGCCACCGTCCCGCTGACGTGAGGCCCGCTGCCCCGGGGTGAGTTCGCCATCCGTATGTGCCGCGTGTGTGCGCCGCGTGTGCCGCGTGTGAGCAAGGCGACACGCGCCGCTCGCCGGAGCGCCGGTAAGGGCGGCGACTCGGGGTACAGGTCAGCTCCACGAACGCACGTCAGCAGCGAGTCGGGCGGTGACGGCCCGGGAGAGGTGCGCAGCCATGGAAGACCGCTTCTGGCTCGGCCGCGAGGACGACGGCGAGGGAGCACGGGCCGTGTTGCGGCTCTCGGGCGAGCTGGACCTGGAAGGGGCGCCGTCGCTCGCCGAGGCCGCGGGGCCGCTGGTGCGGGACGGGGCGCGGACCGTCGTCCTGGACTGCCACGAGCTGACGTTCTGCGACTCCAGCGGGCTCAACACCCTGCTGAACCTGCGCGAGCGGGCCGCGGCGTCCGGCGCCCGGCTGCTGCTGGCACGGCCTTCCGCCAGCGTGCGTCACCTGCTGCGGCTCACCCACACGGAGCGGGTGTTCCACATCGTGGACTCCGTGGACGACGCGTCAACGCCGCGGCCCTGACCCCGGCCTCGTGGCGCCGAGGCGCACCGCCAGGGCGAGGGTGTCGTCGGCGTGCAATATCACCTCGTGCATCTCCTTGGCGAGGGCCTGGGGCAGCTCCGCCGTGGGGCGGTGGGCGTGGCCGCGGATCGCGCGGGCCAGCCGGGCCTCGCCCTCCTCGGGGTCCCTGCGGCTCTCGGTGAGGCCGTCGGTGTAGAGCAGCAGCAGGTCGCCCGGGGCCATCCCCGTGTGGCACAGCTCCTCGCTGCCGGGCAGGGGGAAGCCGATGCCCCGCCCCGGCGTCTCCAGGTACTCCGTGCCACCGGCGTGGCGCATGAGCAGCGCGGGCGGGTGGCTCCCGCCCGCGAGGTGGAGTTCACCGGTCTCCGGACGCAGCCGGGCCAGCAGGACGGTCGCCATCAAGCCGGGGTCGAAGGGTGCGAGCACTTCGTTCGTACGGGCCACGATCGACTCGAGGGGGTGGCCCTCCAGGGCCAGGGTGCGGACGGCGTGCGTGACGTTCAGGGCCGTACGCGTGGAGCGGACGCCGTGGCCGAGCGCGTCCACGACCGTGATGTGCACGGTGCCGTCCGGCAGGACGAACCAGTCGTACAGGTCCCCTCCCGTGGGCGCCTCGGAGTCGGCCGGCGCGTAGTGCACGCCCAGTTCGAGCCCGGGCACGTCCAGGACGGGCGGGCGCAGGGCGTCCTCCAGCTCGCGCAGGACGCGGCCGTGGGCGCGGCGCACCTGCTGGTCGCGCTCGTCGAGCTGGACGTACAGGGCGAGCACACCGCTGTTGGTCTCGGCGAGTTCGTGCTTGAGGAGGCGGTGTTCGGCCTTCAGGGCGTCGACCTGGGCCAGGGCGGCGCCGAGTTCCTTGAGGAGCACCTCGGTCTCGCCGTCGGGCAGGCTGTCCCCGGTCGGCAGCGGCCCGCCCGTCGCCTCGGCGGGGCTTTCGCGCGGCGGGTCCGGGCGGCCGTCGTCGGCGGTGTCGAGGGCGATGCGCCAGGTCACCGTCGAGGGCGTGACGCTGTGCGCGACGAGCGGCAGGTCGTCGACGGCGGACACGTCGACGGGGCCCCCACGGTGGTCGAGGGTCACGGCGAGCAGCGGCGAACCGCCCTCCGCCGCCATGCCGGTGCCGCTCTCCGCCCCGTCCTGCCGGAGGGCGCTCAGGGCGACCGGGCAGCCCGCGTGGACGACCGGCGCGGCCACGCGCGTGACGGCGAGCGCGAGTCGGGCGCGTACCTCCATGCCGAGGCGGTGGGTGTCGGCGAGCGAGCGGACGGCGTGCCTGAGCGCCGGCAGGGAGCGCAGGTCGGTGGCGGTCATCGGGGCCTCTGGGGGGTCTTGACGGCGACGGCGGTCGCGTCGTCGCGGCTGCGGCGGAATCCGTGGACGAGGGCGGCGGCGAGCAGCGGCGGCGGCAGCCGCAGCAGGAACGGCTCCGGGTCCTGGGCCCACCGCTGGTCGACGCCGTCGGTGTGGAGCACGACCGTGGCGCCCGCGGGCGCGCTGAGGCGGCGCACCTGCGGCGGGGGCATGTTCCAGCCGACGACGCCGGGCTGTCCGCTGAGCCGCCGGCCGACGTCGTCGGGTGACAGGAGCGCGGCGCGTACGTTCCCCACCCCGCAGTAGTCGACGGCGGATTCGGCGAGGCGGAGCACGCCCACGGCGGCGCCGCGGGAGTGGCGCAGCGCGCGGTTCGCGGCGGTGAGCAGGTCGGGCAGGTCGGCGTCGGGCGTCCGGTGGAAGCAGCGCAGGGCGGCGCGGGCCGCTTCCTCCGCCTCCGCCCCGTGGCCGAGCCCGTCCACGGCGAAGGCGGTCAGGCCGCGGTCGGTGAGGGCCACGGTCGCGGCGTCGCCGCAGCGCTGCTCCCCCTCGGCGGGCAGGCACAGGGAGCCCACGGGCAGCTCGGCGTCCGCGGTGCGGTCCGGGGGCGCGAGGCGGGCGCAGACCAGGGTGCCGGTGCCCGCCCGGGTGCGGATGGTCAGGGTCGTGGCGATGCGGCCGATCGCGCCGAGGCCCGCGCCGAGGGTGTTGGTGGTGGTGTAGCCGTCGGTCAGGCAGCGCTCCAGCTCGCGCATGCCGGGGCCCCGGTCCACGGCGATGATCTCCATGCCCTCGCCGTGCGCGAGGCGTTGGAGGTAGAGGCTGCCGCCGCTGGCGTGCTTGGCGATGTTGCTGGCCAGCTCCGAGGCGACGACCGCCGCCCGGTCGGGCAGGGCGCCGGGGAGCCCGCACCGCCGGGCCAGGGTGCGGGCCGTGGCCGCGGCCAGGTGTACGGCGCTGAAGTGGTCGATGGGGACGGCGCGGGTGGGCTCCGCGAGGACGGGCCGCGCGGCGCCGGGGTGACCGCTGGGGCCAGTGGTCACGCGCGCCTCTTGTGCCACCGGACGGCCGTGACGACCGTCCCGCGCCCGGGCTCGGTGCGCAGCGCGAACTCGTCCATGAGCCGGCGGGCGCCGCCGAGCCCGTGGCCGAGGCCCGCGCCGGTGGTGAAGCCGTCGGTGAGGGCGGCCTCCACGTCGGCGATGCCCGGCCCCTCGTCCTTGACAGTGAGGCGGAGGCCCGTACTGCCGAGGCGGCGCACGATCTCGACGGTGAGGACGCCGCCCCCGCCGTGCACGTAGGCGTTGCGGGCCAGTTCGCTGGCGGCGGTGACCACACGTGTCTGGTCCACGATGCCGAAGCCCGCGAGCACCGTGGCGGCCCGCACCGCGTGCCGGACGTGCAGCAGGTCCTCCTCGCTGTACACCGTGTGGGTGGTGGTCTCCTGCGGACGCGCCCGCCCGGGCGCCCCCGCGGTGCGGGGCGCTGCGGCGGTGTGTCCGTCGGCTCGCGTCACGGCTCTGACCTCTCCTGCGGTGGCGCGCCCCGGTGCCAGCCCAGGGCGGTCAGGCCCTGTTCGGCGCTGAGCGCCGTCTCGACGCCCGCCAGCTCGATGCCGAGTTCGACGAGGGTGATGGCGACCGGTGGGCGCATCCCGGCCACGATGACGCGGGCGCCGAGCAAGCGGGCCATGGTGCTGAGGTCCATCAGCATGCGGGCGACGAACGAGTCGACCAGCTCCAGGCGGGAGATGTCGATGAGGACGCCGCGCGCGCCGCTGGCCGCGATCGTCTCGGTGAGTTCCTCGGTGAAGGCGAGGGCCGACTTGTCGTCCAGCTCGTTGAGGAGCCCGCTGACCAGGACGTCACCGAGGCGCAGGATGGGCACTCCCGCGGTGGGGTGTCCGTTCACCGGCCGTCCGTCCCGTCGGGGCCCGGGTTGTCGGTGATCTTGATGGCGGCGGCGAGCGCGTCCGCGAGCGTGCCGCGGGTCAGGATGGTGGACAGGTCGATGCCCAGCTGGGCGATGGTCTGCGCGATCGGCGGCCGGATACCGCTGATGACACAGTCGGCGCCCATGAGCCGTACCGCCTTGACGGTCTGCATGAGGTGCTGGGCGACGGCGGTGTCGACGGTGGGGACACCGGTGATGTCGATGATGGCGACCAGCGCCTGGTCGTCCTGGATGGCCTGGAGGAGGTTCTCCATGACGATCTGGGTGCGCGCGGTGTCCAGGGTGCCGATCAGCGGTACGGCGAGGACCTGGCGCCACAGCCGTACGACGGGTGTGGACATCTCCAGGAGCTGGCGGCTCTGGCGGCGGATGATCTCCTCGCGGCCCTCGACGTAGACCTCGAAGGACAGGGCTCCGGCGCTGTCCAGGAGCTGGTTGATGAGCAGCGCGGCCGCGAGGATCTCGTCGCTCTCGTGCGTGACGCGGCGCACGGCTTCGAGGAGCGCCTGCTTCAGTGCCTGGACGGCGAGCGAGGCCACGGTCGGTGTCGCGCCGCTGCGGGCGCGGCGCAGGGACAGGTCGGTGACGCTCCTGTTGAGGTCCTCGTGGGTGTGGACGAGGCCGTGCGCGCGTCCGGGGCCTTCGAGTGCCCCGGCCAGGGCGCCCACCAACGCGTCGGCCTCCTCGTGCAGTTCGCCCTCCGTCAAGTCGCTGCCGAGGACGGCCTGTTCCCGCTGAAGCTGTACCCAGCGGTCGGCGATGTCGTCGGCGTTCGCGCGCAGGACCTCGGTGACGCGTTCACGTACGGCGGTGTCGCTGCTAGTCACAGCCCAACCTCTCACCTTCCGGACGCCGCCCGACGGGGCGTCATCCTTTACTGCCGACCGGGACTTGCAGCGGGGTGCGGCCCGCCCGGCCGTGTCGTTTGCCGCACGGCAAATGTTATCGACCCCCGTCAAGCCGCTACCGGCGGGTACCGCACGGGCGGCGGAGCGGGGGCCGTCGTGCTCGTCTGACTCCGTGTACCCCTCCGTCCCGTACGAACCATGGCACTTGCGGGTGGTGCCGGAACACACGAACGGGCGTGAACGGGGGGACTCCGGGGGCGTCCGGGCGTGGCGCAGTGCGCCGGGCGGCCCCGGGTCCGGTCGGCTGGTCCGCTCTTCGGGCCGGACACCGGTCGCGGTCGGCGGTGCCAGAAGAAGGTGGCGGGGCCGATGCCGGCCCCGCCACGTTTCATGTCGTGCGGCGTGGGAACACCGCACACCGCTTGCAGTTGTCCGTACGGCCGGTGGCCGGCCGGTGGTTCAGACTCCCTCGGGCAGCAGGCCCGCGCGCAGCCGGCTGAGGATGCGGTTCAGCAGGCGGGAGACCTGCATCTGGGACACCCCGATCCGCTCGCCGATCTCCGCCTGTGTCAGCTCCTCCACGAACCGCATGTGGACGATCTCCCTGTCCCGCTCGGACAGTTCGCTGATCAGCGGCGCCAGGCTGTTGAGGTCCTCCACGAGTTCGTAGCCGGTGTCCTCGGCGCCGATGAAGTCGGCGAGGACGGCCTCGCTCTCGTCGCCCGCCGCGCCGGTGAGCAGGGTGGTGTCGAGGGACGAGGACGTGTAGGCGTTGGCCGCCTTGCGGGCCTCGACGACCTCGTCCTCGGGCAGCGACATCAGCTCGGCCAGCTCGGCCGTGGTGGGGTCCCGGTCGAGGCGGCTCGACAGCTCCTCGGTCGCCTTGACCAGCTCGATGCGGGCCTCCTGGAGGCGGCGCGGCACGTGTACGGCCCAGCTGGTGTCGCGGAAGAAACGCTTGATCTCACCGACGATGTAAGGGACGGCGAAGGTGGTGAACTCCACTTCGCGCGTGAGGTCGAAGCGGTCGATGGCCTTGATCAGACCGATCGTGCCGACCTGGACGATGTCCTCCCGGTCGTCCCCGCGGTTGCGATAGCGACTGGCCGCGTAGCGCACGAGGGAGAGGTTCAGCTCGATCAGCGTGTTACGGACGTACTGGTATTCATGGGTGCCCTCTTCGAGCACGGCGAGCCGTGCGAAGAACTGCTTGGAGAGCACCCGGGCGTCGCGCGGCTCGACGGACAGCGGCGCTTCGATCAGTGGCAGTTCTCCGTCCGTGCCGGTGTGCGTTGCGAGCACCTGGACCTCGGACACTGCGCCTGTCGCGGCAGCCACACCTTCCACCCTTCTCTCGACGTCACTGGCTCTCTCCCCTCCCCCGAGGGGGATGTGATCTGCGTCTGCCCGTCACTCGCGGTTCCATGCACACGGGTTCAGAGGATTTCTTCAGCCAGGAGCGATTCTCCCGCCACGGCCACGGGGGCCCAGCCTCTAGGGGCGCGGCACGGCGGCGGCGACGAGTTCGACCTCGAAGCCGTCGGTGTTCTCCAGGTAGGCGGCGTAGGTCTGTTCGCCCCCGGCGTGCGGGTGGCGGTCGGGGAACATCAGGCTCCAGCCGTGCCGTAGGGCCGCGGCGGCCAGGGCCTCCACCGCGTGGTGGTCCTCGACGTGGAACGCCAGGTGGTTCAGGCCGGGGCGGCACCGGTCGTGGCGTTCCGCGGTGAGGGCCGGGGACTGCTCCAGGACCAGGTACGTCGACCCGAGCCGCCAGCTGCGGCCCGTGGTCCAGCTCTGGAACCGCGTGTGGCCGAGGGCTTCCAGGAGCCAGCCGAGGGAGGCGACGGCGCGGTCGAGGTCGGGCACCCAGATCTCGACGTGGTGAAGCGTCCCGGTGGTCGGGCCGGTCATACCGTCCTCCTTGTGTGCGCCATGGCGGGATCAGGACAGCAGGGCGAGGAGCCCGAGCCCCGGCGCGAGGGCCCCGGGCTGTCCGAGGGCGCGGAAGTCGGCCTCGACCGCCGCCAGGTCGAGGACACCGGCGCGTACGGCGTGGTACCGCACGAGTGACCACAGGAAGACGTCGAGGGTGTCGTACTGCGTCTGCGCCTCGATGATTTCCTCCTCGTGGAACCACAGTGCGACCCGGCCGTCGGTGAGCACCACGTGGTAATTGCCCCCGCCGTCGGCGCCGATGGACCAGACGTCGTCGTCGCACAGCTCCGTCTCGTGGTCGGAGTCGAGGATCCGGCAGTCGTTGGCCGCGAAGTCGAAGCCGTACGACCACTCGGCGATGTCCAGGACCCCCGGCAGGGCGCCCGACCTGACCCGCCGGTCGAAACCGGCCAACGCGGTGGCCGCGTCGCGCGGGAGCCTGGCGAGGAACGGCTCGACGGGCCGGATCGACGCGGGGACGTCGACGCGCGGCCCACCGGGGAACCAGCGCTCCAGGTCGGCGTCCAGTCCCTGGTCCACGTATCCGGTCAGTTGACCGACGGTGAGAGGCATGGCGCGAGGCTAACGGAGGGGTCCGACAGACCGGCACCAGCGATCACGCGGCCCGGGCGACGGCCCGGCGACGGCCGAGGGCGACCGACGACGGCACCGGCCGGTTGAGCCGGGCCTGCCGGGTGAGGCCGACGTCCGCTCGTCAGCGGGCCTCGTCCGGTGAGGTGGCCGGGAGGCTCAGGGCGGCCCTGCTCGCGCCTGCGGGTGTGCCGCGCCGGCTCGGCGGGCGCTGGAAGTGGTCGAGGAGCGGGCCGGTGATGACGGTGGTCACGACGGCCATCATCACCATCGCGGTGAACATCTGGCCGTCCAGGGCCCCGATGCCGAGGCCGACGTTGAGGATGATGAGTTCCGTCAGACCGCGCGCGTTCATCAGCGTGCCGAGGACGGCCGCCTCGCGTCCGGTCGCCCCCGTGAGCCGTGCCGCGCCCGCGGCGCCGACGAACTTCCCCGCGCACGCCACCACGAGTACGGCCAGCAGGATCACCACGCCCTTTCCGCCGAGTCCGCCGAGGTCGACCGCGAGGCCCGTGACGACGAAGAAGACCGGCAGCAGGAGCAGGCTGGTCTGCTCGATGCGCTCCGGGATCTCGGGGGCGCTCGCGTCGACCTCGGCCCGGGGCACGACGGCCCCGAAGGCGAAGGCCCCGAACACCGCGTGCAGCCCGATGACCTCGGTCGCCCAGGCGCTCAGGAGCAGCCCCACGACGAGCACGGCGTGGGTGACCAGGGCGCCGGACCACGGCCGAGCCGGGGCCAGCGCCCAGGTCAGGGCGGGCCGGACGAGCCAGACCAGGCCGGTGAGCAGCGCGGCCGAGGCGAGCGCCATCCGGGCGAGCGGCCAGGGGTCGGAGCTGTCCGCGAGCGCGACGACCAGCGCGAGGATGATCCAGGCGAGGACGTCCTGGACGGCCGCGCACGCGACGGCGACGGCCCCCATGGGCTCCTTCTGGAGCCCGCGTTCGCTGATGATGCGGGCGAGTACCGGGAACGCGGTGATGGACATCGCGGCCCCGAGGAACAGCGCCGGCACCAGCAGGCCGTCCGTCTTCATGTCCGAGCGGTCGAACCAGGGGGCCAGGGCCACGGCGAGCCCGGCCCCCAGGGCGAACGGCAGGGCGACGGAGCTGAGCGACACGGCCGTGATGCGGCGGCCGTGTCGCCGCAGGTGCGAGGTGTGGAACTGATAGCCGACGCCGAACATGAAGAGGACGAGGCCGAGTTGGGACAGGGCCTGGAGGACGGGCCTGATGTCCGCGGGGAACAGCGTCTCGACCGGGTCGCCCGGCAGCAGGCCCAGCACGCTGGGCCCCAGGGCGATGCCGGCGACGATCTCACCGACGACCGCGGGCTGCCGGGCGCCCTTGGCGAGCCTGGCGAAGAGGAAGGCGGCGGCGAGCACGAGGGCCAGCGCGCTCAGCAGGCTCGCCGTGGTCGCGGAGGAGGACCCGGCCGCGACGACATGTGTACTCACTGTCCGGCTCTCCGTTCGCGGTCCGGCGGGACGCTACTGCCCGTGGTGCAGCCTGCGCAGGTACTCGTACGTCGACGGCAGCGTGGCGACGAGTTCGGCCTGCCGGCGTTTGATGTCGGCGAAGACGGCGCCGGATGCCTCCACGGCCTCCCGCCGCAGGGACAGGGACGGCAGCGGGTGGTCCGGGAGCATGCCGAGCCCCGTGAAGATGCAGTAGTAGCTGGAGTTGTTCCAGAAGTTGCGGAACTCCGCCTCGAAGTTGCCGTAGTAGTTGTTCTCGTCGACGACCGGCGTCTCCACGGACAGGCCCGCCTTGTACATGTTCACCTTCTCGACGAAGTCGTCGGAGAATTCGAGTTCCTTGCAGGCCCGCCAGAAAGGAGTGTCATTGCGGGGGGCGAAGCCGAAGTGCCCTTGGATGAAGTCCCGGGTGTCGTCGAACATCTTCTCCACTTCGGTGTTGAACCGCTTCACCATGATCGGCTCGAAGTTCTTGTCCGGGAAGTGCTTCACCAGCTGGTAGAGGGAGGCGTAGATGAAGTAGATGCCGGTGGACTCCAGTGGTTCGACGAAGCAGGAGGAGAGGCCGATGCCGACGCAGTTGCGTACCCAGGCCCGCCGGTTGCGGCCCACCCGGAATTTGATCTGGTTGAGCGGCTGCGTCTCCGGGTCGAGGTTCCACATCCGGCAGAATTCCTCCGTCGCCGAATCCTTGGACTGGAATCGGCTGGAGTAGACGTAGCCGGTGCCGAACCTGCCGAGCATGGGAATCTTCCAGGTCCAGCCCGAGGACATCGCGATGGCGGAGGTGTAGGGCTCGATGCCGTCCTTCTCGTCGTCGTTCGGGACCGCGGTGGCGACCGCGCTGTCGTTGAGCAGGTAGTCGCTCATGTCCAGGAACGGCTCACGCATCACCTGGTTCATCAGCAGGCTGCGGAAACCGGAACAGTCCACGAAGAGGTCGGCCTCAAGGCGGTTGCCGGTCTCGGTGTCGATGGCCGTGACGAATCCTCGGTGGTCCATCTCGGCGTGCGTGTAGCGGTCCTTGACGTGCGCCACGCCGAGCTTTCCTGTGGCGAAGCGGCGCAGGTAGTCGGCGACCAGGTTCGCGTCGAAGTGCCAGGCGTAGCTCGTCCACCTGGTGCCGTCGAGGTGGCGCGGCGCGAGGTTCTGGTCGAGCACCGGGGGCTGTAGGTAGCAGGCGCGGTCGAAGGTCTCCTCGGTCGCGCCGGACGCGCGGCGGTGCGTCCAGTAGTGCGAGAGCGGCAGGTTCTCGTGGTCGGGGAGCAGCCCGAAGAGGTGGTCGAAGTGGTCCGCGCGGCCGCCGGCCCCGGGCCGCGCCGCGCGCTCGCCCACGCCGGGCGTGCGCCAGTTGATGAACCTGATCCCCGCTTTGAAACTGGCGTTGCACTCGCGCATCCACTCCTCTTCGGCGAGGCCGAGGAAGTCGAAGAAGACTTTGTGCAGGTTCGGGATGGTCGCCTCGCCCACGCCGATTCTCGGGATCGCGGGCGCTTCCAGGAGCGTGATGTTCACCTGGGGGCCGAGAGCCTTGCCGAGATAGCACGCCGACATCCAGCCCGCGGTACCGCCGCCCAGAATTACGATGCTCCGTATGCGGTTGTCGTCCATGGGGCACTCCTTGTCTTGGTCGCGGTGTGAGAGAACTCGCTGGAATCCGAAGGTTTCGGAGCCGGGCGGCCAGTGATACGTTCGCTGTGCTTCAGTGCCTGGGGCACTGCGCCACGGTGATCCGTTCGGGCCACCGCTTGGCCCTTCGCGATGCTCCGTTCCCGTCAGTCGGAATCCTCCCGCGTCACGTCCGTTGATGATTCCTTCATGGGTGTGGCATGCGACCGTTGGCTCGATGCCGGCAGAAAGAGGGCAGGAATGACAGAGTCGATCGAACACAGGGACAGGGCGGCAACAAGGGGTGAGGGATTCCGCGCGATGATGCGTGGTTTCCCGACGGGAGTGGCCGTGGTCACCGCGCTCGATCTCGACGACCGTCCGTGGGGGATGACCTGTTCGTCGTTATGCAGTGTCACGCTCGATCCGCCGACCCTGCTGGTGTGCCTGCGCGGGAAGAGCCCGACGCTGGCGGCCATGGTGGACCGGGGGGAATTCGCGGTGAATCTGCTGCACGCCGAGGCGCAGACGACGGCCGAGCTGTTCGCTTCGGGCGCCCAGGACCGGTTCGACCGCGTGCCCTGGCACCTGGACGGCGACTGCGCCGGTCCGCATCTGCGGCAGGACGCGCACGCGGTCGCCGACTGCTGGACCCGTACGCCGCAGCCCGTCGGTGATCACGTCATCGTGTTCGGCGAGGTCTACGGGGTGAGCAACGGCTCGCGCTGCCGGCCGCTGTTGTACGGGCTGCGCCGCTACAGCGTCTGGCCGCACTCCTGAGGCGGGTCCTGGACTCGCGTACCGCATCGCTCACCTCTCCCCCGCCCCGGTGGCGCTTTCGGCGGGCGTGGGCGCGGCTTCGACGACGTGGTAGTCGGGCAGCCCTTCGGCGGCCGGTACGGCGGTGGCCGCGACGAGGGAGAACCCCGCCGCTTCCAGGAGTGCCTGGTACTCCTCCGCCGTGCGTTCGCGGCCCCCCGTGTAGATGAGGTTGTTGAGGTCGGTGAGGCCGTAGCTCGCGGAGTCGGCGGAGGTGAGCAGCGGCGGCATCACGGTCTCGAACAGGAGCAGTCGGGCGGCGGGGGCCATGGCGGCCCGGCACCGGGCGAGCAGGGCGACCGCCGCGTCGTCGCCGACGTCCCGGACCAGGTGGTTGAGCAGATAGGCGTCGGCGTCCGTACGGACGTGGGCCGTGACGTCGCCCTCGACGACGTCGCAGCGCTTGCCGACCCCCGCCGCGTCGAGGGTGGCCCTGACGCCGTCGAGCGCGTCGGGCAGGTCGTACAGGACGCCGTGCGCCTCGGGGGCGGAGGTCAGGACCGCGGCCATGAGGGCGCCGTCGTCGCCGCCGAAGTCGACGACCGTACGGAAGCGGGAGAAGTCGTACACCTCGGCGAGGCCGGGCGTGAACTCCTGGGAGGCGCGCGCCTTGGCCTCGCGGTACAGCGCCGCCATGCGCGGGTCGCGCAGCGCTGACTCGTGGGCCGTGAGCCGGGTGTCGGCGTGCCGCCAGGGCTCGCCGGTGCGGACGGCGTGGGTGAGCGCGCCCCACGCCTGCCACAGCTCCGGCGTGACGGACAGCAGGACGTCGTCGCGGAGCGAGTCCGGCGTCCCGGTGCGCAACTGGCCGCCGAGCGGGGTGAGGGCGAACCGGTCGGCGTCGAGCTGTTCCACGAGGCCGAGGCCGACCAGGGCGCGCAGCAGCCGGCGCAGGGCGGCCGGGTCGGTCCCGGTGCGCTCGGCAAGGTCGGTGTAGCCGCGCGGGGTGTCCGCGAGGGCGTCGGCGAGGCCCAGTTCCGCCATCGCGTGGACGATCTGCGAGGACACATAGCCCGACACCAGGGCGGGAAGGGGGGACTGCATCGTGGTGGCTCCCTCGTCAGACGGTGTGGAGGGGAAGCTTGTTGACCCCGATCATGTCGGGCGTGTCGAAGAAGCTGGGCGGCGTGTCCGGGTCGGTGCGCAGCACGGGGAAGCGGTCGAGGAGCGCGTTCAGGGCGATGCGTCCTTCGAGGCGGGCAAGGCCGGCGCCGATGCAGAAGTGGATGCCCCCGCCGAACCCGAAGTGCGGGTTGGGGTCCCTGGTGGGGTCGAAGCGGTCGGGGTCCTGGAACTCCAGGGGGTCGCGGTTGCCCGCGCCCAGCCACAGGAACATCAACTGGTCCTTGGGGACACGCACGCCGCAGACCTCGGCCTCGGTCTCGGTGGCGCGGGTGAGCACGGTCGCGGGCGGCAGCAGCCGCAGCGCGTCCTCGATGGCGCCGGGGACCAAGGACCGGTCCGCGCGGACGCGCCGGCCCTGTTCGGGGTAGGCGTCCAGGCACAGCACGGTGTTGCCGAGCACCATCGAGGTGGTGATGTGCCCGGTGATCAGCATGATGTTGGCGATGTTGACCGCTTCGTTGTCGGTGAGGCGTTCGCCGTCGATCTCGGCGGTGGCGAGCACGCTCATCAGGTCCTCGCGGGGCCGGCGGCGGCGCTCGGCGATGTGCCCGCCCAGGTATGCGAGGAGCGGTTGCAGCTGCCGCGTGCCCTCGCGGATGTCCTCGGGCCCCTGCTCGGTGTCCAGGGAGGTGAAACCGCTGAAGCTCTCGATGACGTTGTCCGCCCAGCCCTTGAACAGGGCGCGGTCGCTCGCCGGGACCCCGAGGAGTTCGGCGACGACGATGACCGGCAGCGGATAGGCCAGGTCGGCGACGAGGTCGATGTCGGGTTTGCCCGTGACGGCGTCGAGCAGCTCGTCGGTGATCGCGGCGATCCGCGGCTCCATCGCGGCGATGCGGCTGGGTGCGAACGCGGGGGTGAGCAGTTTGCGGTACTTGCGGTGGTCCGGCGGGTCCATCTGGGAGAGGTCGCCCTCCATGAGGGAGGCGTCCACACTGACGGGCAGCAGGCGGGCCGTGCCGGAGGAGAAGGTCCGGTAGTCGCTGAGCATCTCCCGGCACGCGGCGTGCCCGTAGACGTTCCACAGGTTCTGGGTCTCGTCGAACTGGATGGCCGGGTCGGCTCGTTCGCCGCGCAGCCAGCGGTGCTCGGGGTGGATGTTCCACCGGTCGACGACCGTGGTCATGGTGGGCTCTCCCTGCGCTGGATGGGTCAGTTGACCAGGACGGGCAGGCTGTCCATGCCTCCGGCGTCGGCGATCTGGATGAACGAGGGGGGACGGTCCGGGTCGGTGCGCAGGGCCGGGCACCGGTCCAGCAGTACGTTCACCGCGGTCTTGGCGACCATGCGTCCCAGGCGCCTGCCCACGCAGAAGTGGACGCCGCGGCCGAAGCCCAGATGGGGGTTGGGGGTGCGCGCCGGGTCGAAGGTGTGCGGGTCGGTGAAGACGCGCTCGTCGCGGTTGGCTGCGCCGGTCCACACCATGACCACCTGGTCCTTGGGGATGCGGGTCCCGGCCACCACGGCGTCGGTGTTGGTGGCCTTGCCGACCGCCGAGATGGGCGAGATGTACCGCAGTGACTCCTCGATGGTGGTGGGCACGAGGGAGCGGTCCGCACGGACCCGGGCCGCCTGCTCGGGGAAGGCGTCCAGGATCAGCATGGTGTTGCTGAGGAGCATCGACGTGCTGTGGTGGCCGTTGATCACCAGGCGGTTGGCGATGTTGAACACCTCGATCTCGCGCAGCTTCTCGCCCTCGACCTGCGCGTGCACGAGGTGGCTGAGCAGGTCCTCGCTCGGCTCGCGCCGCCGCACCTCGGCGAGGCCGGTCCAGTACTCGCGCATCTCGCGGAGCAGGTCGAAGGCGCGCTGGAGCGCATGCACGTCCTCCTGCGCGGACTCGGGCGACTCGAAGTCCCCGGAGTCGTCGACCATCTTCTGGGACCAGTGGTGGATCCGGGCGCGGTCCTCGCGCGGCACTCCGAGGAGTTCGCAGATCACGGTCAGCGGCAGCGGTGTCGCCAGGTCGGCCACCAGGTCGAAGCCGTCCTTGCCCGCCTGGTCGTCCAGCATCTCGTGGACGAGGGCCTCGACGCGGGCCTCCAGGTCGGCCACCAGCTTCGGCGTGAAGGCGAACTCGACCAGGCCGCGCACCGTGCGGTGCTCGGGCGGGTCCATCTGCGAGAAGTCGCCCGCGCAGATGTCCTCGGGCAGCTCGCCCACGTCTAGACGTCCGCAGTTGTTCGAGAATACCGAGGGCTGGGTGAGGATTTCGACGGCCTCCGGATAGCCGTACACGTTCCACATTTTCAGGGTCTCGTCGTAATCCACGATCTTTCCCGGGCGTCGGCCATGCAGCCATAAATGCTTCGGGTGGACGTCCCATTCGTCAACGTGCATTTATTGAACACGTCCTTCCGGGGAGTCTCTGAAAATGCAGGCCAGCCCATCGTTCAAGATGGACTTGCGGCTGTCAAGGAATCGCTTCAACTCTCGTCGGCGCAGCGCTCCTCGACCAGCTTGATGAATCGGCTCGCGGTCGAGTTGACGTAGAAGTCGCGGGGGGCGACCCGGGGAAGTCCCCTTTCCCGCATGGCGGTGATGACGCGCAGGATCAACAGCGAGTTGCCGCCGAGTTCGAAGAAGTTGTCGTCGGCGGTCGCGTCGGTGTCCAGGCAGTGGCTCCAGATGGCGAGGACCCGCCCCGCCACGTCGTCGTCCCGTACCGCGCGGGAGTGCTGTGCGGCGCGGGTGGCGGGCGCCGGGAGCCGGGCCAGGTCCGGCTTGCCGTTGGTGGTGAGCGGGATCGAGGGGACCGCGGTGAGGGTCGTCGGGGTCATGTAGTCCGGCAGGACCCGGCGGGCGTCGGCGAGGATCTGCCGGGGGTCGCAGGGCTCGACGAGCACTACGTAGCCGTCGATGCGGCTGCTCGCGCGGTCGGCCGCGGCGGCCTGGGTCACCGTGACGACGGCCGCGCCCACCCGGGGGTCGGCCGTCAGGACGGACCGGATCTCGCCCAGTTCGATGCGGTGACCGCGGATCTTGACCTGGTCGTCGAGGCGGCCCAGGTGGTCGAGCCGGCCGTCGGGGCGCAGTCGGCCCTTGTCGCCGCTGCGATAGAGCCGCTCACCCGAGACGTCGTCCACGGCGAAGCGCCGCCGCGTCAGCTCGGGATTGCCCAGATAGCCGTGGGCGACGCCGGCGCCGCCGACGTGGATCTCCCCCGCCGCTCCCGGGGGGAGCACCCGGCCGCGGGGATCGCGTACGGAAACGGACCAGCCCGGCAGGGGGCGGCCGACCGAACGGGATTCTCCCGCCACATCGGCCGGAGTGACGGAATGCGCGGTGACGTGGACGGTGGTCTCCGTGATTCCGAACATGTTCACCACGTGGCAACGCGCGGGGGAATAGCGGGCGAACCAGGGGGCGAGCAGCTTCACGTCGAGCGGCTCGCCGCCGAATATCAGAAGCCGTACGAGAAGGTCGTCCCGCGCCCCGCGGTCCGCCTGGGCCAGTGCGGAGAACGCCGAAGGAGTCTGGTTGAGCACGGTGACGCGTTGCGCAAGGAGGAGCGCGCGGAATCCGTCGGCGTCCCGTGCTGTCCAATAGGGCACGACGACGAGCCGTCCGCCGGTCAGCAGACAGCCCCAGATCTCCCAGACCGAGAAGTCGAACGCGGCGGAATGGAAAAGCGTCCAGACGTCGTCGGGGCCGAATGAGAATTCCGGGGCGGTGGCGGAGAGGAGGGAGAGGACATTGTGGTGGGGGACGACGACTCCTTTGGGGCGGCCCGTCGATCCGGAGGTGTAGATGACGTACGCGGGGTCGTCGGCGGAGCGGGGCGGTGGCGCCCCGTGACCGCGATCCGTGGCCGGAGGCGTGACCGTCGCCGCAGCCGTGGCCAGGTCGTCGAGCCCGACCGTGCGCACCCCGGCGCTCGCCGGGAACGAGGCGTGGTCGGTGATGACCACGGGGACCTGGGCGTTCTCGGCGATGTACCGCAGCCGCTCCGGCGGGTAGCCGCGGTCCATGGGCACGTAGGCGTGTCCCGCCTTGAGGACGCCGAGCAGGGCGATCACGAGGGACGCGTCACGGTCCAGGCAGACGCCGACCTTGCCGGCCGGGGGCAGGTCCAGGGCGCGCAGGCCCGCGGCGACGGCGTCGGCGCGCTCGTCGAGTCGGCGGTAGGTCAGCTCCGTGCCGTCGGCCGTGACGGCCACCGCGTCCGGCCGTGCCCGTGCCACTTCCTCGAAGCGCTGCTCGATCCGCACGTCACCGGCCCCGGGGCGCGGGTGGCCCGCACCGCCGAGTCGCAGGACGTGGGCCGTCTCGTCCGCGTCCAGGAGGGGAAGCGCCGACAGCGGCACGGCTCCCGGGCCTTCGGACTCCCCAGCTCCTTCGGCGAGGCGCCCGGCCAACCGCTCGACGCAGGCGGAGAACGTGGCCGCGACGGAGGGACAGAGCGACCCTTCGTCGAACCAGCAGGACGCCTCCACCGAGCCGTCGGCCCGCTCCATGACCTGGAAGGTGCAGGGGAAGGGAGGTGTCTGGAACGGCAGATGGATCCGGTCGTCCCGCCTTAGGGAGAACACGATGCCCACGCCAGGCTGTTCAGTCCATGCCGTCGCGTCGGGGGCGGCGCCGAGCGCGGCGTCGACCTGGGCGAGGTGGTCGGCCAGGCTCCGGTCCTCGTCGATCCCGTCCAGGGTGACGGCCGTGACGGGGCCGGGGGCGAGGACCGCGTCGAGCCGGCCCACCTCGGCCGTCGTGGCGCCGGAGTAGCGGGCCAGGGCGAGCGCCACGGCGCCGACGATCAGCCGTCTGCCGCCTCCTCCTGCGGGCACGGGCAGGGCCAGCGGGCGTACCTGAGCGGTACCGGCGCGTCCGGGGTCGGGCAGCCCCCAGGGGAGGCCGGCGCACCGCGCCCGCGGCGGCGGGGGCTCCTCCCTGTCGGCAAGTTCCAGGGGCGGGCCGGGTGGCGAGCCGGTGACCAGGAGGTCGGCGAGCTGGTCGAGGACGGCGTGGGGGACGCGGGAGCGCCGGGCCACGAGCACGAGGTCGGCGCTGTCGTCGGCGTACCGCAGCAGGACCGCGCGCAGGGGCGGTGAGGCCTCGCGCACGGGGCGGAGCGCCTCGCGGCGCGTCCGCTCGCGGGCGCACGGTGCCTCGGGCGGCGCCGGAACGGCCGTCTCCCACAGCCGCGAGCCGTGCAGCGCGGGCCGCAGCCGCAGGGCGGTGTCCCACCGCTGATGGACCTCCTCCGGCCGGACCGCGCAGGGCAGCCGTACGATCAACGCGTGGCAGGCGCGGCCCTGTTCGGGCCGGGCGTGCCGGAAGGGCGGCAGGTCGTGGAGTGCGGCCGGGGGCCTCGCTCCCCCGGCCGCGCGCGGCGGTGTCCCGGTCGTCGTCGCCATGCCCGGCCCCCTGCCGTGTCGGAGTGGTCTCGGCCGCTCACCTGCTGGTGAAACCCGCGTCGACGGTGAGCACGGTGCCCGTCACCCGCGGGGATTCGTCCCCGGTCAGCCACAGCGCGGCGGCGGCGACGTCGGCGGGCTCGACGAGGGCGTTCATCGGCTGGTCCCTCAGGAAGAGCTGCTCGTGCTCGTCGTCCGGCAGCCGCAGCGCGTGCCCGATCTCCCGGAGCATCCGCCCCTCGACCAGCGGATCGTCGCGTACGGAGCCGGGGCACAGCGCGTTGACCCGGACCCGGTGGGGCGCGTAGTCGAGGGCCGCCGCCTTGGTCAGGCCGACGAGGCCGTGCTTGGCGGTGACGTATCCGCCGAAGTCGCGGTAGCCGACGAGGCCCGCGGTCGAGGAGACGTTGACGATGCTGCCGCTTCCCCGCTCCACCATGGCCGGGGCGACGGCCTTGATCATGCGCCAGGCGCCGGAGAGGTTGACGTCGAGCATGAGCGCCCAGTCGGACTCGGCGATCTCGTGGACCGGGACGCCGGCCGGTGCCGCGATGCCCGCGTTGTTGACCAGCCCGTCGAGCGAGCCGAACCGGTCGAGGGCCTCGGCGACGGCCGCCTGGACGGCCGCCGGATCACGCACGTCGACCGCCGCGGTGAGGACCGCGCCGCCTTCCCGCTCGCACAGGGTCGCGGTGTGGCCGAGCTGCTCGGGGCCGCCGAGGGGGTAGCAGACGCCCGGCAGGTCCGCGGCGATGTCGAGGAGCGCGAGGTCGGCGCCCTCGCGGGCGAACCGGACGGCACACGCGCGGCCGATGCCGCGGGCGGCTCCCGTGATCACGACGACTTTGCCTTCGAGTGACCTGCCCATGCCCGCGCCCGGTTCAGTCGCGGCCGAGGGCCCGCAGCAGGGCGTCGGGCCCGTCGGTCAGGTACATGTGCCCGCCGGGGAATTCGCGGTAGCTGAACGGTCCCCTGGTGACCTCGCGCCACTGCCGCGCGTGCTCCCTGGTGACGAGCGCGTCCTCGGCGCCGCGCAGCGCCGTCACCGGCACGTCGAGCGGTTCGTTCGACGAGGGCTTGTAGTTCTCGTGCATGGCCACGTCGGCGCGGAGCGGGGGCAGCAGCAGGTCGCGCAGGTCCGGGTCGTCGAACGCCGCGTGCCGGTATCCGGCGAAGTCCTGGACGCGGGCGAGGAACTGGTCGTCGTCCAGGCCCGTGGCCCGGTCGTCGCGTCCGGTCCAGGGCCCGGGAGAGCCGCTGACGTAGAGGTGGGCGAGGCCGGCCCGGCCGAGTCTGCCGAGTTCACGGGCGATCTCGTACGAGAGTACGGCGCCGAGGCTGTGCCCGAAGAGGCCGAACCGGGGTACGTCGGCGACGAGTTCGGCCACCTGCGGGGCGAGCGCGGCGGCGGCCTCGACGACGTCGGTGAACGGCTCCTCGCAGAACAGCTCCTCGCGGCCCGGCAGTTGCACGGGCAGCACCGTGACACCGTGGTCCTGTCTCTTGCTCCAGGCGCGGTAGAAGCCCGCGCCGCTCCCGGCGAAGGGGAGGCAGACCAGCGGGAAGGGCACAGTCATGGTTTCCTCGCTAAGGCGTTCCCGTGGACGGTGGTGGCGCCGCGGCCCCTCGTGCCGAGACGGTTTCGCGGTCCTGCGTGCCGAGTCGGCCCATCAACGCCGCGACATCACGATGGGCGGTGGACGCTTCGCACGCGAAGGAGGCCCGGACGCGCTCGCGCACGTGCGGGGGTTGCTCCTGGCTGAGCTTGAACATGCCGTCCGCGAGGGAGATGGCGATCCGGAAGGCTCCTACGCCGGGCAGAATCCGGCGAAAGTATTCGACGGATTCCGTCATGGACCAGTCGGCCCCGAATTCACGCTCGTATGCCCGGACCGTCTCCTGCACCGTCGCCAGCGTCTCTTCGGCGGAATCAACCTTACGCAGTACGCCCGTGATATGGACAGCCGTGAAGTTCCAGGTGGGTGCCGCGGGCCGGGTCTCGTACACCGTCGGCGACACATAGGCGTGCGGTCCGCTGAATGTCACGGCCACGGGTGTGGCCGGTCCCAGGGCGAGCCAATGGGGATTCCCGCTGTTCATGTGTCCCCACAAGGTGGCGCCGGACAGCGTGGTCACCGGATCGGTCGCCCGGGGGTCAATGATGATCGGCACATGAGTCACCCACGGGGCCTCTCCGTTTGCTCCATTGCTCACCAATTGGGCGAGCGGGTTCCCCCGTACAAGATCTATTTTCCAGGACTCCTCGGGCTCGCGGTAGACACGAGGAACGAACACGGGACGCTCCTTCCGCTCTCGCTGCCGAGTCGGTCTCCCACAGCCCGGTCGATCGGGCTTCAGGTGAGGTGAGACCGGGCGATGTCCTGGTGCCGGGACATCGGGGACCGCTCCGCCGAATGGCCCCGAATCGGGTGCGGAGATCGCGGTCATTGCCTGCCGGTCTCCCGGGGCACCCGGATCTTTTCCGCGGGGCATGAGCGTGGTTACCGTACAGACGAATGCCTGCCATTACCAGGATCATTTCGCGGACGGCTGCGGGCGACGCCGGTCAGGGGAGCCAGCCGGTCTCGGTCGCGATGCGGACGGCGTCCACCCTGTTGCGCGCATTGAGTTTCGCCACCACTGCCGTCAGGTAATTGCGAATCGTGCCGACCGACAACTGAAGGGCGGTGGCGATCTCTATGGGTTCGGCCCCTTGCGCGACATAGCGCAGGACTTCGGCCTCCCGCTCGGACAGCGGATTCTCCCCGACATCCCACATGAGCGTGGCCAGTTGGGGATCGACGAGGCGATGGCCGGACGCCACCTCGCGCACGGCCTCCGCGAGCCGTTCGGACGGGGCCGTCTTGAGCAGCAGGCCGGCCACGTGGGCCGTGCGCGCCCGCAGCAGCACGCCCGGGCGCGCGAGGCCGGAGAGAATCACCGTCCGGCAGGTCGGCAGGGCCTCGTGCATCGTCTCCGCCAGGGTCAGGCCGTCGAGCCGGGCGATGTCGAGGTCGATGATCGCGACATCGGGGTGGCATTCCAGGGCGGCGGGCACGACGAGTTCGCCGCGGCCGATGCTGGCCACCACTTGAAGGTCACGTTCCGTCTCCAGTAAATTCACCAGCGCCCCACGGACCATGTGTTGCTCGTCGGCGACCAGTACTTTCAGCATCCGCATGGTTCACCTCTTGCCTCAACAGGACATACCGGGAACGGCCACCGCAGTCAGGGAATCCTGCCGGAGCGGGATGGGCCGTGGGTGTCTGGTGGGCCTGCGCGGGCCCACTGTTGAACGCTCTGCCGTTTGATCGATGCGTCCGTCAACCGGACCACGCTGGTCGGCGTGTCCCGTGGGAGGCGGTGCGGCGTGCGCAAGAGGCGTTGTCTCGAAACGCGTGGGTGGTTCTTTCGAGAGAGAGGATCACGACTCGGCTCGGTGTCGTCATCAGATTTTCCCCGTGTGATCAAAAAGGCGTCCGAAAGCCGTGGCCTTCGGGCGGGTCTCCGGACGGATCGATCGCTGTGGGGCGGAAATCCGAGTGGTCGGCGTGCACGGGATCCTCGCGGCGGCGCCACCGCGGCTGATGCCGGTACGAGCGGCAGACAGGCTGATCACTATGTGTGCAACTCCCCTCTTCTCAGAGCTTCTCAGAATCTCCGTGCCGGGGTGATATCAGCGAACGTGATCCGAACGAGCGGGACGTCATGCCCGGAGTGAGCGGCGGGCGCCGGTCACGCGAGCGCGACACCGGACCGGGAACGAGCATGGAGCCCCTCGGTGGTCGAGGTCTCACTACCCGTACCTCGATGTACCGTGAAAGGGCTCCAGGTGACTGTCCATGATGCCATGGCCGATGTCTTCGGGGAAGCGCGATGCCCCCCGGGAATTCTGGTGCGGCATGTGGCTCATTGCCGCCCGGTGACGTCGTATCGGCGGCCCCGCAATTTCGTTCACGACTCATGTTTCTCAGGCCGCGTGCCGTTGGGTCCGTTCCGGCCGCGGCCCGCGTGGACGGGATGAACGACGGTCGGGGCGGCCGGTGTCCCGGCTGCCCCGACCGTGGTGAGCGATCGCCTCCGCCCGGTTTCAGCCGGTGCGTTGCAGGGCCATCTCGCGGTACTCCGCGACGCGGGCCCCCGACTGGCGCCGCGCCATCCGGCCCAGGACGAGCGGAGCGAGGATCAGTCCCAGGGCCGCCCACGCGCTGAGGACGCCGAGGGTCTCCAAGTGCCGCCAGGAGTCGTTGATCTCGACCACGACCATGTCCTCGGGCAGCAGCGCGGAGCGCATGCCCAGGCCGAGCCAGTACACGGGGAAGATCTGGGCGACCCACTGGAGCCAGTCCGGCAGCGAGGTGATCGGGTAGAAGATCCCGGAGATGCCGATCAGGCCCATGACCGGGACCGACATGGCGCCCGCCGCCCGCGGGTTGGAGACGAGGGCGCCGAGCACGGCCCCGATGGACTGCGTGGCCACGAGCCCCAGGGCCAGCACCCAGGCCAGGGTGAGCCAGGCGCTCACCGCGTCGAGCCGCAGCCCCTCGACGATGAACGTCCCGGGGATCAGCAGGATCGCGAGGTAGACCACGATCGACCCGGACGTGGTCACGAGTTTGCCCAGGAAGTAGGCGCGGATGCCGTGCGGCAGCGCCTTGGCGCGCAGCAGGGTCCCGTCCTCGCGCTCCACGGTGAGGTACTGGATCATGAGGAGCATGCCCAGGGCGATGAACATGCCGAGTACACCGGGCATCACGAGGGTGCCCAGCTTGAATCCGCTGTCCTGGAATTCCTTGTTGCGCAGGAAGAAGACGGCCGTGAGGGTGAGCACGGGCCACAGCAGCTGGTTGATCAGCTCGGAGGGGGCGAACGCCTGGCGCAGCTCGATCAGGCCGCGGGAGAGCCCGGAGCGCATGGGTGTCGTGGCGGGATTCATGGCGTCGGCACCTTCACGTCGTCGGCGCGGGTCTCGGTTCGGCCGGATTCGGCCCGGCGCACCAGGAACAGATAGGTGTCCTCCAGGGAGGACCGGTGGACTTCGAGGTTGGCGACGGCCGCGCCGTGCCGCTCGAACAGCTCGCGGACGAACCGCGTGGAGTCGCTCACCGACCGCACGTACCGCTGGCCCTCGATGGACCAGCGCACCTCGTCCTCGCCGACGAACTGCTCGGCGAGTTCGCCGGCCGTGCCGTCGGCGACGATCCGGCCCTCGTTGAGGATGATGATGCGGTCGGCGAGCTTCTCCGCCTCGGCCAGATCGTGCGTGGTGAGCATGATCGTGGTCTCCTGCGTCGCGACGACGTCCAGGATGAGGTCGTGGAACGTGCGCCGTGCCTCCGGGTCGAAGCCCGCGGTGGGCTCGTCGAGGAACAGGATCTCGGGGCGGCCGACCAGGCCGATCGCCACGTCGAGGCGTCGGCGCTGTCCGCCGGAGAGCATCCTGACCTGTTTGTCGGCGTGCTCCGTCAGGCCGACGTGGTCGATCAACTCCGTTACGTCCCAGGGGCGTTGGGTTTCCGGCGTGGCGTAGGCGGCGTAGTAGGTGCCCATGTGGGCGAGGAGTTCGCGCACCCGCCACTTCGCGTGGTCGCGCCAGGATTGCAGGACGATGCCCACGCGGGCCCACCAGGCCTCGTCGCCGTGCTCCGGGTCGACCCCGAGGACGTCGACCTGTCCGGCCGACCGCTTCCGGAACCCTTCGAGGATCTCGATGGTGGTGGTCTTGCCGGCTCCGTTGGGGCCGAGCATGACCAGCACTTCGCCCTTGCGCGCCTGGAAGTTCACGCCTTTGAGGACGTCGTTGGTGCCGTAGCGCATGCGCAGCCCGTCCACCTTCAGGGCGACTTCGTCGCTCGGTTTCATCGGCTTGCCTCTCGTGTCGTGGTGTAAGTCGTCCATCGGGGCCGTCCCTTGAGGAAGGTGGGTCGTGGCGGTGGCCGACGCCGTGGCCGGTCGGCCGGAACATGGGTGGGGTGGGCTGCCGCGGGGCGGCCTGCGGGGAGGCGCGGCGCTCTCTCGCGTACGCGGGGCGGCGGGGAAGGCCACCGCGAGCGCGGTGGCGGTGCCCAGAGGTCGGGCTCCGGAGCCCGAGCTGACTCATAGTCAATTCGCTGGGTGTGCGCGGCCGTTGGGCGCCAGGGTTACTGGCGGGGGCAGGAACGCCGACCGCCGGGCGTGTACGTCTCGGCCTGGCCGCCCAGGCCCGCTCGTCTAGGCCTCGTCGTCGCGCAGCGACTGCTCGACGCGCTGCCTCAGGGCACCGCGGTCGACTCCCGCGACGGACAGGGCGCGCGGGACCGTGCCGTGCTCCAGTCGCAGGATGCCGAGGAGCAGGTGGCCGGGCCGCAGGTCCTTCTTGTTCTGGACGGCCGTCACGCCGCGCTCCAGGGCCAGCTTGGCGGACTGCCCCATCTTCGAGGGCGGCGCGGTGGACACCCGCGGCACGGGCAGGTCGCGCTCGGCGATCGACACGCCCGCCACCTCCAGGCTCGCCCGGAACTCCTGCCGCAGCGCCTCACGGATCGTCCCGGGGTCGAGCCCGGCCGCGCCGAGCGCCCGCCCCGCCGCGCTGTCGCGCTCGGCGGCGATCGACAGGAGCAGATGCTCCGCTTCGATGGTCACGGAGCCCGCCTGCTGGGCCTCGCGCGCGCCGGCTTCCATGATGGCTCCGGCGTAGTCGTCGAAGAGCTGTCGCTTCACTTCATCCTCCTCTTCAACTCGACCCCGACATCGATCAGACGCCGGGCATGCTTCTTGTGGACCGCTTGGCGTGTCACACCGAGCGCCTCGGCGACTTCCAGCCAGCTCCAGCCCGTCCGCATGGCCTTCTCCACCGCGGAGTCCTCCATCTGATCGGCCAGTCGCCGCAGCGCCACCACCGCCGCCAGCTGCTCGGCGGGGTCCTGTGACACGGCCCTCTCACTCACACTCGCCATGTAAGCAACCTAGGTTGACTAAGGAGGCTTGTCAAATCAGGTTGCTTAGCGGGGTGGCCGGAGGACAGGACGCGGCCCCTGAGCGCCGACCCCGGGGTCCGGCAGGGGTCAGGCGAGGGCCCGCCGGGGGCGGTCGCGACCGGACGATCATCCTCCGGGCGCCGGGACCGATTCATGCTTTTCCCATGAGAATTTCACGACCAACGCATGAAGTTCGCAATGGCGTATATGCGTTTGACTCGTGCATACTGTGCCCAGTCGCAATTCCCCTACGCACGTTCATATGCGCGCACCACAAAACGGAGGGACGATTACTCATTTATCCGGGTTCCACTTTCGCTCGAGGTCTCCCCTCGACGCTCCCGTAGCCATTCGGAGCTGTGACCTGGAACTCTCATCACCTTGACCAGTGGAGAGAAACATGGACCTGGCACTGACCGACCCGAGGGCCGGAAACCGGTCCGGCGGCACGCGTGGCTCGCATACGACGCGACCCACGGCGGCGGGGAACAGGGACAGAATGTTCGTCACGGCAGGACTCGGCAACGATGTCGGCATCCAGACGCGCCGGGCCGAGCTTCGCATACCCGCGGGCCTGACCTTCGAATCCTGGCGCCACATCGGATGCAACCTGACCATGATCTCCAACTCTTCCGGTTGGTGGCTCGGCGACTGGCTGGTGTACGGGGAGAACAGGTTCCCCGAGCGATATCGCGTCGTTCTCGACGAGACGACGCTCGACTACAAGACCCTGCGGAATTACGCCTGGGTGGCCCGGAGATTCCCGCCCTCCCGGCGTCGCGACGCACTGAGCCTCCAGCACCACGCCGAGGTGGCCGCCCTGCCGAAAGCGGACCAGGACCGCTGGCTGAAACAGGCGGAAAGAGAGAAATGGTCGACCCGGCGGCTGCGTAAGGAACTGCGCCAGACCCAGGGGACGGCCATCGAAGCACCGGAAGAGAAATCCATAAAGTTCGTCATGAGCCTGGACGCCGGCCGGAAGGACCTGTGGACGCACGCCGCGGCCGCGGTCGGCATGCCGCTCCAGGACTGGATGGCCAAAGTGCTCGACGAAGCGGCCGTCGCCGTGGAATGACGGCATACGCCCTGCGGCCCGGCGCCGTCCCGCGACCCACGGAGGTCGGGGGACGGCGCCGGGCCTTTCCCCATGGCTCAGGCCCGGCTCGCCCGCGGCTCCCGCGCCGCTCAGCCGGCGCGGACGCGGATCGGCAGCGACGAGACGCCCATGGTGTCGGGCGCCTGCATGAAGGTGGGGGGCTTGTCGGGGTCGGTGCGCAGCTCCGCGTAGCGGTCCAGGAGCATGTTCAGCGTGACCCGGCCCTCCATCCGCGCCAGGGAGGCACCCAGACAGAAGTGGATGCCCCGGCCGAAGCCGAGCTGCGGGTTGGGCGTGCGGCCCGGGTCGAACGCCATCGGGTCGGCGAACACCCGCTCGTCGCGGTTCGCCGCCCCGAACCACAGCAGGACCATCTTCCCCGCGGGCAGCCGCTGCCCCGCCAGCTCCACGTCGGTGGCGGTGGCCCGGTAGGTCGCCGCGACAGGGCTCAGATAGCGCAAGGACTCCTCGATCAGACCCGGCACGAGCCTGCGGTCCGCCCGGACGCGCGCCAGCTGCTCGGGGAAGTGGTCCAGGCACAGCACCGTGTTGCCGAGCAGCATCGTGGTCGACAGATACCCGGCGATGAGCAGCATCTTGGCGAAGCCGACGATGTGCTCGTCGCTGAGCCGCTGCCCGTTCAGCTCGGCCGCGAGCAGCCCGCCCAGCAGATCGTCGCGGGGGCTGCGGCGGCACCGCGCGATGTGCTCCCGCAGATAGCCGAGCATCGCGCGCATGTACTCCATCGCGGCCCCGAAGGCGCGCTCCTGCTCCTCGACGCTGTCGGCGAGCGACGTGTCGCCCATCTCGCCGACCACCCCGGTCATCCACGCCTCGAACAGATGGCGGTCCCCGGCCGGGATGCCGAGCAGCTCGGCCACCACCGTCACCGGCAGGGGGTAGGCGATCGACGTCATCAGGTCGAACTCGTCCTCGTCCCGGACGGCGTCGAGGAGTTGGCGGGCGAGCTGGGTGATCTGGGGCTCCAGTTCGGCCACGACCTTCGGCGTGAAGGCGTGCCGCACCACGTCGCGCAGCCAGCGGTGGTCGGGCGGGTCCATCTGGAGCAGATCGCCCTCGGTGAAGGAGTCACCGGCGTTGTCGGGCATGAGCCGCGCCGTCTCCGCCGACGAGAACGCCCCGGGCGTGCCGAGGGCCTCCAGCACCTCGGCGTGGCCGTAGACGTTCCAGGCGTCCATGGACTCGTCGTACCGCACGGGCCGCTCCAGCGGGCGGCCGTACAACCAGAACTGATCGGGGTGGATGCCCCACCGCTCGGCGAGGGAGGTCATCGGCCCGCACCCGCCGCCGGCCCGCCGGCCGGCGCGGCCATGGCCGCGCGCAGGCTCCGGGGCCGCAGATCGGTCCAGTGCTCCTCCACGTACGCCAGGCACGCGTCCCGCCGCGCGCCGCCGAAGACCACGCGCCAGCCCTGGGGCACCGGAGCGAACGACGGCCACAGCGCGTGCTGGTCCTCGTCGTTGACCAGGACGAGGAAGTCCCCGTCCGCCGCGTCGAAGGGGTTGGCGCTCATGGAAGGACTCCCTTGTCTCCGCCGGCGCTCGCACCGGCCAGTCTGTTCGCGATCGACACGGTGATCTCGCCGCTGCGCGTGGCCAGGTTCGAGAGCAGCGACGAGGACAGTCCGTGGGTGTGCTCGGTGCCGCCCTGCACATAGATCCCGCAGTGCAGGCCGGGCGCGGTGACGAGCCGGAAGTCCCGGTCGACCTGGAGTCGTCCCTCGGCGTCGCGCAGGCACCAGGGGGCGAGGTCGCCCAGGACCGCCGCGGGGTCCATGGGCTCGTACCCGGTGGCGCAGACCAGCACGTCGAGGTCCACGTCACAGGACTCCTCGCGGGCCGTGGAGTGCAGCGTGACCCGGACGTCGTTCTGGACGGACTTCACGCCCACCACCCGTGTCAGGTTGAGGAAGCGCAGCCGCCGCGTGCCCGCGAGGTCGTCGTCGTAGGCCCGCCGGTAGAGGCCCTTGATGACCTCGCTGTCGACCACCGAGTAGTTGGTGTTCTTGTGGTAGTGCCAGAAGGCGTCGCGTGAGCGCCGCGTCCCGTGGAAGTAGTCGTCGATCGCGCCGGGGTCGAAGACCTGGTTGGCGAACGGCGTGTTGTCCGCGATCGAGTAGCCGTACGCCGGGACGATCGCGTAGATCTCCGCGTCCGGCAGGGTGTCGTGGAGGAACCCGACGATCTCGGCGGCGCTCTGCCCCGCCCCGGCGACGGCCACGCGCCGCAGCGGGCGGTGGTGGTGCCGGAACCGGTCGAGGAACTCCGAGCTGTGCCAGACGGACGCGTCGGCCTCCACCCCGGCCGGCATCCTCGGCACGAGCCCGGTGGCGATGACGACGTTGCGCGCCTTCACCAGGCGGGTGGCGCCGCCGGGGGCCGTGTCGCACACCGTGAGCAGGACGTGGTCCAGCGGTGTGCGGGCCCCCGCCGGTGTGCGCAGGGCGGTGACCCGCGAGCCGTAGCGGACGCGCGGGCGCAGCCTGGCCTCCGCCCACTCCAGGTAGTCGTGGAACTCCTTGCGGGTCGGATAGAAGTCCTGGTTGTTGACGAACCTCGCGAGGCGGCCCGACGCGTGCAGATAGGCGACGAAGCTGTAGGGCGAGGTGGGGTTGCGGAAGGTGGCCAGGTCCTTGAGGAACGAGACCTGCATCTTCGCCGACGGCAGCAGCATGCCGCGGTGCCAGCTCAGCGAGGCCCGCTGTTCGAAGAACGCGGAGGTGACCGGGTCGGGGTGCTCCTCCAGCGCGATGGCGAGCGAGAGGTTGGCGGGCCCGAAGCCGATGCCCACGACGTCGTAGGTGTCCGGTCCTTTCACGTCCACGGGGAAGTCCCTTCGTCTTCTTCCACCGGCTTCGGCCGGCGGCCGCCGTCGTCGCCCGCCGGCGACCGCCGGCGCGCGGCCTCGTTCATCGTCGTGCGCCGTCGTTCTCCGGCGAGATGACGGGCGATGACCTGGCAGATCTCGGTGGCGGGGCCGGGCAGGTACAGGTCCTCGTGTGCGCCGGTGATGTCGTACTGGTGCAGGGAGCCGTGGACGTACGGGCGCCAGTGCCCGGCGAAGCCGCCCCCGGGCCGCGGCACCGCGTTGAAGAGCAGGGCGTCGCCCCGGTACACGGGTGAGGTGAAGTCCCCGATCAGACCGGTGTAGTTGACGATCGCGGCGACCGCCGTCTCCACGAACGGCGCGTCGGCCCCGCCGGTGAGGTGTTCGGCGAAGTAGTCCCGCACGGCGGCCTCGGTGGGCGGTGCCTGGGCGGCCAGGTGCTCGCCGGGCGCGCTGTCGAGCAGGGCGAGGAGGCCCACCTCGTGGCCGCGGCGCTGTAGTTCCGCGGCCACCGCGTGGGCGAGCGTCCCGCCGACCGAGTGGCCCATCACGTGGAAGGGGCCCGCCGCCTGGACGGCCAGGATCTCGTCGGCGTAGTCCGCCACCATCTCCTCGACGGACCGGGGCAGCGCGGCCGACCCGTCGAGCCCCTTGGCCTGGATGCCGTACGCGGGCCGGTCCCGCGGAAGCAGCGCGGCGAGCCCCAGATAGGGCCAGCAGATCCCGCCGCCGGGGTGGATCCACCACAGGGGTTCGCGGTCGCCCCGGGTCCTGATGGGCAGGACGGGGGCCAGCGGGTCGGTGGGCCCGGCCGGGGCGTCGTCCGCCGCCACGGCCTCGGCGAGTTCGGCGGCGGTCGGGTGCTGGAACACGGTGGCGAGCGGTACGTCGGCGCCGGTCACGACGCGGATGCGGTTGACCAGGCGCGCCGCCGAGAGGGAGTGCCCGCCCAGGGCGAAGAAGCCGTCGTCGACGCCGACCCGGTCGAGTCCCAGCGTCTCGGCGAACAGGTCGCACAGCAGGCGTTCCCGCAGGGTTCGCGGGGGCCGGCCGGTCGAGGACCGGGCGTAGTCCGGGGCCGGCAGGGCGCGCCTGTCCGGCTTCGCGCTCGCCGTCAGCGGGATGTCGTCGACGACCATGACGACGGCGGGTACGGCGTGCTCCGGCAGGCGCTCCCGCAGGTGGGCCCGCAGCTCGGCCTGTGCCGTCGCGCCGCCGCGCTCGGTGAGCGTGACGTAGCCGACCAGGCGCTCGTCGCCGCCGGGCGCGTCGACGACGACCACGGCCCGGTCGACCGCCGGGTGCTCCAGGAGGGCCGCCTCGACCTCGCCCAGCTCGATGCGCAGTCCGCGGAGTTTGATCTGGTCGTCCTCGCGTCCGCGGAAGGCCAGTTCGCCGTCCGCGGTCCACGCGACGACGTCGCCGGTGCGGTACATCCGCTCGCCCGCGGGCCCGAACGGGCAGGCCACGAAGCGCTGTGCGGTGAGCGCCCGGCGGCCGAGATACCCGCGCGCCACTCCGGCACCGGCGATGTACAGCTCCCCCGGGATCCCCGCGGGAAGCGGCCGCAGCGCGGCGTCGAGCACGTACACCTGGGAGCCGGGGATGGGGCGGCCGATCGGCGGGATGCCCTCGTCGCCGGTGAGCGGGGCGGTCATGAGGGTGGCCGCGGTGGTCTCGGTGAGGCCGTAGATGTTGACCATGCGCCGTCCCGGAGCCCACCTGCTCACCAGGTCGGGCGGGATCAGCTCGCCGCCGGTCGCGAGCGAGGTGACGGTGGACAGGGCTCCCGGCGGCAGCTGCGCGAGCGCCCCGATCGGGCACATCAGGTGCGTCACGCGGTTCTTCGCGACGGTGGCGGCGAGCACCGGCCCGGCGGTCAGCTCGGCCTCGTCGGCCACCACCAGGGTCGCCCCCGACAGCAGCGTCGTGTAGATCTCGCACAGCGAGACGTCGAAGCTCGGCGACAACAACTGGAGCATGCGGCTGCCGGACGTCACCTCCAGCCTGTCGGCGTGCGCCGCGACGAGGGCGGCGATGCCCCGGTGCGGGACCGCGACGCTCTTGGGCCGCCCCGTGGACCCCGAGGTGTACAGCACGTACGCGAGGCCGTCGGGGTCGGTGGTGCCGGGGACGGTCACCTCCTCGCCCTCGGGCAGCGGGTGGTCGAGGCGCAGCACCGGTACGGGGAGCCGTGCCAGCGCCTCCGCGGTGGTGGCGTCCGCCAGGGTCAGGCACGCCCCCGAGTCGGCCATCATGTAGGCGATGCGCTGGTCCGGGTAGCCGGCGTCGACGGGCAGGTAGGCGCCGCCCGCCTTGGCCACGGCGAGCAGCGCCACGATCAGCTCGGGTGAGCGCCGGGCGGAGACCGCCACCACCGACTCCGGGCCCACCCCGTGCTGGAGCAGGGCCCCGGCCAACCGGTCGGAGCGGGCGTCGAGGTCCTTGTAGGTCAGCGCGTGCGGCCCGTGCGCCACGGCGGTCGCGTCGGGGCTCGCGGTGACCTGGGAGGCGAAGAGTTCCGTGAGCGTGCCGGGGACCGGCTCGGGCGCCCGCCGGCGCGCGGGGGCGGCCTCGGTGGTGATCGCCCCGATCGGTGTGTCCGGGGCCTCGGCCAGGGTGCGCAGGACCGCGGCCAGCCGGTTGACGACCTCCGCGGCGGTCTCGGGGGCGAACAGGGCCTGTTGGTACTCGACGACGACGCGCAGGGCGGGGTCGGCGGACGCCGCGACGCCGAGGGGGTAGTGCGTGCCGTTGGGTGAGGTGACTCCGGTGATCGTGATGCCGCCGGTGTCCTTCGGCTCGTCGTCCGGCAGCGGAACCGTGATGCCGCCGGTGTCGCCCGGGTCGTCGTCCGGCGGCGGGTCGGAGGAGTCGGAGGTCCTGGAGGGAGCGGCCTCGAAGACGGCGACGGTGTCGAAGAGGTCGGGCAGGCCCGTCCGCCGCCTGATGTCGGTCAGTGGATGGTGGTGGTGGTCGAGCAGCGCGGTCTGCCGACGCTGGAGGTCGGTGAGGACGTGCTGGAGGGTGGTCCAGGGGGTGCAGGTGAGCCGGACCGGGACGGTGTTGATGAACAGGCCGACCATCGACTCCACGTCCGCCACGGCGGGAGGACGTCCCGAGACCGTGGTGCCGAACAGCACGTCCCGCCGTCCGGTCAGACCCGCGAGGACGATCCCCCACACCCCGTGCACCAGGGTGCTGAGGGTGACGCCCATCTCGGCTGCCCTGCGCGGCAGTTCGGTAGCGATGTCCTCGGGCAGCGGGACCTCCAGGCGCCGGGCGGTGCTCTCCGGAGCCGTCGGCCGCGGCTGCCGGGAGGGGGCCAGGAGGGTGGGTTCCTCGACGCCGTCCAGCTCCTGTGCCCAGGCGCGGGCGGACGCCTCCCGGTCCTGACCGGCCAGCCAGGTGAGGAAGTCCCGGTAGGCGGGCGGCGGTGGCAGCGCCGAGGCGTCGCCGCCGGCCGCGTACAGCCACAGCAGTTCGCGCATGAGCAGCGGCACCGACCACCCGTCGAGCAGGACGTGGTGGGCGGTGAGCACCAGGACGGCCGCATCGGCTCCCGTCAGGACCAGGGTGAGCCGGATCAGCGGCGCCGCCGCCGGGTCGAAGTGGGCGGCCGCGTCGTCGGCGAGGAGCCGCCGCAGCGCCCGGTCCCGCTCCGGCTCGGCGAGGTCGCGCAGGTCCGCTTCCCGCCAGGGCAACGTGACGTCGTCCAGGACCAGTTGGACCCACTCCCCCGCGGCGTCGCCCGCGAAGGCGACACGCAGGTTGGGGTGCCGGTCCAGCAGGGCCTGCCCCGCCGCGCGCAGCCGGGCCGGGTCCACCGTCCCTGCCAGGTCGTGCACCAGTTGTACGTGGTAGGGGTCGTAGCCGGTGCCGGAGAGCAGGGACTGGAAGAGCAGGCCGGACTGGAGGGCCGTGAGCGGCCAGATGTCCGAGAGCGCGGGGTGGCGCTGCCGCCAGGTGTCGATCTGCGCCTGCCGCACCGCCACCAGGGGCACGTCGGCCGGGACGAGCCCGCCCGCGCCGGGCCGGGCGGCGTGGCGCGCCAGTTGGGCGAGGGCGGTGCGCCACAGCTCGGCGAGGCCGCTCACCTCGTCCCGGGTCAGCACCCGGCCGGCGAAGCCGAAGCGTGCGGTGAGGCGGGGCCCGTCCGCGGTCTCGGTGACGTACGCGTTCACGTCCAGCGTGGACATCAGGGACATGTCCGGGTCGCACCGCACGGTCAGGCCGGCGGCGCAGGGGGCCTCGGTCCAGCCCAGGGAGCGCAGGTGCTCGGGCATGTCCGTCGCCGCGAACCGGCCGAGGTAGTTGAAGGTCACCTGGCCGGAGGGGTAGCGCGCGAGGTCGGCGGCGGCCTCCTCGTTCAGGTGGCGCAGCATGCCGTAGCCGAGGCCCTTGTGGGGCATCCGGAGCAGCTGGGTGCGGACGGCCTTGACCACGTCGCCGACGGCCGCCTCCACGAGGGCCGGATCGGCGTCGTCGGCGGCCGGCCGCAGCGCCGTCCCGGGCAGGTCGACGCGGAGCGGGAAGAGGCTGGTGAACCAGCCCACCGTGCGCGACAGGTCGGTCCCCGAGGCGATGGTCTCCTCCCGGCCGTGGCCTTCCACGCGCAGCAGCGTCGAGGGCTCGGTCACTCCGCGCGCCTGGCGCCACCGGCCGACGGCGAGCGCGAGCGCGGCCAGGAGCCCCTCGCCAGGCCCGCAGCGGAAGGCGGCGGGCACTGTGGTGAGCAGTTCCGTCGTCAGGTCGGGCGGCACCTCCACGTCCAGGCTTTCCGCCGTGGCCTGGACGTCGACGGCCGGGTCGAGGGCCCGGCCGCCGATGAGCGGGTCGGGGCCGTCGAGGACGGACCGCCACAGCGGCAGCTCCGCCGTCAGCTCGTCCGTCGCCGCCAGGTGGGCGAGCGTGCGCGTCCAGTGCCGGAAGGAGGTGCCGACCGCCGGGAGCCGGGGCGTGTCACCGGCCCTGACGCGGTCCCAGGCGGCGGCGAGGTCGGGCAGCAGGACGCGCCAGGACACCGCGTCCACGACCAGGTGGTGCAGGGCGACGACGAGCAGCCCGGGGTCGGCCCAGACGAAGCGCGCCATCACGCCTGCCGCCGGGTCGAGCAGGCCGAGGGCGGTGTCCAGCTCGCGCTGGAGGCCGGCCGTGCCGTCGCCTTCGGCGCGCTCGGCCCGGGTGACGAGGGCGCGGACGTCCACCGAGCCCGGCGGCTCGATACGCAGCGCGCCGTCCACGAGGCGGGAGCGCAGCATGTCGTGGTGGTCGACGACCGCGGTGAGCGTGGCGAGGAGCCCCGCCTCGTCGATGTCGGCGGGCAGGTCGAGCACGGTGGCCATGGCGAAGCGGTCGATCGGCCCGTGCTCCAGCAGGTACGCCCCCATGGGCGGCAGCGGCAGGGTGCCGAGGCCGCTGTCGCCCGGCTCCGCAGGGGTGCGCGCGAGGGCGGCCCGCTCGTCGGCCCGCGCCGCGAGCTTGGCCACGGTCCGCAGCTCGAACATCTCCCGCGGGGTGATCTCGACGCCCCGCGCCTTGGCCCGCGAGACCACCTGGATGGACCGGATGCTGTCGCCTCCGGCCAGGAAGTAGTCGTCGTGGACGCCGACCCGCTCGATGCCGAGGACGTCGACGACGACGGCGGCGAGCGCCGCTTCCGTCGGCGTCCGCGGCGCCTGGTAGGTGGCGGTGGGCGCGGTCCGCCTGGCGGCGGCGGGGGCCGGGGCGTCGACCACGCCGAGCGGGGCGCGGGGGTCGGCCACGGCGCCGCGCAGCAGCTCGACGAACCGGCGCGCCAGGTCCTCGACGGTGGCGCGGTCGAACAGGTCGGTGGCGTATTCGACGTAGCCCGTCACGCCGCGGCCGGGGACGTCGACCATGATGAAGGACAGTTCGAGCTTGGCCGTGGCGGTGTCGACGGTGTCCATGGCCGTCCGGAGCCCGCTCAGCTCGAAGTCGCCGTCGGTGACGTTCTGCCAGGAGAACATGACCTGGAACAGCGGGTGGTAGGCCGTGGACCGCTCCGGGTTGAGCAGCTCCACCAGCCTTTCGAAGGGGATGTCCTGGTGGTCGTAGGCCGCCAGGGCGCGGTGCCGCACCTCGTCGAGGACCTCGGCGAACGTGGGATTCCGCGGGGTCCTGACGCGCAGCACCCAGGTGTTGACGAAGAACCCGACCAGGTCCGTCAGCGCCTCCTCGGTGCGGCCCGCGATCGGGGACCCGATGGTGAGGTCGTCGCCGCAGCCCAGGTCGCGCAGGAGCGCCGCGAGGGCCGCCTGGAGGACCATGGACGTCGTCGCGCCGCGGGCGGCGGCCAGTTCCTCCACGGCGGTCATCAGGCCGGGGTCCAGCGGGAAGGTCACGAGGTCGCCGCGGTGGCTCATGACGGCGGGCCGGGGGCGGTCGGTCGGCAGGCGCAACGGCTGCGGTACGCCGTCGAGTTCGGCACGCCAGTAGTCGGCCTGGGTGGCCAGCACGCTCGCGGGGTCCTCCTCGTCCCCCAGCAGTTGCCGCTGCCACAGGGTGTAGTCGACGTACTGCACGGGCAGTTCACGCCACTCCGGCGCGGAGCCGCGCAGCCGGGCGGCGTACGCCGTGCTCAGGTCGCGCATCAGGGGGGCGATGGACTCGCCGTCGCCCGCGATGTGGTGGATGAGCAGCAGCAGTACGTGTTCCTGGGGGCCGCACCGGAAGGCGCGGGCGCGCACCGGGGGTTCGGTCGCCAGGTCGATGAGGTGGACCGCGGCGTCGGCGACGGCGTCGTCGAGGGCGGCGGGGTCGACCTGGACGACGGGGACGTCCAGGGACACCTGGCCGATCGGCAGGATCCGCTGGAAGGGCACGGCGTCGTCGTCCTGCGCGACCAGCGTGCGCAGGCTCTCGTGGCGCGCCACCACGTCCCGCAGCGCCCTGCGCAGGGCGGCGACGTCCAGGGCGCCGTCCAGGCGCAGCACGATGGGGACGTTGTAGGTCGCGGACGCCCCGTCGAAGCGGTGGGCGAACCAGACGCGGTGCTGGGCGGGTGACAGCGGCACATGGTCGGGCCGCGGTTCGGCGCGGCGCAGCACGGGGCGCTCCGAAGGACCGGTGGGCAGGTGCTCGACCAGCTCGGCGACGGTGGGCGCGTCGAAGACGGCGCGGATCGGCACGTCCACCCCCAGGGCCACCCGGATCCGGCTGACAAGGCGGGTGGCGAGCAGCGAGTGGCCGCCAAGGGCCGAGAAGTCGTCGTCGATGCCGACCTTGTCCAGGCCGAGGACCTCGGCGAAGAGCAGGCACAGCAGTTCTTCGCGCCGGGTGCGCGGGGCCCGTCCGCGCCCGGCGCCCGCGCCGAGGTCGGGGGCGGGCAGCGCGGCCCGGTCCAGTTTGCCGCTGCTGGTCAGCGGCCAGGCGTCGAGGGCCACCACGGCCGTGGGCACCAGGTGGGCGGGCAGGCGGTCCGCCGCGTGGGCGCGCAGGTCGTCGCCGAGCTGCCGGGGGTTGAACCAGCGCTGCTCAGCGGGTGCGGGGGCGGCCTGCGGGGCCGGCGGGGTCACAGCCCCGGGGCGGACGGCGTAGACGGAGTGCATGTCCGTGCCGGCCAGTTGGTCCTCTTGCCGCACGGTGACGTCGAAGCCGTGCTCGCGCAGGAGGCCGCGGATGTGGGTGAGGCGTCCTTCGATGTCGTGGACCTCGACGGCCAGCTGGCGGATGAGCGGCCAGTGCTCGGGCTCGATGCCCCGCAGGACGTCCAGCTCGCTCTTCTCCGCGTCGATCTTCAGCAGGTCGATCACCGGGAGGTCGTGGTCGCGTATGACCTGCGACAGCGTGCGCATCTCGATGGTGAGCCGCTCGCTGCGCAGCCGCTCCGTCAGCAGTTCGGCGAGTTCCGCCTCGTCGAGCCCGGCCCGCTCGCCGTCGTCGCCGACGACCAGCTCCAGCATGCGGCGCTCCTCGGCCTCGTCGGCGAAGCGCCCGGAGAGCAGGGACAGGTCGGGGTAGTAGGTGAACTCGGCGGTGCCGGGCGCGCTGCCGATGCCGCAGTTGGTCACCACGGCGTCGATGCCGTGCAGTTCGGCGTTGAGCTGGAACATCCGGGCGAGTTCGGGCATCGGTTCGAACGCGTGGATCCGGGCGTCGGGCCACTGCCGGCTGACGAACAGCGAGAACAGGCCGACGTGGCCGCCGACGTCGACCACCCGGGCGCCCGGCGGCAGGGTGATCCCGGCCTGGAGGTAGGCGTTGTGCGCGAAGATCTCGTCGTACAGGAACGCGGTGCTGGAGGGGTTGCGGGCGTGGACGGTCATGCCGTTGGGCAGCTCGTGCAGCTCCTTTCCGTCGAGCCGTCCCTCGCGGCGCAGGCGGCACAGGTTGGCCACGGCCGGCGCCGTGGCCGGGTCCGGCACCACGTAGGCCACCAGGAGGGGCCCGGCGCCGCTCTCGCGGGCGAGGACGACGGCCCGCTCGACGCCGGGGTGGTCGGTCAGGACGGCCTCGATCTCGCCGGGTTCGACGCGCCAGCCCCGGATCTTGACCTGGTGGTCGGTCCTGCCGAGGTAGGTGACCTGGCCCTGGCTGTCCCAGCGGACCAGGTCGCCCGTGCGGTACATGCGCGTGCCCGGCGCGCCGAAGGGGTCGGCGACGAACCGGTCGGCCGTCATGCCCGGCCGGTGGACGTAGCCGCGGGCGAGCTGGTCGCCCGCGAGGTACAGCTCCCCTGCCATGCCGGGGGCGACGGCGGCCAGGCGCTCGTCCAGGACGTAGAGCCGGGTGTTCCACACGGGCCGGCCGAGGGTGACCGGGCCCGGCCCCGCCGGACACGGCGCGGCGGTGACGTCGACCGCGGCCTCGGTGGGCCCGTACAGGTTGTGCAGGCGGGCGCCGAGGACGGTGTGGTACCGGTCCCGCAGGGCCGGGGGCAGCGCCTCGCCGCTGGAGATGACCTCGCGCAGGCTGGTGCACCCGGCCGCCGCGGGGTGCTGGACGAAGTCCTGGAGCATCGAAGGGACGAAGTGGACGAGCGTGACCTGGGCCCGCTGGACCAGGGCGGCCAAGTAGTCCGCGTCCCGGTGCCCGTCCGGCCTCGCCACCACCAGCGTGGCGCCCGACATCAGCGGCAGGAACAGCTCCCACACCGAGACGTCGAAGGTCAGGGGCGTCTTGTGCAGGACGCGGTCCGCCTCGGTGACCGCGTAGTGGTCGCGCATCCACAGCAGCCGGTTGACGATGGCGGCGTGTGTGACCGCCACGCCCTTCGGCCGGCCGGTCGAGCCCGAGGTGTGCAGGACGTACGCCAGGTTCGCGGGGGTCGCACGGGTGCCGCGCCCGGTGTCCGTGGGAGCGGCGGCGGTGTCGGCAGGCCCGTCCGGCTCGTCGACGGTGACGCGGGTGGCCCCGCTCGGGAGCGGCGCGTCCGGCGTGGTGACGGTGAGCACCGGGCGGGCGTCGGCGTGGACGTGGGCGATCCGGTCGGCGGGGTGGTCCGGGTCGACCGGCACGTAGGCGGCGCCGGTCTTCAGGATCGCCAGGAGGGCGACGACCATCTCCACCGAGCGGGGCAGCATCACGGCCACGACGGTCTCCGGCCCCGCGCCGCGGGATGCGAGGCGGCGCGCGAGCCGGTCGGCGCGCTCGGTGAGTTCGGCGCGGGTGACGGTTTCGTCCTCGTACCGCACCGCGATGGCCGCCGGTGTCCGGGCGAGCTGCTCCTCGATCAGTTCGGTGAGGGTGACGGAAGGCACCGCGTGCGCGGTGTCGTTCCACCGGGTGACCACAAGGTCGCGCTCGGCCGGGTCGAGCAGGGTGACGCGGCCGACCGGGGTCCGCGGGTCCTCGGCGAACTGCCGCAGGATCCACCGGAAGCGGTCGGCGATGCCGGTGACCACCTCGCGGTCGAAGACGTGCTGCTGGTACTGGAGGACGAGCCGCAGCTGCGGGTCGGCGTCCGCCACGACCGCGAGCGGGTAGTGGGATCCGCCGTAGGGCGTCAGACCCGTGACGGTCACCCCGGTGCCCGCGTAGGCCTCGCTGAGGCCGACGTGGTCGATGGGGTACGACTCGAAGACGACGAAGGTGTCGAACAGCGGGGTCAGGCCCGCGGCCCGCTGGATGTCGGCCAGGCCGCGGTGGTGGTGGTCGAGCAGCGCCGCCTGGCGGTCCTGCTGGCGGGTCAGCAGCTCGGCGAGGGTGTCGTCGGCGGGGCAGCGCACGCGCACGGGCAGCGTGTTGATGAACACGCCCACCATGGAGTCCACGTCGGGGACGGCGGGCGGGCGGCCCGAGACGGTGGCGCCGAACACCACGTCCGAGCGTCCGGTCAGCCGGCCGAGGAGGATCGCCCAGGTGCCCTGGACCAGCGTGTTGAGGGTGATGCCCAGCTCGGCGGCGCGCCGTGACAGGTCGCGGGCCAGGGCGGGGGACATCGGGACGGCCACCTGGCCCACGTCGGCGGCGCCGACCGCGGAGGCGCCCGGGGCCAGCAGGGTGGGCCCGTCCACCTCGTCCAGCTCCGCCGCCCAGGCGCGGGCGGCCGCCTCGTGGTCCTGCTCCGCGCGCCACTGGAGGAACTCCCGGTAGCCGCGCACGCGGGGAAGGGCCGAGGCGTCGCCGCCCGTGCCGTACAGCTTCAGCAGGTCCCGCAGCAGCAGCGGGACCGACCATCCGTCGAACAGGACGTGGTGGGCGGTGAAGACCAGCTCGGCGGTGTCCGCGCCCGTGGTCACCAGGGACAGCCGCAGCAGCGGCGGCGACGCCAGGTTGAAGTGGGTGCTGCGGTCGTCCTCCAGGAACCGCTCAAGGTCCGCGCCCTGGTCGGCGTGGCCCTCCTGGCCGCTGAGGTCGAGGTGCCGCCAGGGCAGTTCGATCCGGTCGGATATGACCTGTACGTGGTCGCCGTCGCCGTTCGGTACGAAGGCGGCGCGCAGGTTCGCGTACCGGTCGAGGAGGCTCTGTCCCGCCGCGCGCATCCGGTCCGGGTCGACCCGGCCGGACAAATGCAGGACGAGCTGTACGTGGTAGGGGTCGAAGCCCGAGCCCGCCAGCATCGCGTGGAACAGCAGCCCGGACTGCAAGGGTGTCAGCGGCCAGATGTCGGCCACCGCGGGGTAGCGGCGCTCCCACTCCTCGATCTGGGCCTGGCGCACCGTCACCAGCGGCACGTCCGACGGCGTCAGGCCCCCGGCGCCCGGCTCGGTGACGTGCCGCGCGAGGGCCGTGAGGGCGGCGCACCACAGGTCGGCAAGCTCGCGCACCTCCGGCGCGGTCAGGACCCCGCGGGGGAAGCTGAACCTGGCCGAGAGCAGGGGTCCCTCCTCGGTGTCGGTGACCAGCGCGTTGACGTCGAGCGCGGACAGGGCGGGCATGTCGGGGTCGAGGTCGGCGAGGAGTTCGGCGGTGCCGGGGGCGCGGTTCCAGCCGAGGCCGCGCAGGTTCTCCGGCATGTCGGCCTCGGAGTAGCGGCCGACGTAGTTGAACGCGATCTGGCCGGAGGGCAGCCCCGCCAGCTCGGCCGCGGTGTCCTCGTTCAGGTAGCGCAGGAGGCCGTAGCCGAGCCCCTTGTCCGGGATGCGCAGCAGTTGCTCCTTGACCGCCTTGACGGCGCGGCCCAGGGCCGGGCCCGAGGCGAAGGCGCCGTCCGGCGTGCCGTCGCCCGGCCCGGCGCTGTCGTCCGCTCCGGCGACGTCCAGGCGTACGGGGAACATGCTGGTGAACCAGCCCACCGTGCGGGACAGGTCCGCGCCCGGCACCACGTCCTCCTCGCGGCCGTGGCCTTCGAGGCGTACGAGCAGCGAACTCTCCTCGACGCCCCGGGCCCGCCGCCACCGCCGGACCGCGAGGGCCAGGGCGGCCAGCAGGCCGTCGTTGACGCCGCCGTGGAACGTCCGGGGCACGTCGGTCAGCACTGCCTCGGTGACCTGGGCGGGCACCCGCACCCACAGGTGCTCGACGGTGGACATGACGTCCACGGCGGGGTCCGGGCGGCGGGTGCCGAGCACCGGGTCGGGGCCCTGGACCACGGAGCGCCACAGCGGCATCTCGGCACTCCGGCGCGGCGCCTCCTCGGCCAACGCGTGCGTCCAGCGGCGCAGTGAGGTGCCCACGTCGGGGAGGGTCGGCGTCCGGTTCTCGCGCACCCGCTCCCAGGCCGCCGCGAGGTCCGGGAGCAGGATCCGCCAGGAGACGGCGTCCACCACGAGGTGGTGCAGCACCATCAGGAGCCGCCCCGGGTCGCACCACACGTACTGCGCCATGACGCCGGCCGCGGGGTCGAGGCGGCCGGTGGCGGCGTCCAGTTCCGCGCGGGCCTGGTCCTCCCACGGCTCGTCCCGCGGCACGCGGCGCAGCAGGGCGCGGGCGTCCACCGAGCCCGGCGGCAGGATCCGCAGGCCGTCGGCGTCGAGGCGGGACCGGAGCACGTCGTGCCGGTCGAGCACGGCGGTCAGGGTCGCCACGAGACCGGCCTCGTCGATGCCCTCGGGGAGGTCGAGCACCATGGACATGGAGAAGCGGTCGTACCCGCCGCCCAGTTCCCGCATGAACCGGGCCACGGGCGGCAGCGGCAGGAACCCCACGCCGCCGCCGTCCAGCTCCGCCAGGTGCTCGTCGGTGCCCGAGCGCGAGCAGGCAAGCTCCGCGAGGCGTGCCACCGTGCGGCACTGGAAGACCTCGCGGGAGGTCAGCTCGATGCCGTGGGCCCGGGCCCGGGCGACGACCTGGATCGAGCGGATGCTGTCGCCGCCCCGGGTGAAGAAGTCGTCGTCGACGCCGACCCGGTCCACGCCGAGGACTCCGGCGTACACCGCGACGAGGATCTCCTCCTCGGGGGTGCTCGGGGCGCGGTACACACCGCCGGTGAACTCGGGGGCGGGCAGCGCCGCGCGGTCCAGCTTGCCGGTCGGGGTCAACGGCAGCTGGTCGAGGACCACGAAGGCGGCCGGCACCATGAACTCCGGCAGGCGCTTCACGACGAAGGCGCGCAGCTCGGCGATCGAGAGCCCGGCGGACAGGTCGACGTTCTGGTGGCGCCCGCCGCTGCCGGTGTGGCGCGCGGTGCGCCCGGTCGGGACCACGTAGCCCACCAGGTGGCGGCCGGTGGGCAGGTCGTGCGTGGTCACCACGGCGTGGGTCACGCCGGGGTGCGCGGTCAGCGCGGCCTCGATCTCGGCGGGTTCGATCCGGAAGCCGCGGACCTTCATCTGGCTGTCGTCGCGCCCGACGAACTCAAGGCGGCCATCGGCGTCCTGGCGGACGAGGTCGCCGGTGCGGTACATGCGCTGCCCGGGCGGCCCGAAGGGGTCGGCCACGAAGCGTTCGGCGGTCAGCGCGGCGCGGCCGTGGTAGCCGCGGCCCACCTCGCCGGCGACGTACAGCTCCCCGACGACTCCCGGGGCCACGGGTGCGAGTCCCGGACCCAGGACGTAGGTGCGCATGTTGCCGAGGGGGGTGCCGATGGGTGAGCTGCTCGACGCGTCCGGCGGGGGCGGGTCCTGGATGACGTGCGCGGTCGCGTAGAAGCTCTCGCTCTGGCCGTACCCGTTGACCACGCGGACCCCTGGGAAGGCCTGTTGCACCTGGCGCACCAGTGACGTGGGCAGCGCCTCGCCGGCGAAGACCAGGCTCTCGACCTGGGTGTGCGGGGCGATCTGGTCGACGAGTTCGGCGAAGACCGAGGGCACGGAGCTGATCACGCTGCCGGTCCAGCCGCCCCGCTCCCCCAGTTCAAGGACGTCCCGCACGACCTCGACGGTGCCGCCGGTGGCCAGCGTGGTGGCGATCTCGAAGACGGACACGTCGAAGCCGATCGACGTGCCGGCCAGCATGCGGGCGCCCGGCCGCAGTCCGAGCGCGGCCGCGAGCTGGGTCACGCCGTTGACCACGCCGCGGTGGGTGATCGCGGCGCCCTTGGGCGTGCCCGTGGAGCCGGACGTGTACAGGACGTAGGCCAGGCCGTCCGGGTGCGGGGCGGCCACCGTGACGTCCGGGCCCGTGTCCTCGGCCGTCAGGTCCTCCAGGCACACCACGGGAAGGTCCCCCGTCGGCAGCGCGCCCGCCGTGTCCGCCGCGGTGAGGACGAACACCGGGCGGGCCTCGGCGAGGACGTGCTCCAGGCGGGTGCTCGGATAGCGGGGGTCGACGGGCAGGTACGCGGCGCCGGACTTCAGGATCGCAAGGAGGGCGACCACGAGGTCCGCCGACCGCGGCAGCGCGAGGGCGACCAGCGTCTCGGGGGCCGCGCCCCCGCGGACCAGGGCGCGGGCGATCCGGGTCGCCCGCTCCTCCACCTGCCGGTAGGTCAGCTCGTGCCCGTCGTGGACCAGCGCCACCGCGTCGGGCGTCGCCTCGGCCTGGCGCTCGAAGAGTTCGGGGACGGTCGCCCGGGGGATCGGGGCCGCGGTGTCGTTCCACCGCGCCAGCAGCGCGTGCTCGGCCGGGGTCAGCACGTCCACCGCGCTGATCGGGGCGTCGGTGTCCGCGGTGAGCCGGCGCAGCACCCGTACCAGGCGTTCCCCGACGCGCACGACGGTGTCGCGCTCGAACAGGTCGGTGGCGTACTCCAGGTTGCACACCATCCCCGGGGCGGCGTCGGTGAAGTTGAACTCCAGGTCGAACTTGGCCGTCGGTGTCGCCACGGTCCGCATGGAGGCCCGGAGTTTGGGCAGGTCCAGGTCCATGCGCTGGTTGTTCTGCCAGCTGAACATCACCTGGAACAGCGGGTGGTAGGCGGTGGAGCGCTCGGGGTTGAGGGCCTCGACGAGCCGCTCGAAGGGGGCGTCCTGGTTCTCGTACGCGCTCAGGGCCTTGTCCCGTACGCGGTCGAGCACCGTCCCGAGCGACGGGTTGCCGCTGAGGTCGGCCCGCAGCACCCAGCTGTTGACGAAGAACCCGATCAGGTCGGCCATGGCGTCGTCGTTGCGGCCCGCGACGGTGGCGCCGATCGTGATGTCCTCGCCCGCGCCCAGGTGGTGCAGCAGGACGGCGAGGGCGGACTGGAGCACCATGGGCGTGGTGACGCCCCTGGCCGCCGCCAGGTCCTCGACGGCGGCCACCAGGCCGGGCTCGATGGCGACGGACACGAGGTCGCCGCGGCGGCTCGGCCGCGGGGGCCGCGGCCGGTCGGTGGGCAGCCGCAGCTGCTCGGGGGCGCCGGCCAGTTCGGCCTTCCAGTACCTGAGCTGGGTGGCGAGCACGCTGTCGGGGTCGTGCTCGTCCCCCAGGATCTCCCGCTGCCACACGGCGTAGTCCCGGTACTGCACCGGCAGGTCCGGCCACTTCGGCTCATGGCCGGTGGCGCGGGCCCGGTAGGCGGTGGTCAGGTCGCGGGCGAGTATTTCCGTCGACTCCCCGTCGACGGCGACGTGGTGGACCACCAGGACCAGCGTGTGCCGGTCCGGCGCCGACCGCAGCAGGCTCGCGCGGACGGGGATGTCGGTGGACAGGTCGAAGCGGTGGGCCGCCTCCTGTGCCACCGCGGCCTCCAGGTCGTCGGGCGCAACGACCGTCACCGGCACGGGCAGCACAAGGCGGCTCACCGGGACGATCTTCTGCGTGGGTACGCCGTCCTCGTCCTCGATGAACACCGTGCGCAGGGACTCGTGGCGGACGACGACGTCCCGCAGGGCCGCGCGCAGCGCGGTGACGTCCAGCTCGCCGTGGAGCGTCACCTCGAAGGGCACGTTGTAGACCGCTGAGGGCCCTTCGAGCCGGTCGATGAACCACAGCCGCCGTTGTGCGAAGGAGATAGGGATCACTTCGTCCGCTCCTCGATCATTCTCGCCACGCGAGCCAGGGCCGGTAGACAGCGCACGCTCTTCAGAAGGGGGGCCTCGGAAGGGGGGATTCGGAGGGGGGTGCCTGGGGGGTGACGTCTGCCGGGGGCGTGCGGCGTCGTTCGACGGCCGCGGCCATGCCCGCGACCGTCGGGTCCTCGTAGAACTCCTGGGTGGTCATGCGGATCGCGATCCGGTCGTCGACCAGGCCGAGCAGCCGGGCGGCGCGCAGGGAGTCGCCGCCGAGTTCGAAGAACGAGTCGTCCCTGCCCACCCGTGGGCGGTCGAGGGCGTCGGACCAGATGCGGGCCAGACGCCGTTCGAGTGCGGTGGCCGGCGGGGTGTGGGCGCGGGCGGCCCGGCGCGGGGCCGCGTCGAGCAGCAGCCGGGGCGCGTCGACGGTGCCGTCGGCGTGCCGGGGGATGCGCGGCAGCTCCACGAGGCGCACCGGCACCGGGCAGGCGCGGACATGGGGCTCCAGGGCGGCGCGCAGGGCCTCGGGGCGGGCGTCCTCAGCGGGGGCCCGCGGGGTGGAGGGGTCGTCCCGCCTGGTGTAGGCGACCACGAGTTCGCTGACGCGCAGCCCTTGCGGGGCCAGTTCCTCGACGATCCGCGGATGGGCGAGGTCGAGGCCGAGGAGCAGGTAGTGGTGGGGTGAGGTGAGGGCGCCCAGGAGCAGTTTCAGGCCCTCGTCGGGGTCGACGGCCAGGAACCCGCGGCGCCGGGCGGGCTCGCTCGGCTGGTCCCGGTTCATGCCGACGCCGCTCCACATGCTCCAGGCCAAGCACCGTACGGAACGGCCGCGTTCGTGCCGCCAGTGGTCGGCGAAGCCCACGAGGAAGGCGTTCGCGGCGGAGTAGGCGCCGAACGCGTGGCCGCCGAACTCGCCGTTCACGGAGCCGAAGAGGACGAGCGAGGCGTCCGGGCGGCGGTCGAGCACCTGTGCCACGGCGAGCGTTCCCGCCACCTTGGCGTGGTACTGCTCGGCGAAGGTCGGCGCGTCCTCCCGGGCCAGGGTGTGCCGTTCGAGGGCCGCCCACTGCCCGGTCGGGTCGGCGGCGGCCAGGTGCAGCACCCCGTCCACGGGCGCGCCCCAGGCCTCCTCGGCCGAGGCCAGCGCGGCTTCGAGGGCGCAGGCGTCGGCGACGTCGGCCCGGTGGTACCGGACGTCGCCCAACTCGGCCAGTTCGGCGAGGCGGGCGGCCTTCTCGCCCTCGGCGGGCGAGCGCCCCACGAGCAGCAGCTCGGCCCCGTACGCGGCCAGCAGGTGTCCCGCGATGTCCAGGGCGATGCCGCCGAGGCCGCCGGTGATCAGGTACCGGCCGCCCGTGATCACCGGTGGTGCGGCGCCGTCCGTGCCGCTGTCCTCGGGGACGGGTACCAGGACCGGCCGCCAGCGGTGCTGGTCCCGCGCGGCGACGACACCGGTGCGGTCCCGGTCGGTCAGTTCCGTGCGCAGCGCCTGCTCCCACCGCCGGTGGTCGGCGGGCAGGTCGAGCTGCCGGATCCGCGGCGTCGCGGACTCGCCGGCCGCGGTCCTGACCAGGCCGGGCAGCGCGCAGGTGCCGAGGTCGACCCGGTCGCCGTCGCGCACGTGCAGCGCTCCCGCGGTGAGGACGAGCACGAGGGGGCTGCCGCACTCCTCATCGGCGAGCGCGCCGATCAGCGCGGTCAGTTCGGCCGTCGTCGCGGTCAGCTTCGTCAGGGGGTCGCCCTCGCACGACAGCGGGAAGGCGAACACCACGGTGGAGATCGCGCCGTGCCGGCCGGTCACCGACCGCAGCAGGTCCCGTATGCGCGCCCGGTCGTCCGGCCGCACGCGGTACCGGTCCGGCACCTCCTCGACGAACCCCTCGCCCCGGGCCGCGACGACCAGCGGGCCGTCGGGGCGCAGCCGCCTGAGCACCTCCTTGTCGGCGAGCAGCAGCCGCACGCCGTCGGCGCCCCGGGGGGCGGGCCTGGGCAGGGGCGCCCACTGGCGCCGGGCGACGCCGCGTCGTTCCGTCTCGCCGGTGGTCGTGATGAGGCGGTCGTCGAACGCCCCGGCGCGCAGCCGGTCGGCCAGCGCGGACCGCTGGATCTTCCCGCTGCTGGTCTTGGGGAACTCGGCCTCCCTCAGGGGCACCAGCAGGTCCGGGGCGAGCCCGGCCTCGCGCCCCAGGACGAGGCGCGTGTCCTCGGCGATCCGGGTGAGCACGGCGGCCTCGTCGTCTTCTTCGTGCCCGGACAGGTCCTCGGGCACGAAGAAGACGGCGAGGCGGTCGGACGTGGCGGCGGGTTCGCGCACCCCCGCCGCGGCCACGAACGTGGGCCGTACGCCGTCGACCCGCTCGACGACGCTCTCCAGTTCGTGCGCCAGGTAGTTGATGCCGCGCACGATGATCTGGTCCTTGGCGCGCCCGGCGATGACGACCTCGCCGTCGCTGACGAAGGCGAGGTCTCCGGTGCGGAACCAGTGGTGTGCGTCGTACGCGGCACGGTTGGCCTCGTCGTTGCGGAAGTAGCCGCGCATCATCGTGGCGCCCTGGACGCGGAGTTCACCGACCCTGTGCTCCGGCAGGACGGACCCGTCCTCGACCGTGACGCGCAGCCGGACCCCGGGGATCGGCCGTCCCACGGTGGAGAGCACCGCCGCGCGCCGGTCGTCGGCCGGCAGCCTGCGCACGGCGCCGCTCAGGGACGCGGGGTCCACGGCGACGGTGCCGGCGGCGGGCTCGGCGCGGCTCTGCCGGGTGTAGGTGACGCCCGAGCACGTCTCCGACATGCCCCAACACGGCACCATCGCGTCGGCGCGCAGCCCGTGGGGCGCGAGGAGTTCGAGGAAACGGTGACTGGTCGCGGCGACGACGGGCTCGCCCGCGTTGACAAGCTCGCGGACGCGGGACAGGTCCCAGGACCGCCGGCGGATCTCCGCGGCCTGCTCGCCCACCATGGAGAAGGCGAAGTTGGGCGCCCAGGTGTTGGTCACCCGGTACCGGTCCATCCAGTCGAGCCAGAGCAGGGGGTCGACGAGGAAGTGGTCGGTCCTCGCGTTGACGTGCCAGCACCTGAGGAACACGTCACGCACGTTGTACATCGCGACGGTCACGTGGTCCAGGGGCATCCAGATGAGGCTGACGTCGTGCTCGGTCAGTCCGCAGTGCGCGGCGACCGCGTACGTACGGGCCGCCACCGAGGCGTGGGTGTGCCGTACGCACTTGGGCACGCCGGTGCTGCCGGAGGTGAGCAGGTCGAGGACGGGGTCCTCGGGCGTCGCGGGGAACCAGTCGTGGTCCGGTGGCGCCTGGAGGAGGTCATGCGTGGTGAGCACGCGAACGCCTGGCTCGCCCCACAGCGCTCGTACCTCGGCCAGCGGCCCGGCGGTGGCCGCGTCGGTGAGCAGCACCGGCCGGCCGAGCAGTTCCCAGGCGTTGTGGAGCTTGCGGTTGGGTTCGTTGCTCGTCCGGTACGTCGGGGCGACGGCGACGGGCGCCGGGACGAAGCCGCCGAGCACGCACGCCCAGAAGGCCGTGAGGTAGGCGCGGTTGTCGGCGAACACGAAGAGGGCGGAGTCGCCGGGGCGCAGTCCCGCCGCGCGCAGGCCGCCGAGGGCGCGCTCGGCCTCGGCGAGCAGCTCCGGGTAGGTCTGCACGTCGTCGTCGTGGTCGCGCCTGATGAAGACCGTGCCGCGGCCGGGGGCGTACGCGGCCGCCGTACGGAGGGCCGCTTGCAGCGTGGCGGGCGCGCCGTCGGGCACGGTCAGGGGCCCGCCGTCGAGTTCGGCGAGCGGGCCGTCCGCCGTGGCCGCGGGCGGCGGCGGGCCGGGGGCGGCGGGCTCGGGCGGCGCGGCGGGGCCTGCCGTCCTGCGGGCGACCGCGGCCGCGTCGGCGACGCCGGGGAGCCGCCGGGCCGCGTCGGCGACGCGGTCGAGGGCCTCCTCGTCGAGCTGCCCGAGCGCGTCGAACCGGCTGGACCGACCGGGCGGGGCGGGCCGTCCGGCCTGGTCGCGCCGGCCGGGCCCGTCGACGTGCGTCATCTCGTTCCCCCATCCGTCGCCGGGGCCAGGGTCCGCTCGCCGATGAACGCGACCACGTCGGCCAGCTCGTCGAGGAAGTAGAAGTGGCCGCCCTCGTACAGCCGGGTGGTGACGTCCTTGGTGGTGCACGCCGACCACGCGCTCAGGGTCTCCACGGGGGACCGGGGGTCGGCCGTGCCGGCGAGCACGGTGACGGGGCACTCCAGTGGCGGTCCGGCGGTCAGGCGGTGTCGTTCCCACAGCGTGAAGTCCGCGCGCAGGACGGTCAGGAGGGAGCCCATCACGTCCTCGTCGGCGAGGATCTCGGCCTCGATCCCGCCGAGCCGGATGATCTCGGCGCGGAACGCGTCGTCCGGCAGCTCGTGGAGTTGCCGTACGCCCTTCTGCCCCGGCGCCGGTTGCGCGGAGAGGAAGAGCTGCTCGGGGCCCCGGTGGCCCCGCGCGCGCAGCGCCTGGGCGAGTTCGTAGGCCAGGGCGGCCCCGCAGGAGTGGCCGAAGAAGGCGACCGGGCCGTCCAGGACGGCGCGCAGGGCGTGGACCAGGACCCTGACCAGCGGGCCGACCTCGGTGAAGGGCTCCTCGGTGATCCGGTTCTGCCGGCCGGGCAGCTGCACCGCGACCAGTTCGACGTCCGCGGGAAGCCGCTCGGCCCAGGCCGTGTAGGCGGCGGCGCCCGCGCCCGCGTGCGGGAAGCAGATCAGCCGCCGCCGGTGCCCCGGCCTGCGCGCCCGCCAGACGTAGGGGCTCTCCGGGACCAGCTCCTCGATGTCGACACTCATGCGCGGCTACTCCTCAGGGATTTCGGTGACCCGGCGAAGCCCGGGGCGGCCCGCCGTGGCGACGGTCGTCCACCGCGCGGCCAGCTCGGCGACGGTCGGGTACGCGAAGACGGTCCGGATCGACACCTGCGCCCCCAGCTCGGTGCGCATGCGGTTGATCAGCCTGGTCGCCCGCAGGGAGTTGCCGCCGCAGGCGAAGAAGTCGTCGTCGATGCCGAGCCCGTCGTGCCCGAGCGCCTCGGTGAACAGCTTGACCAGCGTGGTCTCCCGTTCGTCGCGCGGCCCTCTGCGGCCGACGGCGGCCTGCCGCGGGCGGCGGGCGGCCGCGCCGGACGGAAGGCGTTCGACCCGCGTCACGGCGAGGGGGACGACCCGGGCGGGCAGCCGCTGGACGACGAGGTCGAGCACCTCGTGCGGGGACACCGGGCGTCCGCCGGCTGTGACGACGTACGCGGTGGACCCGGTCGTCCCGTGTCCGTCGGTGACCACGAGCGCCTCGGCCACCTCGGGGTGGGACAGCAGGACGGTCTCCACCGCCGTGGCCTCGGTCCGCGCCCGGTCGCCCACGGGCTCGATCCGGTGGCCGGCACCACGCCGGGCGCGTACTCCGGTACGGAACATGCGGGAGCCGGGTGGCCCGTAGGGGTCGGCGACGAAGTGCCCGGCGCTGAGCCCGGGCCGCCGGTGCAGGCCGCGGGCGAACTCCCCGGCGAGGTACAGCTCGCCCACGGCGCCCGGTAGCGCCGGGGCGAGGGTGGGGCCGAGCAGCCGTACGTGCGCGTGCTCGGCGCGGAGGGCGTCCGGCGGCGGTGCGTCACGCCGCACGTCGACGGTACGGCCGCGGCACAGGCCGAGCAGGGGGTCCCAGGCGCTCGCCTCGGGGCCGGCCATGGGTGCGCCGTCGGCCAGGGCGGTGTGGGTGAGCGCCACGGCGTACGGCTGCGCTGCCGCGTCCGGACCGTAGCGGAGGTAGGCGAGGTGCTCCGGCCGGACGGAACGGGTCGGGACCGGCGGCGGGGCCGGGGCCGGGGCCGGGTCGCCCGGCGGGGGCGCGGGGTCCGTGCCGTCGTCGCCGGGGGCGTCGACCGGTATCGGCGTCAGGCCGGGCCAGGTCAGGGCGGCGGCCGCCGGGTCCGCGACGAGCGCGCTCGGGCGGGCGTCCGCCAGGACGGCGGTGGTCCACGCCCGCGGGTCACCGGGGTCGATCGGCAGCAGGCAGGCGCCGCTCCTCAGCACGGCGAGCAGGGCCACGGCCCGGTCCGCCGGGTCGGAGCAGCAGGCGGCCACCACGGCTTCGGGCCCCAGGCCGCTCCGGCGCAGCCGCCGCGCGAGGCGGTCCGCGCTGTCGTTCAGGTCTCGCCAGGTCGGAGCGGACCCGTCGGTGATCAGGGCTGCCGCGTCGGGGTCCGTGGCCGCGCGCCGGGCGAAGAGGTCCACGGCCGATGGCCGGTGCGTGGGGGCGGCCGGCCGCGCCGGGCCCGGGGCGCCCGGTGCCGGCACGGCCACGGAGGCGACCGAGCGGCGGGGATCGTCGGCGAAGGCGCGCAGCACGCGCCCGAACGCGTCCGCGACCCGGGTGGCCCCGGTCCGGTCGAAGGCGCCGCGCCGGTACTGGAGCCGCAGCCGCAGCCGGTGGTCCTGGTCCGCGTACACGACCAGCGGGTAGTGCGACGCGCCGACGGACCGGCACGCCGTGACGTCGAGGCCTCCCGTGGCGCCCGCCGCGGCGATCTCCGGGTGCCGGGACGGATGGGACTGGAAGGCGACGAGGGTGTCGAAGAGGACGTCGAGACCCACGGCCTCGTGCACGTCAAGGAGGGCGCAGTGGTGGTGGTCGAGCAGGCCGTTCTGGGTGGCGCGCACCCCCGCCGCCACCTCGGCGAGCGTCTGCCAGGGGCCGCATCTCGCCCGTACCGGAACGGTGTTGAGGAACATCCCCACCATCGACTCGACGCCCTCCACCTCCGGGGGCCGGGCGGACACCGCGCCGCCGAACACCACGTCGGTGCTCGCGGTGAGCCGGCCGAGCACGATCCCCCAGGCCGCCTGCACGACGGTGTTGAGGGTGCAGCCGAGTTCGACGGCGCGCCGGGCGAGCGCGTCGGCGTCGCGGTCGCTCAGGGGTACGTCGAGTTCGCCGGGGCCTGCGGGGTCGGTGGTCGCGGGAACGGCGGTGGCCGAGTCGGGGGCGGGGGCGGGGACCACCAGCGTGGGCTCGCTCAGCCCTGCGAGCGCCTCCGCGTGCGCCCGCGCCGACCGCTCCCGGTCCCGCCGCGTGAGCCAGTCCAGGAAGTCCTTGAAGGAACGGGGCTCCGCGACGGCGCTGTCCCCGCCGTACGAGCGCAGCAGGTCGCGCGCCAGGATCGGTTCCGACCAGCCGTCGAACAGGGCGTGGTGGGCGGTGAGGACCAGCTCGGCGCGGTGCGGGCCGACGCGGGCCAGGGTCCACCGCAGCAGCGGAGGACCGGCCAGGTCGAAGGGTTCGCCGCGCTCCTCGGCCAGGAAGGCCTCGAACGCGGTGTCGTCGGGCAGCGTGACCTCGCGCCACGGGGCCTCGGCGCGCGCGACGACCAGCTGCACCCACTCCCCCGCTTCCGTGGTCACGAACGCGGTGCGCAGGGCCGCGTGCCGGTCGAGCAGGGAGCGGGCGGCCGCGCGCATCCGCGGGGCGTCGACCGGGCCGCGCACCCCGATCACGAGCTGGACGTGGTAGGTCCCGGAGCCCGTGGCCGCGAGCGCCGTGTGGTGCACCATCCCGGTTTGCAGCGGGGTCAGCGGCCATACGTCCGCGAGGCCCGGGTGCTCCTTGCCCCACGCGTCGAGTTCGCTCTGGGCCACGGAGACCAACGGCACGTCCGAGGGGGTCAGTCCTCCGGCGCCCGGTGCGCGCGCGTGCCGGGCCAGGCCCTCCAGGGCGGCGCACCACAGGTCGGCCAGCTCGCGCACCTCGGCTGGGGAGAGCACGCCCCGCGGCGCGGCGAACGTGGCCGCGAGGCGAGGCCCGTCGGCGTCGTCGGCCACCGTGGCGTGGACGGCCAGCTCGCAGGGCGCGGGCATGAGGGGGTTGTGCCCGGCGTCGAGCGCCGCGAGGGTCTCCAGCTCGGCGCGGTCACCGGTGCGTGTCCAGCCGAGGCCGCGCAGGTCGTCGGGGAGGTCGGCGGCGGAGAAGCGGCCCAGATAGTTGAAGCCGACCTGGCCGAGCGGGTAGGGCGCGAGGGCCGGGGCGGTCAGGGCGTTCAGGTAGCGCAGCAGTCCGTATCCCATGCCCTTGCCCGGGACGGCTCGCGACTGCTCCTTGACGAGCTTGAGGGCCGTGCCCGCGGCCGGTCCCCCGGCGAAGGCCTCCGCCACGTCGACCCCGTCCAGGTCGAGGCGGACGGGGAAGACGCTGGAGAGCCAGCCCGCGGTGCGGGACAGGTCCGCGCCCGGTGCGATCTCCTCCTCCCGTCCGTGGCCTTCGAGGCGGAGCAGCAGGGACCGCTCGTCCGTGCCGCGGCGCCGGCGCCAGTGCGCGACGGCCAGGGCGAGCCCGGTCAGCAGGCCGTCGTGGACGCTGCCGTGGAAGGCCGAGGGCACGGCGGTCAGCAGCGTCCGCGTGACGTGGGGCGGCAGCGAGACCCGCACCTGCCGCACGGTGTCCATGGTGTCGACGGCCGGGTCGAGGCGCCGCGCGCCCAGCTCCGGGTCCGGGCCTTCCAGGACGGAGCGCCAGTAGGGCAGTTCGGCCACGCGCGTCTCGGCGTACGCGGCGTCCGCCAGCGCGTGCGCCCAGCGTCGCGCCGAGGTGGCCACCGGCGGCAGCGCGGGCCGCTCCCCCGCCCGTATCCGCTTCCAGGCCGCGGCGAAGTCCGGCATCAGGATCCGCCAGGTCACCCCGTCGGCGGCCAGGTGGTGCACCACCAGCAGCAGGCGGCCCGGCCCCGCGGCGGGGTCGAACCACACGCACGCGGCCAGCAGGCTCCGGGCGGGGTCCATGTCGTGTGCCGCCGCGTCGAGTTGGGCCGCGAGCAGGGGGTGCCAGCCCTCCTCGTCCCAGCGTCCTTCGTACGCGACCCGCCGGACCAGGCGGCCGACGTCCACCCGGCCCGGCGGCTCGACGACCACTCCGTCCGGTACGAGGCGGGCCCGCAGCAGGTCGTGCCGGTCGACGACGGCGGCCACCGTGGCGACGAGACCGTCCCGGTCGATGCCCTCGGGGAGTTCCAGGACGACGGCCTGCGTCAGGCGCTCGAACCCGGCGCCCCTGTCCTTGATCCACCGGGCCGCGGGCAGCAGCGGCATCCACCCCGCTCCGCCGCCTTCGAACTCCTCCAGCTTCCTGTCGGCCTCGCCGCGCCCGGCGGTGGCCGCCGCCGTCGCCAGGGTGGTGACCGTGCGCCGCTGGAGGATCTCCCGTACGTCGAGCGTGAGGCCCCGGGCGCGGGCGCGGGCCGCCACCTGGATCGACTGGATGCTGTCGCCGCCCAGGGCGACGAAGTCGTCGTCGGCCCCCACCCGCTCCAGGCCGAGCACCTCGGCGAAGACCTCCGCGACGGCCTGCTCGTGCGCGGTGCCGGGAGCGCGGTAGGCGCCGGCGGCGAACTCCGGTGCGGGCAGGGCGGCCCGGTCCAGCTTGCCGTTCGGGGTGAGCGGCAGCCGGTCCAGGGTCACGAACACCGAGGGCACCATGTAGCCGGGAAGGCGCCGCGCGAGGAACTCCCTGAGCCGCTCCGCCTCGGCGCCGCCCGGCGCGGTCGGGTCGTCGGCGGGCACCACGTACCCCACCAGGTGCTTGCCCAGGCCGTCGTCGCCGTGGACGGCCGCCGCCGCGTGGGCCACCGCCGGGTGGGCGAGGAGGGCGGTCTCGATCTCGCCCAGCTCGATGCGGAACCCCCGCACCTTGACCTGGTCGTCGGCCCGGCCCTGGCAGACCAGCGTGCCGTCCGGGGTGCTGAACCCCATGTCGCCCGTGCGGTACATGCGGGCGCCCGCGGGCCCGTACGGACAGGCGACGAACCGCTCGGCGGTGAGCCCGGACCTGTTCAGGTAGCCGCGTGCCAGTTGGACGCCCGCGAGGTAGATCTCGCCGGGCGTCCCCGGCGGCGTCGGCCGCAGCCGCTCGTCGAGCACCAAGGCGCGCATGCGCGCGAAGGGGCGCCCGACGGGGACCTCCCCGGCGATCTCGACGGGGACCTCCCCGGCGATCTCGACGGCGGGCTCCTCATCGGCCGACGCATCCGGTGTCCCTGCTTCAGCCGGTGTGCCTGTCCCCGTCGGGGTGTCCGAGCGCGCCGCGGGCGCCAGGACGTGGGCGGTGGCGAACACCGTCGTCTCGGTCGGTCCGTACAGGTTCGCGAAGACGGTGTCCGGGCAGGCGGCCTGGGCACGCCGGACGAAAGGCGGCGAGACGCGCTCCCCGCCGATGACCACCTCACGGAGGCCCGCGAGGCAGTGGGCGTCCTCCTCGACCAGCAGGTTGAACACCGAGCTGATCACCATGGCCGCGGTGACTGAGTGGTCGGCCACCATCGCCGCCAGCGTGGCAGGCGTCAGCTCCCGCGCGGTGCTGACGACGAGCCGGCCACCGTTGATCAGCGGCACCCACAAGGGATACACGGACGCGTCAAATGCCAGGGGCAAGTGCAGGAGTACGCGTTCCTGGTTCCCCGTGTGCCACACGCGGTCGGTCGCGAAGGCCACCAGGGCCCGGTGGGTGACGGCGACTCCCTTGGGCACGCCGCTCGACCCGGAGGTGTAGATGACGTAGACGAGGTGATCGGGGTGGCCGGCCGCCGTCCCGTACGAGGGTGTCGCGCGGGCGGCCGGGCCCGCGGCGGACGGGTCGGCGAGGTCGTCGAGCGTCACCTGCGGGCAGGTGCGCGGCAGTTGGGCCGACCCCTGGTCCGTGGTCAGCACCAGGGCCGGCCGCGCGTCGCCGAGCATGAACGCGACCCGCTCGGCGGGGTAGTCCGGATCGATCGGCAGGTACGCGGCACCGGCCTTCAGCACGCCCAGGAGGGCCACCATCAGGTCGGCCGACGCGGGCAGCACCACGGCGACGACCGACTCCGGCCCCACACCGCGCCCGGTCAGCGCCCGCGCGAGCCGGCCCGCCCGGTCGACGAGGTCCCGGTAGGTCAGGCGGACGTCACCGTACGCCACGGCCACGGCCTCGGGGGTCTTCGCGGCCCAGCGGTCGACCAGGGCCACAACCGTCACGTCCAGGTCGGGTGCGGTCGGCTCGACGGCCCTGCTCGGCGACCGCTCCGGGCCCACCGGTTCTCGCACGTCCATCACCCCACCACAGGAAATGCACCAGAGAATGAGTCATATCGAGGCACGGCCGAACGCGGTCTCGCCGAACCGAAAAGGCACCCCTGTCCGGGGCCGTCCGCAAAGAAAATCTCCGGGAGCCGAAGCCTTCCGGAGTCGATAAGGGCGGCAGCCGTTCATCCGGCGGCCCGGCCCTCGGGCATCCCCACTGTCCAGCCTCGGCACTATGAGGTCAAGCGCCGTACCTGGGCCGAACTCCCCACCACGTTCCGATTAATGTCCTGGCACCAGGACATCTCTATGCTGGACGGCCCGTCATGCTGGCATTCACGTAATGCGGACGACGCCGATTAAGGCCGTCGTGACGGTGAAGCAGCTCCCACGGCACCGGCGGCACAGGGTGTCACGAACCGGAGGAGGGCACACATGACAGCGCCGAGCGAGGAACCGTGGTGCGTGAAAGTCGACGCGTCCCTCTGCATGGGGTCCGGCATGTGCGAGGGCATCGCACCCGACTATTTCCAGCTGGTCGACAACCGCGCGCAGCCGACCTCCCCCCGCGTCGGGCAGAACGATCTCGTACTCGAAGCGAGCGAGAGTTGTCCGGTGGAGGCAATCCTCGTACGGGACGAGCGGACGGGCACCGTGGTCGCACCCCGCGAACACTGACGCGGGCGCCGGGATCAAAGCCGCTCCCATTCCCCTTGCGAAAGGCCGGATTACGGCGCGCGGCAGGGTGAAGGCATACCGTGAGAACGCGTCGGCCAGGCCTTCCCCGCGCATTCCCGCGCACTCCTTGCACCCGGGTAAGGCATCTGCAAGCCTCGCATGGCCACCTGCTGTCCCATGATCCGGCCGCGTCGTTCGCCCTTCCCCTGTCACCCGTCGTCCCTGATCGATGCGCCGCGCCTTTCGTCCGGAGGGAGCGGTCTCCGGCGGGGCGCGCCGTGACACGGGCGTGACGGCCCGAGCGCCCGGCAGGACGCTCCGACCCAGCACGGAGAAGGAGAGCACCATGCGGATCGCCCTGGTCAACATGCCGTTCGCCGACTGGTACCGCCCGTCGGTGGCGTTGAGTCAGCTCGCCGCGCACACCGAGCGCGAGTTCGGCGATTCGGTGCGGACCGACATCTGCTACGTCAACATCGACTTCGCGCTCTCGTTCGGGGCCGGTGAATACAACCGGCTCGCCAACGAATACGGCAACCTGACCACCGGAATCGGCGAGTGGCTCTTTCGCAACCTGGCCTTCCCGGACTCCGAAGACAACACGACCGACTACTTCCAGCGCTACTTCGCCGACGAGCGATCAGGTGATTTCCGGTCCCATCTGCTGCGCATACGACACCGGCTGCGCGACTTCTGCGAAGGCGTCATCGACGACTACGGCCTCGCGACGGCCGACGTCGTCGGGTTCACCTCCATGTTCTCCCAGAGCATCCCCAGCATCGCCCTCGCGCAGCTGATCAAGCAGCGGAATCCCGAGGTCACCACGATCATGGGCGGAGCCAACTGCGAAGCCCCCATGGGCGCGGTCCTCGCCGAGCGGATCCCCGCTCTCGACTACATTTTCTCCGGGCCCGCCCTGCACACCTTTCCCGAGTTCGTCCGGCGCCTGCTCGACGGTGAGCCGGAACGGGCCGAGGCCATCCCCGGAGTGATGACCAGGCACAATGTGAGCGTCGACCGATTCCGCCGCGCCATCGGCCGGGACTGCGACATCGACGACTACGTACAGCCGGAGTACCAGAGCTTCGTCGACAAGTTCAAGGACGCGCAGGAAGCCCTGCGCGCGAGCGGCGGCACGGACGAGCCCACCCTCTACTTCGAGACGTCACGCGGCTGCTGGTGGGGAGAGCGCTCGCACTGCACGTTCTGCGGGCTCAACGGCCTGGGGATGGGATATCGCGCCATGGCCCCCGAGAAGGCCCTCGCGCAGCTCCATTGGCTCTTCGAATACCACCCGTGGTGCACCGCGTTCCACGGCACCGACAACATCATGCCGCGCAACTACCTGCGTGACGTCTTCCCCCACCTCAAGACGCCGCCCGGAGCGCGCCTCTTCTACGAGGTCAAGGTGCCCATCTCGGACCGCGATTTCCGCACCATGGCGCAGGCCGGGGTGCGCGAGGTGCAGCCCGGCATCGAGGCCCTCGCGACCTCGACCCTGAAACTCATGGCCAAGGGCACCACGTCGTTCCTCAACCTCCAGTTCCTCCAGAAGTGCCTGCGGTACGACGTCGTCCCGGTGTGGAACCTGCTCATCGGCTTCCCCGGCGAGGAGGAGGACGTCTACCGGAAGTACGCGACGGACCTGCCGAACCTGGTCCACCTGCCGCCGCCCGACGGGACCTTCCTGGTCCGCTTCGACCGGTACAGCCCGTACTTCACCAAGCGGGACGAGTACGGACTCGCGCTGCAACCCCTGGAGTTCTACCGGCTCGCCTATCCCGTGGTGCCGGACGAGCAGCTCCACGACCTCGCTTACTTCTTCGTCGACGAGAACATGGCGCCGTACCAGCTCCAGTCCATCGAGTGGATCACGAAGCTGCGTGAGCTGACCGACGCCTGGCACGCCGCCTGGCAGCAGGACACCCCGCCCCGCCTGGTGCTCACGGCCGACGGCGCCGGCGACCCGGGCGTGCTCGACACCCGGTTCCGCACCCGCCGGTGGATCCCGGTCGAACCGGAGACCGAGGCGTTGCTGCGGCGGCTCACGTCTCCCGCCCGCCCCGCCAAGCTGGCCTCCGACCTGGGCATCCCGATCGACCAGGTGCGGGCACGCCTTGCCGAACTGGCCGACCGGAAGATCCTGTTCGAGGAGAACGGCACCGTCATCAGCCTCGTCACGACGGAAGCGGCCACCGCGGAAGCCGAGGCCGACGAGGACACCGACCGCCGGCCCGAGACACTCAGCATCCTCGGCCTGTGACCGGCGCGACGGCCCCGGAGAGCGCCGGGTCGCGACGGATGTGATGCCCGGCTCGTGGAGCCGCGCCCGGGGCGCTCGCGCCTCAGAGCAGCGCCGCTCCCACCACGGCCGTCGCCGCGAGCACCACGACCGCGAGGACGTTGACCACCACGTCCAGGTTCTGCGAACGCCGCTCGGCCGCGCGGTCCAGCGTGAAGTGGGCCGGATCGGCGGGTGTGTGGTGGACCGTGACGTCACGGCCGTACGCGCGGGCGGGATCCGGCAGATGTGCCGTGCAGTGGGCGGTGACGGCCGTGCCCTCGCGGGTGGTGAACGAGACGACCGGGGTGAGGGTGGTCGAGGTGTGGCCGTCGCCCTCGTCGACGGTGACGTCCTTCAGGACCGCGACGATCCGCCCCCGCGCGGCCTCCATCGCGGCCAGCCTGCCGACGCGGTCCCGCTTGGCCCGTACCGTCCCGGGCAGGTGGACGGCCGCGAAGACCGCCCACGGCCCGCCGAAGCCGATCAGCGCCCACGGCCATCCCCAGTCGACCGCGGCGAGCGCCACGAGCCCGGCATAGACCAGGAAGAGCGCGCAGTTCGGCCCGCCGAGGCCGCGACCGGCCTGCTCGGGCAGGGTGGAGAACCGGTAGGCGTGCGGTCTGCCCGGCGGGTGGCTGACGCCGATCTCCCGGCCCTCCCACGCCGCGGTGATCACCTCGCCGCGCTCACCGTCGTTCGTCACGGTCACCTCCTGCCCGGAGGCCGGATCGCGGTACGAGACGACCACCGATATCCCGCCCGCCCGGGACCCGCCGTGACGAGGCTCCCGCACCCGCTCGATCCGCCCCGTGAGCCGGACCGTCCGCTGCGCCTTGGTCACCCCGGCCAGCGACATGCCGTACCCGACCACCGCCACCGCGCCCCACACCGCACACCACAGCACCAGGAACCCGTCCCACCCCATGCGCCCCTCCTCCTGCTTCAGCCGGTCAACTGCCGTCGCGCCGCAGCACTTTGCCCCGCCCGTCCGCCTCCAGCGTTCCCGTGCCTCCCTCACCGGTCACCACGACCCGGAGGGTGAGCGAGCCGCTGACGCCGTCGGCGGTCAGCTGCCAGCTCCGCGGCGCGTCGACGCCGAGGGTGGCCCGGGCCTTCTCGACCAGCGCGGGCACGCGATCGTAGGGCAGGGAACGCGGGTCGAACCCGGCGCCCTTCACGCCGGTGGGAGAGAACGCGACCGTCAGCAGACGGTCCTGCACGACGACGGTGAGCGCCCGGCGCCTTCCCTCGCCCCGCGTCAACGACTCGACGGCCCTGCGGAGTTCGCCCCGGTCGAGCATCGACCGGCCCGGGCCGAGGGCGACCGTACCTGTCGCCGACGTCACGGTGGTCGTCGACGACGTCTTCGTCGACGAGGAGGAGACGGACGGCCCCCGCGAGGCGCCGCCCTCGTCGGAGCCGAACAGGTCGGCGCGGAACAGCAGGAGCACGGCGGCCGCCCCGAGCAGCAGGCCGAGGAGCGTGAGCAGACCGCCGGCCAGGCTCTCCGGGGCCTCGCTCTTCATGGCGGGCCCTGGCGCCGAGTCCAGGCGCTCCGTGGCCGCCCGCTCCTCCCACTTTGGCGTGGGCCGCTTCACGATCCGCACCTTCCACGGCCGGTCCGGCGGGTACGCGACCACCACGACGCCGCGGGGCCGGTAGTCGGACAGCTCGACGAGGTTGATGTCCTGCCGGATCTCGACGCGGTAGGCGGGCGCGTCGTCCGGCGCGACGGTCAGGTCGAACCGCACCGGTACGTCGCTGGCCTCGCCCCCGACGGCCTCCCGGCTCTCGATCATCGCGAGCGCCGTGCGCGGCGCGACGGCGGCCTCACGGGCGCGGCGGGGCAGGGTGACGAGGAAGAAGCCCAGGCCGTAGGCCGCGGGCAGCGCCAGTCCGATGACGATGAGCGTCACCTTCTCGGCGAGGCACCCGCTGACGAAGGCGGTCAGCGACGCCCCGATCACACCGCCCGTGAGGAAGCCCAGGGCGAGTCCTGCGGGCGTGGGGTGCGTGGGCGGCGCGCCCGCGGTGATCGTCATGCGGCCGATTGTGCACGCCACGGGTGACGGCCGACAGACATGTGCACGACCCTCGCGGTCGTCACTCCGACCGTTTCCTCAAGCGGTACGCCCCGGCCCGTGAGGCCGGGCTGCCACGCGCCGGGCGGTCCGAGCCGGCGCGGCCGACCGGAAGCGCCCGGGCGGTCCGGGAGGCCGGGCTCAGCCGCCGCGCCGCACCCGGGCCGCCTTGCGGGCCTCGGCGAGCTTGCGGGCCTCGCTGCTCTTGCGGGACGGCCTGCCGCCGGAGCCGCCCTTCGTGTCCTTGGTGCTGCCCAGGCCGCGGAAGGGGGCGTTGTGGTTCTTGGGGCGCGCTGCGGCCGCGCCCTCGTCGAGAGGCTTTCCGGAGGGGGCCCGCGCACCGGTGATCCGGCTCAGCTCCGCCTCCCCCGACCGCACCTTGGTGACCTTGGGGGTGACGTCGGCGTCCGTCATGACCTGGCTCGTCTCGCGGCGCTGCCCCGAGAGGACGAGCGTCACGACCGTGCCGGAGCGGCCGGCCCGGGCCGTGCGGCCCGCGCGGTGCAGATAGTCCTTGGGGTCGGTGGCCGGGTCGACGTTGACCACGAGGTCGAGTTCGTCGACGTGGAGGCCGCGTGCGGCGACGTTCGTCGCCACAAGGGCGGTGACCTGCCCGTCCTTGAACTGGGCCAGGGTCCGGGTGCGCTGCGGCTGCGCCTTGCCGCTGTGCAGGGCGGCGGCGGCCACGCCGTTGGCCCGCAGATGCCGGGTGAGCTGGTCGACGCCGTGCTTGGTGTCGAGGAACAGCAGGACGCGGCCGTCGCGGGCGGCGATCTCCGTGGCCACGGCGTACCGGTCCGGGCCGTGCACGACGAGGACGTGGTGCTCGATCGCGGCGACCGCGCTGGACGAGGGGTCCACGGAGTGGACGGCGGGGTCGCGCAGATAGCCCCGCACCAGCTGGTCGACGTCGCTGTCGAGGGTGGCGGAGAACAACATCCGCTGCCCGTCGGGACGCACCTGGTCCAGGATCTCGGTGACCTGCGGCAGGAACCCCATGTCACACATCTGGTCGGCCTCGTCGAGGACCGCGACACGCACCCGGCCGAGACGGCAGCCCTTGCGCTCGACGAGGTCGTGCAGCCGGCCGGGCGTGGCGACGACGATCTCGGCGCCGTCCCGCAGCGCGGCGGCCTGCCGGCCGATGGACACTCCGCCCACCACGGTCGCGAGCCGCAGCCGCAGCGCATCGGCGTACGGGGTGAGCGCCTCGCCGACCTGCTGTGCCAGCTCCCTGGTGGGCACCAGGACGAGCGCCAGGGGCTCCTTGGGCTGCGCGCGCTGTCCGGCCGTCCGGGCGAGCATCCCGAGGCCGAAGGCGAGCGTCTTGCCGGACCCGGTGCGGCCGCGGCCCAGGACGTCCCGTCCCGCGAGCGCGTTCGGCAGCGTCGCCGCCTGGACGGGGAAGGGCACGGTCACACCGTGCTCGTCGAGCACGCGCAGCACCGCGGCCGGAAGGCCGAGGTCGGCGAAGGACACCGGGGCGGGACCCGGCGCCTCGGAGGCGTGGTCCTGCTGCCGGGCGTCGGCACGTGCTGATTCGCTCACAGAGAGCCTTCCTCCGAAGGGACCGTACCGAGGAAGGCGCGGCGGGGACGCGGCCACCGGCCAGGGACACCGAACGGAGCACCGACACGGCGACGCCGCAAACACCCGACGTTACCACGGGACGCCCCGCCCGGGCCCCCCGTGGCCGCCCCGCCCGTCGGTCGCACCGCAGCGCCCGCGAGGAGGCTCCCGGGCCCGGGCACATATGGCTCGCAAGCTCGGTTACGCCGACGCCGGTGCTCTGGTAGGGGCGCGAACAGCGTGGTGTGAACCGCCAACGGGGTGGCCCGGACCGTGGTGCGGGCCGGGCCACCCCGCCCGCCCGCCGCCGGACACCGCTGCGACACGGTGCCCGGCTACGGGCGGCACGGACCGGAAAACGGTCAGGAAACGGTCAGTGCTCGCCGCCGGTGCCGGGCTGAGCGGTCGGCGTCCACTTCTTCGCCGTCTTACCGTTCAGGTCCCAGACCACCTGGCCGCCGCGGACGGTCAGCTCCGTGGACAGCTTCTGGGTGCCGTCGAGGCGGAAGCCGAAGCTGTCCACGTACCCGAAGGTGCCCTTCTGGTTGGCGAACACCGCGATGTCGGCGGGAGCGCCCACCGAGAGGTGCCCCAGGTCGGGCCGCTTGATCGCCTGCGCGGGCTTCCAGGTCGAAGCGTCGATGACGTCCTTCAGCGGCATGCCGAGGGTGAGGAACTTCGACATCACGTTGGACATGTCCTTCATGCCCGAGTTCATGCTGCTGATGTGCAGGTCGGTGGAGATGGCGTCGGGAGTGAAGCCTTCCTTCATCGCGGGGACCGCGACGCGCCAGCCGAAGCTGCCGCCGCCGTGTCCGACGTCGTAGAGGACGCCGCGGTCACGCCCCTGCTGCATCGCCGGGTTGAGCTTGCCGTCCGAGCCCAGCTCGCCACGGTTTCCGGAATAGGCGTGCGAGTAGATGTCACCGGGGCGCAGCTTCTCGGTGAGCAGCGTCTTCAGGGGGCGCTCGGGGCGGGGCTCACCGAAGTCGACAAGGACCGGGACGTTGGCGTCCTTGCCGGCCTGGAGGGAGTTGTCGACCGGCGTCCACTCCGGTCCTTCGTAGTGCGCTGTCTTGATGCCGACGATCGTGTCCGGGTACTGGCGGGCCTTCTCGGCGGCCGGGCCCGGCTTCATGTCGCTGAGGTCCTGCTCGGCGGGGTTGCCCGCCATGCCCTTGCCGACGATGTTGAGGAAGGCGAGCACGCGGGTCTTGGAACGGTCGATGGTGTTCTTCTTGAAAAGGTCGAAGTTGGCGGCGCCCGCGGATCCCGCGTCCACTGCCGTGGTGACGCCGGAGCGGAAGGTGAACCCGTCGGGAGCGACGCCGTTCTTGCCGTTCGCGTACGCGTCCTCGGGGCCCGTGAAGAGGTGGGCGTGGAGGTCGATCAGGCCGGGCGTGACGAACTGGCCCTGCGCGTCGACGGTCTGCTTCGCGGCCGAGGCGTCTATGTACTCGGCCACCTTGGCGATCTTTCCGTCCTTGACGGCGACGTCGCGCACACCGTTGACGCGGTTCTTCGGGTCGATGACGTGACCGCGCTGGATGACGAGGTCGTACGCCTCCGCGGCGCGGGCCTTCGTTCCGGACGGTGCGCCGGTGGAGGGAGTGGCGCCGATCGTGGCGCCGACGAGCAGGGCGAGCCCTGCGGGGAGAAGGATGCGGTGGAGCCGGTCTCTCGTGGGCATGCGGGTTCCCATCTCAGATGACGGCGATGTGGTCTAGACAACTGTGCCCGATGGGATGCCCTTCAATCCGTGAGGTCGCCACGTATTTTCCAAGCCGTACGAAAGGACGATCGAATCCAGCCATATCAAGTGCCGTAGCCAGGACGGGGTTTGCCGTGCCCGAACGGTCACCGCGCTCGGCGGTCGCAGCCTTGACGCCGGACAGCGGTGCCGGTTCCCGCCGACGAGGCGATGCACGCGGCCGAAGCCGACGCCAGGCCATCCCGCGCCCGCGCCCGAGCCCTACGAAAGCGGCCACACCCCGTCGCGCCCCTTCACCTCACCGAGGCGTGTGCCCGTCATCCAGTCGGTGCGGGCCTGTTCGATGTCGGCCTGGGTGCGGCCGATGAAGTTCCACCACACCACTAGCCGCAGGAGCGTTTCGGCAGGTCAAACCATGCCGAACCTGAGGAGGTCAGCAAACTGTCAGCAGGTGGACGAGTCGGGAGCACCCGGCGCAGAACAAGGTCACTGTCGTAGATCTCCTGCGGCCGGCCCTCGTCGCCGCACTCGACATAACCTCGAAACGTGAGATGAATTCCTCGGTCTTCGGGGCGGCCCCGTCCAGCAGCCCGGCCACGTCGTCGTCGGTGTAACCGGCGCCCGCCATGTCCTCCAGTTCGGAGAGGACTTCTTCTTGGCGGTCTCGTCGTCGACATCGACGAAGGTCGTCGCGATCTCCGTCCACCCGAGAGCTTGGGCAGTCGGACAAGTGTGGATGCCAGCGAGGATCGCGTTGCCGCGCTTGTTCACGACGATCGGTCGGTACTGGCCGTTGGTCTCAAGGCTGGCTTTGACGACCCCGACCTTGCCCCGGCGCGGGTTGCGCTCATACGGGGTGATGCCGCCGGGGGCACAGCAAGCGACTTGATCGCCTCGTGGATCACAAGAGCCATCCTTTGCGTAAAGGGCATACGCAGCCCGGACCAGCGCAAGGCGATCGAGCAGAAGGGCTGCACTGCGAACAAAGATGCAGGTGAGAGCTGTTCCGAGCGCATGCCTAGCAAGCATCTCCCTACTCCGCCCCACTCCGCCATCAAGCGAGATGCTTTGCATCTGGAACTTTGCTTGTTGCCGAACTCGACTGCTCCTGTTCACCTGTCAGCTGCCAACGGTCGCCATGCTGATAGGGCTCCGATCGACCAGCCCTTCATCAATCAGAGGAGGAACAGATGCGAAGACCTCGGTTACACCACTCACTGCTCGCAGTTACGGTCACTGGACTGCTCGCAGCGTTCGTTTCGCCCGCTGCTGCCGAGGACCCGGAACCGCTCACCGATCCAGCCGAGGCAGTCGAGTTAGCCAGAGAGCTCGGCGACGATCGAACCGCTGGCGTCTACTACGAGGGCGCGCGCCTCACCATCGCGGTCACCGATGAGCCTGCCGCAGACTCGGTCCGGGAGATCGGCGGAACACCGAAGACCGTCTCTCGGAGCACGGACGACCTCGAGGCCATCCACGCCGCGCTGGACCAGGAACTGGCGGGGATTCCCAACACCGCCTGGGGTGCCGACCCAAGCACGAACCAGGTTTCCGTGGACGTCTACGACGGTGTATCCGCAGCCGATCACGCCCGGATCGAAGCGGCCGCCGCCGCCCGGGGGTCCGGGGTGCGCATCCAGAAGGCAGCCGGCACGCTGAAGACCTCTGCCTCCAGTATGCGCGGTGGCCTTGGTATCTCCTCCAGGGATTGGACGTGCAGCTCCGGATTCAACGCCACCAACTCCTCCGGGGAGAGGTTCATGCTCACCGCCGGGCACTGTCAGGTGGGTGGCAACTACGACTGGAGTCGCGAGAGCAACAACGTCTACCTCGGCAAGCAGGTCGGCTTCCAGTTCGAACCCGGTGACTGGGCGGTCATCGACTACCGGAACCCGGAGGTCACGGCCTACGGCGATGTCCAATACAAGAACGGCACTCAGCAGGGCATCACCAACTCCCGTCAGGTAGTGGACGAGGAGAAGGTCAAACGGGTGGGAACGACCAGCCAGGATCTGGTCGGCAAGGTGACCCGCCCCAGCACGACGGTCAACTACCCAGAGGACGGGGTCACGCTCTACAACATGATCGAGACGACCCTCTGCGCCAAGGGCGGCGACAGCGGAGGGGCTCTGTTCACGGGGACAACCGCACTGGGCCTGGAATCCGGCAGTACGGATTACACCCCGCAAAACCCCCGCTGCGGTGATCACGTCGACTCCGACTACGCTGACTGGCGGTCGTACTACCAGCCGATACAGCCAGTACTGAACAGCCGCGGCCTTCGCATCTACTGAACCGGATCCACCTGCCCTGCACGGCGGCCCATGCGGAGAATCATCAGCAGGACCGATGTGTTGACACCAGCAGGGTCGGCGCCTAGGAGCCTGCGCATTCGAGATGCAAGCGTTCCCGCCGACGACATTCCCTAGCACACGCGACGCATGGGATTCCGGAACAGCATGGGTGTGCCGTCCCCGCGCCGCTCGGGGGCGGCATACCCATTGGGTATCAGCATCTCCACCGCCAGGTGCGGCAGGGCCATGTGCGCTCGAACCTGCCGAGAGATCGATACGTCACAGGGACGGCAGGGCATCGGTCCTGCAGCTCGCCACCAACAGCCATGGGGACCCCATGCATACGACGACCACACGTGCCACCCCTGCCCTCATCGCTCTCCTCCTCGCCGGCTTCGGCTCTCTCACTGGTTGCGGCGGCGAGGACTCCGACGACCGCAGCGTGCAGCCACGCCCTACGAGCACGGCACCGCCCGGCCACGCCCACACCCGCGCCCGCCACGTCGCGGACGCCTGGGATGGCTCCGCAGCAGCCAAGGCGTGGCGTCAGGGCTACCACCCGATGGCGGAAGTGGTCCAACTTCCCGATCACGGCTTCCAGAACGACGCGGACAGGCGCGCCTACGCGACCCACAACTTTGAGCTCAGCGGTCAGCTCCCTCCGGCCCAAGGCATGGATGGCAAGGTGAATTGGGAGGAGGGAGAGTCACTCGCTGTACCGCTGATCAGCGCGCAGGAAGCCTACGACGCCCTGGACCGCAACAGCAGCGAGGGGCCGCGCCTCGCAGTGACCGCCGCGAAGCTGGGCAAGATGACCATAGTCACCCACCGCGGCCCAGCGACCGTCCCAGCCTGGCTGTTCACTGTGGAAGGCTACGACAGCCCGCTCAGACGAGCTGCCGTCAGTCCATCGCCACTGCCTGAGCCGCCGATCGAACCCGCAGTGGAGGGGGCCGCCGGTGGTCTGAGGCCGCTGGACAGGCTGGTCAAGGTCAGCCGAGACGGCCACTCCATCACCGTCATGGCGACGCATGGATCTTGCGACGACGGCCCGGCTGTGAAAGCACTGGAGACTGGCGGCAGCGTCGTCCTGTCAGCATCTCTCACCGGTAAGAAGTCGACCGGCCCGTGCACCAGCGTGCAGCGGCGTCAGGAGATGACCGTGAAGTTGGACCAGCCCGTGGGCAACCGTGTCCTCTTGGACGCCTTCACCGGTCGCCCAGTGTCGCAAGGCTAGGGGCAACGTCCCCTTGATGCATCGCCCCGGCGCTCCCGGTACCGATCTTGCTGAGTCCGGGGCCCCACCCCCTCTCCTGCACTGAGGGTTTGATTGGGCAGGCCGAGAGCGGCCCGCCCGGAGCGCGCACAGGGGCCAGGCAGCGGTTGAGGAAGTCGCGGTGCCACACGAGCATCCCGGACGGTCCGGCTTCAGGGGCCTTGTGCTGCTGGCAGGCCAGCCACGGCGCGTGGAGCCAGGCGACCACGTCGTGGTGCTCCTGCCGCTGCCTGCACCAGGGGGTCGGTGGTGACCTCGGCACCGTAGGTGTCCGTGAGGCCCGCACACCTGCGACCAGCCGGAACAGGCCCGGAACAAGGGCCGACCCGTCATCAGCAAAGTCGGCATCAGGTCAGCAAGAGTTCGACTGAAGCCGACCACACCCGCCCACGGAGTGGAATCACGTGCGACGCCGCCAAGGCCGCCGGCGGGCGAGGGGAGGCAGTCTCCCCGAAGGGCCCAGCAAACACTCCGCCGGCCGTCCTCGCCCACCACCTTGAGCCGCCCCCACCCATAACCCCGCAGGTCAGCGCGCCCTCCCCCGGGCCTTCAACGGCACCGGCGGCAACTCGGGTGCGGGCAGCGGTGCCCCGTCGTAGCCCTTCACCTCGCCGAAGCGCGTGCCCGTCATCCAGTCGGTGCGGGCCTGTTCGATGTCGGCCTGGGTGCGGCCGATGAAGTTCCACCACATGATCAGCTCCTCCTCGAACGGCTCGCCGCCGAGGAGCATGAGGCTCGCGTCGGACGCGGCGCGTACGGGGAGTTCGGCGCGGCCGCAGCCCAGGTAGAGCATGGAGCCCGGGAGCAGCGGGACGCCGTCCACGTGGGCCTCGCCGGACATGGACAGGACGGCGTACTCGAAGTCGGGTTCGAGGGGGAGGCGCAGGTCGGCCCCCTGGGCGAGGGTCAGGTCCGCGCCGACGATCGGGGTGTACGTCGTACCGGGCGACGTGGTGCCGTCGAGGGAGCCGAGCAGGAGCTTCGCGCTCAGGCCCGGCGCCGTGACGACCGGCAGGTCGGGGTGGTGCTCGAAGTGCGGCTCGGTGTGGCGGTGGGTGTCGGGCAGCGCCACCCACAGCTGCGCGCCGTGCAGGAAGCGGGCGTGCGACTTGGGGCTCTCCTCGGAGTGGGAGATGGCCCGGCCCGACGTCATCAGGCCCAGCTCGCGGGGGCGGACCGTCTGGAGGCTGCCGGTGCTGTCGCGGTGCACGACCTCGCCCTCGTGCAGCCACGACACGGTCTGCAGGCCCATGTGCGGGTGCGGGGGCACCTGCATGCCGGGCTCATCCGCGATGTCGTCCGGGCCGTAGTGATCGACGAAGCACCAGGCGCCCACCATGCGCCGCCCCAGGTTCGGCAGGAGCCGACGGACCTCGGTGGCCTCGCCCAGTCGCACGTGCCGAGGGCTGAGGAGTTCCCGCACCGGTTCCGCGACGACGAACCCACGGCCGCCGCAGTGGCCCGGTACCGCCTCGCGATCAAGATTGCTCATGCCGCACAACCTAGTCCCGCCGGACCCGGCCCGTCAGCATCCGCCTTCGTGCCGCCGGGCGCCCGCCCGGGGGGCGCCTCCCCGCCGACGGGACGAGGCACCGGGACGACGTAGTGGAATATTCAATTACCTACGTCTGTTGTGTGCCGTCGAGGAGGCAACAGTGAACATCACGTACTACGACCACGGGACCGCGGCCGAGCGCTGGGAGCGGGCGGGGCAGTTCTTCGACGCCAAGGAGTACGCGACGGCGGCGCGCATCCTCGCCCCGCTGGCCGACGAGGTGCCCGAGCAGGTCGCCCCGCGGCTGCTCCTCGCCCGCTCCTACTACCACTCGGCCCAGCTCCGCCGCGCCGAGACCGAGCTGCGCGCGGTCCTGGACCTCGACCCCGTCGAGAGCTACGCCCGGCTGATGCTGGGCCGCACCCTCGAACGGCAGGGCCGGGACGCGGAGGCCGTACCGCACCTGCGGATGGCGGCCGCGCTGAGCGGTGAGCCGACGCCGTAGACCGGGGCGCGTCCCCCGCGTCAGGGCTCGCCCAGGGTGAAGCCCACCACCGCCCCTCCCCCGGGCCTGGCCCTGGCGAACACCGTGCCCCCGTGGGACGTCGCCACGTCGCGGACGATGGACAGGCCGAGGCCCGAGCCGGGGAGGCTGCGCGCGGCCGGGGCGCGGTAGAAGCGGTCGAAGACGCGGGCGAGGTCGGTGGCCGCGATGCCAGGGCCCCGGTCGTAGACTTCGACGCGGTCGGCAGAGACCTCCAGGTCGATGGGGGCGGTGCCGTCGCGGTCGAACTTGGCGGCGTTCTCCAGGAGGTTGGTGATGGCGCGCTGCACCGCGGCGGGCCGGGCCCGTACCGGCTCGTCGCCGTGCGCGTGGACCGCGATCTCACGGCCGGTGCGGCGGCGCGCCACCGCCGCGGCCTCCTCGGCGACCTCGGCGAGGACGACGTCGACGGGCGGCTCGTCGTCGTGGCGGCCCGCCGCGAGGGCGACGAGTTCGTTGACGAGGTCGGTGAGTTCACGGGACTCGTCGGCCAGGTCGGCGACCAGCTCCGCCCGTACGGGCGGCTCCAGTTCGTCGATGCGGCGGAGCAGCGCGATGTTCGTCCGCAGCGAGGTGAGCGGCGTGCGCAGTTCGTGCCCCGCGTCCTGGACGAGTCGCCGCTGGTCGTCCTCGGCCCGCGCGAGGCGGCCCAGCATGCGGTCGAAGGAGCGGCCGAGCCGGCCCACCTCGTCGCTGCCCGCCACCGGCACCTGCCGGTCGACGCGGCCGGTCTGCGCCACGTCCTCGGCCGCGTGGGCGAGCCGCACCAGGCGCCGGGTGATGCGGCGGGCCAGCCACCAGCCCGCCAGGGCGGCGGCAAGGACCACGAGCGTGGCGAGCAGCAGCGTGCGCCGCTGGAGGCTGTGCAGCAGGTCCTCGGTGTCGCTGAACTGCCGCGCGAGCTGGACCGCGCCCTGGCCTTCGCCGAGGGAGACGGTGACCAGCCAGTAGTCCCCGTGGGCGAGTTCGACGTCGCGGCGCGTCACCACGCCGGGCCGCCGCGCGGCGGCCGTCGCGCGCTCCTTGTCCCCCACCGGGAGGCGGCGCCTGCCGCGCTCGGTGACCCCGCCGCGGGGGCCGAGCACCTGGGCGTCGGAGCGGGTGGGCCGCAGCAGGTCGTCGCGTACGCCGTCGCCGTCGAGGTCGGTGGCGACGGAGATGCTCGTACGGTGTCTGCGCACCTGCGCGCGCAGGTCCTCGACGACCTCGTTGAAGGCGGCGTGCTGGTCGCGGCGGATGAGGCGGGCGGCGGCGTCGTAGCTGAGGAAGCCCACAAGCAGGGTCACGACGACGGCGACCGCCGCGAACGAGGCGGCGAACCGCGTGCCGAGGCTGACGCCGACGCGGGCGCGCGGCCCGCGCTCGCCGACCTTCACGACGCCCGCAGGACGTAGCCGACACCCCGCACGGTGTGGATCAGCGGGGGCGCCCCGGGCACGTCGAGCTTGCGCCGCAGATAACCCACGTACACGGCGAGGTTCTTGGAGTTCGGCCCGAAGTCGTAGCCCCAGATGCGGTCGTAGATCGTGGGGTGGTCGAGGACGATGCCCTCGTTGCGGGCCAGCAGGTGCAGCAGGTCGAACTCGGTGCGGGTGAGGTCGACTTCGCGGGGTCCGCGCCAGACGCGCCGCGCCCCGGGGTCGATGCGCAGGCCGCCGCCCGCCGTGACGACGCCTTCCGGTCCGCTGCCCGCACCGGGTATCGCCGTTCCGTCCACCCGCCGCAGCAGCGCGCGCAGCCGGGCGAAGACCTCGTCGACCTCGAAGGGTTTGGCCACGTAGTCATCGGCTCCCGCGTCGAGTCCGGCGACGCGGTCGGCGGTCTCCACCCGGGCGGTGAGCATCAGGACGGGGATCCTGCTGCCCTCGGCGCGCAGCACGCGGCACACCTGGAGGCCGTCGATGCCGGGCATCATCACGTCCAGGACGAGCAGGTCCGGCGGTTGCCGGTGCGCGGCCGCGAGCGCCTGCACGCCGTCGGCGACGGCCGTGACGCGGTAGCCCTCCAGGGTCAGGGCGCGCTCCAGGGCGTTGCGGATGGCGCGGTCGTCCTCCGCGAGCAGCACGGTGTGCGGGGGACCGCCGAGAGTCGGCGTGTTGCTGAACGGCTCGGTGTGCGGCATCCCGTCAGTCTGCCAACCGCCCCCCTCCCCCCGGCGCGGGCCCAGGTTCTTACCGTCCTCTCACCGTGGCCGTCATTCCGGCTTACCCGGGCACGGGAAGGTGGCTCGCGTTTCAGCCGCGTCTTGTTCCAGCCCTGTCTTGTCCCAGCCCTGCTTGTTCCAGCCCTGCTTGTTCCAGCCGCGTCTTTTCGCCGCGCGTCCCGACCCACGCGCGGATCTGTCGAGCACCGCCGAGGGGAAAGCTCCGCATGAAGGCTCTGAAGGTCGTGTTCCTGCTGCACAACGTGTACGGCGTGGGGGGCACCATCCGCACCACCCTCAATCTCGCGTCCGCGTTGTCCGAGCGCCACGACGTCACCATCGTCTCGCTGATGCGCCACCGCGAGTGGCCGCGCTTCGAGGTCGACCCCCGCGTCCGGCTCATACCCCTGGTGGACATCAGGGCGGGGAGCGCGGACACGCTCGACCCGGTGTTCGCCGAGCCCGCCGAGGCGTTCCCTTCGGCGGAGCGGCGCCACCACCAGTACACGCGGCTGCACGACGACCGCGTCGAGGCGTATCTGCGCGGCTGCGACGCGGATGTGATCATCGGTACGCGGCCGGGGATCAATGTGTACCTCGCGCGGTTCGGCCCGCGCCGCGCGCTGCTCGTCGGTCAGGAGCACCTGCGGCACGACGCGCACAGCAAGCGCCTTCGCGCCCAACTCGCCCGCCACTACCGCTCCCTCGACGCCCTGGTGACGACCACGGAGGCCGACGCGGAGGTCTACCGCAGGCGGATGCCGCTGCCGGGGGTGCGGGTCCTGAGCATCCCGAACATGGTGCCGAAGCCGCCGGTCCTGCCCTCAGACGGCACCGCCAAGGTCGTCGCCGCCGCCGGGCGGCTCGTGCCGGGCAAGCGGTTCGACCTGCTGGTGTCGGCGTTCGCCGCGGTCGCGGAGCGGCACCCCGACTGGCGGCTCCGCATCTACGGCGGCGGCCAGCAGAAGGAGCCGCTGGAGCGCGCGGTCGAGGAGCTGGGGCTTCGCGGGCACGTGGAGCTGATGGGGGTGCGCTCGCCGATCGAGCCGGAGTTCGCCCAGGCGTCCGTGGTCGCCTCCGCGTCCGATGCCGAGTCGTTCGGCATGACCCTTGTGGAGGCCATGCGGTGCGGTGTGCCGGTGGTGAGCACCGACTGCCCGCTCGGCCCCGCCGAGATCATCAGCGACGGCCACGACGGGCGGCTCGTGCCGCCGGGCGACGAGGCCGCGCTGGCCAAGGCGCTGCTCGAACTTATCGAGGACGCGCCGCGGCGGCGTGCGATGGGCGCCGCCGCCCTGGAGAGCGCCCGCCGCTACGACCCGGAGCCGATCGCGGCCCGACACGAACTGCTCTTCGCCGAGCTGCGCTCCACGCGCCGCAGACGGGCCTGGCGGCGGGTCCTGCCCGCGCGGGCGCGGCGCGTGCTGCGGCGGCTGCGGGCCGGCGGCGGGAGCGTCGCGGCGGCGCCCCCGGCGTCGGCGGGAGGTTCCGCGGGGCCGGACCGTGCGCTGCGCGAGACGCGCAGCCCGGCCGCCACCGGCCCTGACTCAAGCGCATGAGTTCCTGCCGTACTTGGCCCCGGGGGCGGCGGCGCCGGCCCCACCGCGCCGCGCCCCCCGAAACTCGGTGGACAGCGGATCTCGCGGACGGGTGGGATGGGGCACCTTCCACCAAGTCGACGAGGGCACCGGGCACTTGGCCCGGCCGAGGGGATCCCCGTGTCACCGAGCAGGACCGACAAGACGTACGACCAGACACACGACGAGACGTACGAGACACCGGACGCCGAGCAGGACGACGAGGTCTCGGTGACCATCGACGAGCCGCTGGTGCGGCGCCTGGTCGCGGCGCAGTTCCCGCGCTGGGCGCACCTGCCCGTGACCCCGGTGCCGCGCCCGGGCATGGACAACGCGACCTTCCGCCTGGGCGACGACATGGTGCTGCGCCTGCCCCGCTACGCCCGCTGGACCGGCCAGGTCGAGCGGGAGCAGCGGTGGCTGCCGTGGCTCGCGCCGCAGCTGCCGCTCGCGGTGTCGCAGCCGCTGGCGCGGGGCGGGCCGGGCGAGGGCTATCCGTTCCCGTGGTCGGTCTGCCGCTGGCTTGAGGGCGAGCCCGCGACGACGGACGGCCTGGCGGACCCGGAGGAGGCCGCCACCCAACTCGCGGAGTTCATCCGGGCGTTGCAGCGCATCGACGCGACGGACGGACCGCCGCCGCAGTGGAGCAACGCCTTCCGTGGCGCGCGCGTGGGCGCCGAGTGCCCGCAGCTCGCCGCCGACTCCACCGTGCGGGCGAAGATCGCGAAGCTGGACGGCATGGTCGACACGGACGCGGTCACCGCGGTGTGGGAGCAGGCCCTCGCGGCGCCCGCCTGGGACCGGCCGCCGGTGTGGCTCCACGGTGACCTGGCGACGGGCAATCTCCTTGCGGTCGACGGGCGGCTGAGCGCGGTCATCGACTTCGGGACCCTCGCCGTGGGCGACCCGGCGTGCGACCTGATCCCGGCGTGGATGTTCCTGCCCGCGACGGCCCGCGCCACGTTCCGGGCCGCGGTCGGCGCCGACGACGCGACGTGGGCACGCGGCCGTGGCATCGCGCTCGCGGGGTCGCTGCCGGTCCCCGACGACCCGTTCTTCCAGCAGGATCCGGCGCGCGTGACCACGGCGCTGCGGCATCTGGAGGGGATCCTCGCGGACGACTGACCGGACGACGCCGTTTCGTCCCCTTCGCTCCCGGGCACCCGGCGCGTCATGGAAACGGTGCCCCTGCGACAGGAATGGATCCACCGGGCGGCGTGTGCTGATGAGGACCCTGAGCTGTTCTTCCCCGTCGGCACCTCCGGACCGGCCGAACAGGAACAGGAGGAGGCCAAACGGATCTGTGAGCACTGCCTGGTGAGGCGCGAGTGCCTCGCGTACGCGCTCGGCTCCGGCCAGACGTCGGGCGTCTGGGGCGGCAAGGGCGAGGACGAGCTGGCCAGGCTGCGGCCGTCCCGGTCCGCGAGGAGGCGGGCGTAGGGCACGGCCGCCGTCCGGCCGTGCCCCACTGGAGGAACGGCTCCCGCCGACGGGGGTGGCTCCCCGTCAGCCCCGGTACGTCTCCAGGAGCCGCAGCCACACCTCGCTGATCGTCGGGTACGCCGGAACCGCGTGCCACAGACGGTCGACGGGCACCTCGCCCGCGATGGCCACCGTGGCGGAGTGGATCAGCTCGCCGACGCCGGGACCGACGAAGGTGACGCCGAGGACGACCTCGCGGTCCAGGTCGACGACCATGCGGGCGCGGCCCCGGTACCCGTCGGCGTACAGGCCCGACCCGGCGACGGACGCGAGGTCGTAGTCGACGGCGCGCACGCGGTGGCCCGCCTCCTCGGCGGCGGCGAGGGTGAGGCCCGCAGAGGCCGCCTCGGGGTCGGTGAAGACGACCTGCGGGACGGCGTCGTGGTCGGCGGTCGCGCTGTGGGCGCCCCACCGGTCGGTCTCCAGGAGGGGCACGCGGCGGGCGCGGGCGGCGATCGCGGCGCCCGCGATCCGGGCCTGGTACTTGCCCTGGTGGGTGAGGAGCGCGCGGTGGTTCACGTCGCCGACGGCGTACAGCCAGTCGCTGCCCGAGACCCGGCAGCTGTCGTCGACGGACAGCCAGGAGCCGGGCTCCAGGCCGACCGTGTCCAGGCCGAGGTCGTCGGTGCGCGGGGCACGGCCGGTGGCGAAGAGCACCTCGTCAGCCTCGATCCGCTCGCCGCCCTCCAGCTCGACGGTGACCGTGGCGCCGTCCCTGCGCACCGCCTTCACCGAGGTGTCCGTGCGGACGTCCGCGCCCGCCTCGCGCAGCGCGTCGGCGACCAGCTCCCCGGCGAACGGCTCCATCTTCGGCAGCAGTCCCCCGCCGCGCACGAGCAGCGTCACGCGGGAGCCGAGGGCCTGCCAGACCGTGGCCATCTCCACGCCGACCACGCCGCCGCCCACCACGACCAGACGCCCGGGCACGTGGTCGGCGCTGGTGGCCTCGCGGCTGGTCCACGGCCTGGCGTCGGCGGCGCCGGGCAGGTCGGGGACCACGGCGCGGCTGCCGGTGCACACCGCGACGGCGTGCCGGGCGGTCAGCTCCGTGACCGTGCCGTCGGCGGCGGTGACGCTCACCCGGCGCGTGCCCGCGAGCCGGCCGTGGCCGCGGAACAGGTCGACGCCGATCGAGTCGAGCCAGCCGACCTGGCCGTCGTCCTTCCAGTGGGAGGCGTACGCGTCCCGGTGGGCGAGGACGGCGGGCGCGTCCAGGGCGCCCTCGACGAGGTGGCGCAGGCCCGGCACGCGGCGCGCGTCGGCCCGGGCCACGACCGGGCGCAGCAGCGCCTTGCTGGGCATGCACGCCCAGTACGAGCACTCGCCGCCGACCAGCTCGCTCTCCACGATCGCCGCGCTGAGGCCCGCCGCGCGCGCCCGGTCGGCGACGTTCTCGCCCACCGGTCCGGCCCCGATGACCACTACGTCGTACGTGTTGTCCGCTGCTGCGCCCGTGGCGTCCGTGGATTGCGTCATGAGGCCAGTCTGGTGCCAGGTGTGCGGCGTGGCCACACGGGTACGCGCGCGGAATACGGCCGCCGCCGCGGCCGTTGTGCACGACGGCTTCGCCCCCACCAGGAAGAGAGACTCATCATGAGCACGACCGTGGAGCTCACGAAGGAAAACTTCGACCAGACGATGACGGAGAACGACTTCGTTCTGATCGACTTCTGGGCGTCCTGGTGCGGGCCGTGCCGCCAGTTCGCGCCGGTCTACGAGAAGGCCGCGGAGGCCAACCCGGACCTGGTCTTCGGCAAGGTCGACACGGAGGCGCAGCCGGAGCTGGCCGCCGCCTTCGGCATCCAGTCGATTCCGACGCTGATGATCGTCCGGGACCAGGTGGCGGTGTTCGCGCAGCCCGGCGCGCTGCCGGAGTCCGCTCTGGAGGACGTGATCGGTCAGGCCCGCCGCCTTGACATGGACGACGTCCGCAAGTCGGTCGCGGAGCAGCAGGCCAAGGAGCAGGGGGCGTAACCACGTCGCCCGGGGCGCCCGGCCGGGGCTCAGCTCGACTCACGGTGCACCACGCTCGCGCCGAGCACGTCGTGGACCTCCGGCCGCGCCCCCGGCTCCCGCACCACGCGGTCGACCAGCTCGGCGAGGCCGCGGCCCGAGGGCAGCTCGATGCGGACGCTGCTCAGGCGTGGGCGCAGGAGCCGCCCGAGCATCAGGTCGTCGGCGCCGACGACGGCCGTGTCGTCCGGGACGCGTATGCCCTCGTCCTGGAGGGCGCGCATGAGGAGCATCGCGTACTCGTCGTTGTACGCGAAGACGCCGTCGAGGCCGAGTCCGCGCCAGCGGCCCGCGAGCCGGGCCGCGGAGTCCTCGCCGTAGCCGAGGGGCAGCTCGGTCACCCCGCCGCCGCCCGTCCCGCGCACGGCGGCGCGCACGCCGTCGAGGCGCGGCTGTGAGAAGGGTTCGAGCCCGGGCTCGTCGGGGACCACGACACCTATGCGGCGGCGGCCGCGGGCCAGCAGGTGCTCGGCGGCGCTGAGGCCGACCAGGCGCTGGTCCATGAGCAGCGCGTGCGCGCCCTCGGCGCGCTGGGGGCCGAGCGTGAAGACGGCCTTGGCGCCGGAGCGCTTGAGGACGGAGACGCCTCGGGCGCCGAGCGCGGTCGCGTCGGGGGCGAGGACCGCGACCGGGCGCAGCTCGGCCCAGGCGCGGGCGGCTTCCTCGCCGGTGAGGCCGAGGCTGCCGTACTGCACGACGGTGTAGTCGAACCGGCTGAGCGCCCACTGGAGTTCGCTGAAGAACCGGCTGAAGAGCGGGCCCACGGGGATCTGGGGGGTGGGCATGAGGACCATGCGGGTGTGCCCGGCGCGCAGACTGCGGGCGGCGGCGTGCGGAACGTATCCGAGTTCCTTCGCGGCCTCGCGGACGCGGCGGCGGGTGGGCTCGCTGATGCGCACGGCGCTGGTGTTGTTCAGGACGTAGCTCACGGTGGCGCGCGAGACGCCCGCGAGGCGTGCGACGTCGGCGCTGGTCGGAACGGAGTGCGGCACGCGCTGCGCGGCGTCCTGCGGCTCGGGGTCGGGTGGCGGGCTCGGCGCGGTCGGCGCCGGATCCGGCGCGGCCTGCTGCTTCGGTATCTGCACCATGACGAGGGCAATCCTTCCAGACCGCCCCGGGGCGCACCCAGGCGGGCGCGGGGGCGCTGCCGGGCAGTCGACGGGGCATGGGCGCGCACGCCATCGTGGCTGGTAGCGCGGGGCGTCACAGACGCCGGTAGCCGCGCACGCGCTGCTCGGCCGGTGCGGCACACGCCGCTCGCACGCGCCGCCGCGGCACGGAAGCGCGCGCGGCGGCCGGGAGTGAACTGCGCCACCGGCGATACCGCGTCGGCCCGCCGGAAGCTACCGTGCGGTAAGCAACTGCCGCCGCGCGCCCGGCCGTCGGCCCCGGCCCGGCCCGCCGTCCCGCGACCGCCCCCGACGCCGCCGTACCCGTGCGCACGCCCCGCCCGCCGCTCGACCGAAGGTGCCCTCACATGAGTTGCGACCGTTCCGAAAGCCTCGCGGAGACCGTCCGCGCGCTCAGCGCGGGTGAGGTGTCCGCGCGCGAGCTGACCGAGCGGACGCTCGGCCGGATCCTGGCGACCCAGCCCACGCTCAACGCCTTCCGCGTGGTGCGCGCCGAGGCCGCGCTCGCCGAAGCGGACGCCGCCGACCGGAAGTTGGCGGCCGGGGACCGGGCCCCGCTGCTCGGGGTGCCGATCGCGGTGAAGGACGACACGGACGTGGCGGGCGAGCCGACGGCGTTCGGCTGCCCCGGCGACTTCCCGCCCAAGGCGCGGGACGCGGAGGCGGTGCGCAGGCTGCGGGCGGCGGGCGCGGTCATCGTCGGCAAGACCAACACGTGCGAGCTGGGGCAGTGGCCGTTCACGGAGGGGCCCGCCTTCGGCGCCACCCGCAATCCGTGGAACACCGGCCATACGCCCGGTGGTTCGTCGGGCGGTTCCGCCGCGGCGGTCGCGGCGGGGCTCGTGCCGGCGGCGCTCGGCTCGGACGGGGCGGGCTCGGTGCGGATCCCGGCCGCGTGGACGCACCTCGTCGGGGTCAAGCCGCAGCGCGGGCGCATCTCGACGTGGCCGTGGCCGGAGGCGTTCAACGGCATCACGGTCAACGGCCCGCTGGCGCGGACCGTCGCCGACGCCGCGCTGCTCCTGGACGCGGCGAGCGGCAACCACGAGCACGACCCGCACCAGCCGTCCGCGATCCGCGCGGCCGAGGCCGCGACGCGCGAGCCGGGCAAGCTGCGCGTCGCGCTCTCCCTGCGCTCCCCGTTCACGGCCACGCCCAAGCGTCTGCACCCTCTGGTGCGGACCAAGGTCGTGGACGTGGCCAACCGGCTCGCCGCGCTCGGGCACGACGTGGAGGAGGCCGACCCGCGCTACGGGCAGATCGGCCTGGCCTTCGTGCCCCGGGCCACGGCTGGTGTCGCCGACTGGGTGCGCGAGGTGCCCGACCCCGACCTGCTCGACCCGCGCACCAAGGAGGCGGCCCGCCTGGGGCGGCTGCTCGGCGGCGCCCCGCTGCGGCTCTCGCGGCGGGCGGAGGCGACCCTCCAGCGCCGGGTGGGCGCCGTCTTCGACACGTACGACGTGGTCCTCGCGCCCACGACGGCCACCCCGCCGCCGCCCGTCGGGGCCCTGGCGGGGCTCAGCGGTTGGCGCACGGACCAGGCGATGATCGCCGCGTGCCCGTACGCGTGGCCGTGGAACGTGCTCGGCTGGCCCGGCGTGAACGTCCCCGCGGGCCGGGTCGCGGGCGGTCTGCCCGTGGGTGCCCAGTTCCTCGGGCCCGCGGGCAGCGAGCCCCTGCTGCTCTCCCTCGCGGCGCAGCTGGAGGCCGACCGGCGCTGGCACGCGTACTGGCCGGAGCCCGCGGGCACGCGGGCGGCGCCGTGAGGGGCCCGGGGCCGTGCGTGGCCGCCCGGGGGCGCACCGGGCGCGGACGGGTCGCGTGGAGGCCATGGGCGGCGTCCGAAAATGCCGTGCGCCCCGTGCGGGCGCCGTCTACCGTCTGGGCGGTGCAGCTCTACGAGATCCACCTCCACGGTTTCGCCGACACCCGGGCGGCGCTCGCGCTCCAGGAACCCCTCGCCCGCCTGCTGTGTCCCGTCGAGGAGCACGACGGGCCCTGCGAGGTGCCCTGGGGCTTCACCGTGGGTGACGGCTCCCTGGTGCTCGGCATCTACGCGAGCGCCGCGAAGGCGACCGAGGTGACGGCCCGCGTGCGGTCGTACGTGGGCGGCGCCCACCCGGTCGTCCTGGGCGGGCCGACCAGCGACGTCTTCGACGACCTCGCGGAGCAGTACCGCGTCGAGAACCCCTCGGCCGACGGCTGACCGGCACGCTCCCCGAGGGGCGGACGTGCTGTTTCGGCCATCCCGTGCGGGAACGGCACGCGCGTGGTCTATTGGAAGGAATCCCCCGTGTGGTGCGTGAACGGACGGCGCGGCGCGGCCGTCGTTCACCGCGACGGCACCTTCCGGCCACCCGCGGCCGTCTTGTGCGAAATAGCTTCAAGGTCTTGGGTGTTACGAGCGCTGCCCGGACGCGTGGTCCGGGCCGCCCGGAACAGGAGGACCCCCGACATGTCCGAGGGAGACTGTACGAACCGTCGCGCGCGTCCTCGGGACGCCGTGACCGAGGCGGAGGTCGAGGCCCTGGTGCGCGGCATCTGCTTCAAGAACGGACCGCCCGCCGCCGTCGGCGTCGAGCTGGAATGGCTCGTCCACGACCGGCGCTCCCCGCGCCTTCCCGTCACGTCCGCCCGCGTCGAGGCCGCCCGCGCGGCGCTGCGGACCGAATCCCTGCACTCGGCGGTCACCGTGGAACCCGGCGGTCAGCTGGAGCTGAGCTCGCTGCCCGCCGCCTCGCTCATGGAGTGCGTGGCCGCCGTCGCGGCCGACCTGGCCGTCGTGCGCGACACGCTCCGCCCCCTGGACCTCACCCTCACCGGCCTCGGCGCCGACCCCTGGCGTGCCCCGACGCGGCTGCTGCGGGAGCCGCGCTACGACGCCATGGAGTCCTGGCTCGACCGCGCGGGCGACGCGGGCCGCCGCATGATGTGCTCCACGGCGTCCGTGCAGATCTGCCTGGACGCCGGGTACGCGGAGCCGGGGCCGCTCGGCTTCGCCCGGCGCTGGCGGCTCGCGCACCTGCTCGGCCCGGTCCTGGTGGCGGCGTTCGCCAACTCGCCGGTGCAGGACGGCCGCGCCACGGGCTGGCGGTCCACGCGGCAGGCCGTGTGGGCGGGCATCGACCCCGGCAGATCGGGCGCGCCCGCGCTCGACGAGGAGCCGCGGGCGGCCTGGGCCCGGCACGCCCTGGACGCGCCGGTGATGTGCGTGCGCAGCGAGGCACCCCAGAGCACGGCGGGCACGGCGGACCACGCGCGCCCCGGGGCCGCGGACGGAGCGCCGTGGCTGGTCCCACAGGGCCTGAGCTTCCGGTCCTGGGTGCGCTCGGGGCTGCCCAGGCCGCCCACCCGCGAGGACCTCGACTACCACCTCACCACGCTGTTCCCGCCGGTCAGACCGCGTGGGCACCTGGAGCTGCGCATGGTCGACGCGCAGCCGGGCGCGGACGGCTGGGTGGTGCCGCTCGCCGTGACCATGGCGCTCTTCGACGACGCTCAGGCCGCCGAGACGGCCTACCGCACCGTCAAGCCGCTGGCCGAGCGGGCCGGGGCGACACCCGCGCCGCACAGCCCGCTGTGGCTGGACGCGGCGCGCCACGGCCTCGCGGACCCGGAGCTGCGCGAGGCGGCGGCGGCCTGCTTCGCCGCGGCCCAGGAGGCGCTGCCCCGCCTCGGCGCCGGTCCTGCGGTCCTCGCGGCCGTCGCGGCGCACGCCGACCGGTACGTCGCCCGGGGCCGCTGCCCCGCGGACGACCTGCTCGACGCACTCGACGCACAAGGGGCGCTCACCCCCGGGAAGGACGTACCGCGATGACCGGTTCCACGACCGGAGCCCCGCACGAGGCGGCCGTCGGCCCCGAGGAGCTGCGGCGGCGGGCGCTCTCCGCGCTCCGCGCCGCACGCGAGCGCACCGCGCTGCTCACCTCCTGCGTCGAGGACGGCGAACTGACCGCGCAGCACTCGCCGTTGATGTCGCCGCTCGTGTGGGACCTCGCCCACATAGGCAACCAGGAGGAGCAGTGGCTGCTGCGCGCGGTAGGCGGCCGTGACGCGCTGCGGCCCGAGATCGACTCCCTGTACGACGCCTTCGAGCACCCGCGCGCCGCCCGGCCCTCGCTGCCGCTGCTCGCGCCCGACGAGGCCCGCCGTTACGCCGCCGAGGTGCGCGGCCGGGCGCTCGACGTCCTGGAGAGCACGCCCTTCACGGAGGGCACCCCGTTCGACCCGGGCGCCCCGCTCGCGGAGGGCAGCGCGCGGGCGGCCCGGGGCCTCACCGACGCGGGCTTCGCCTTCGGCATGATCGCGCAGCACGAGCAGCAGCACGACGAGACCATGCTCATCACCCATCAGCTGCGCGCGGGCGCCCCCGCGCTCACCGCACCCGACCCGGAGCCCGCTCCGGCTTTCGGCGGCCCGGACGAAGTCCTCGTGCCCGGCGGCACGTTCACCATGGGCACCTCCACCGAGCCCTGGGCGCTCGACAACGAACGGCCCGCCCACCAGCGGCTCGTGCCACCCTTCTTCCTCGACACCACGCCGGTGACGAACGCCGCGTACCAGCGCTTCATCGACGACGGCGGGTACGAGGAGCCGCGCTGGTGGCACGAGCGCGGCTGGGAGACGGTCCGCAAGAACGGCCTCGCGGCGCCGCTGTTCTGGCGCCGCGAGGGCGGCCAGTGGCTGCGGCGGCGCTTCGGCCACGTGGAGCCGGTGCCCGCCGACGAACCGGTGGTCCACGTCAGCTGGTACGAGGCGGACGCGTACGCGCGCTGGGCGGGGCGGCGCCTGCCCACGGAGGCCGAGTGGGAGAAGGCGGCCCGCCACCGGCCCGGCGAGGACCGCTCGGCGCGCTACCCGTGGGGGGACGAGGACCCCGCGCCCCGGCACGCGAACCTGGGGCAGCGCCATCTGCGCCCGGCGCCGGCGGGCAGCTACCCGGACGGGGAATCGCCGCTCGGCATACGGCAGTTGATGGGCGACGTGTGGGAGTGGACGGCGAGCGACTTTTTGCCGTACCCGGGCTTCGTCGCCTTCCCCTACCGCGAGTACTCGGAAGTCTTCTTCGGCGGTGACTACAAGGTCCTGCGCGGCGGCGCCTTCTCCGTGGACGCCGTGGCGTGCCGGGGCACCTTCCGCAACTGGGACCACCCGGTGCGGCGGCAGATCTTCTCCGGCTTCCGCACGGCCCGCGACGCCACCGCCGCCGAGCTGGCCGCGGAGCTGTGCTGATGTGCCGTCACCTCGCCTACGTCGGGGCGCCCGCGCACCTGGGCGCGCTGCTCGTGACGCCCGGGCACAGCCTGCTGCGGCAGTCCTGGGCGCCGCGGCACCAGCGGTACGGCACGGTCAACGCCGACGGCTTCGGCGTAGGCTGGTACGCCGACGGGGACCCGGTGCCCGCGCGCTACCGGCGGCCGGGGCCGATCTGGGGCGACCAGTCGTTCGCGGACCTCGCGCGCGTGGTGCGCTCGGGGGCGGTGCTCGCCGCCGTGCGCGACGCCACCGTGGCCGGGGCGGACGGGGAGGCCGCGGCGGCGCCGTTCGCCGCGGACCGCTGGCTGTTCAGCCACAACGGCGCGGTTTCCGGCTGGCCCGGCTCGCTCGCGCCGCTCGCCGCGGGCCTGCCGGCCGCCGAGCTGCTGTCCCTGGCGGCGCGCTGCGACTCCGCGCTGGTCTGGGCGCTCGTCCAGGCCCGCCTGCGGCGCGGCGAGCCGCTGCCGCAGGCGCTCGCGGACACGGTCCTTGAGGTCGCGGAGGCGGCCCCCGGCTCGCGCCTGAACCTGCTGCTCACCGACGGCGCGACGATCGCCGCGACGGCCTGGGGCGACACCCTCTGGTACCTGGCCGAGCCGGGACGCGGCACCGTCGCCGCGTCCGAGCCCTACGACGACGACCCGCGCTGGCGCGAGGTCCCCGACCACACGCTGCTCCACGCGAGCCGCACCGACGTCCTTCTCACCCCGCTCAAGGAGCCACCCGCGTGAGCCCGTTCCTGCTGACCCGCACCCTGCCCGAGGACGCCACGGACGCCGCCCTGCGCGCCGACGTCCTGCACGGTCTGTCCCGCACCCCCAAGACGCTCCCTCCCAAGTGGTTCTACGACGCGCGCGGCAGCGTCCTCTTCGACGAGATCACCACGCTTCCCGAGTACTACCCGACGCGTGCCGAGCGCGAGATCCTCGTGGCCCGGTCGGCACGGATCGCCGACGTCACCCGGGCGCGCACGCTGATAGAGCTGGGCTCCGGCTCGTCCGACAAGACCCGGCACCTCATCGACGCCCTGACGGACCTGGACACGTACGTGCCCGTCGACGTCAGCGAGTCCGCGCTGACCGGCGCGGCGAACACGCTGCTCGCGGAGCGGCCCGCGCTGAGCGTGCACGCGCTCATCGCCGACTTCACCCAGGGCCTCGCCCTTCCCGGCACTCCGGGGCCGCGCCTGGTGGCGTTCCTCGGCGGCACCGTCGGCAACCTGCTGCCCGCCGAGCGCGCCGCGTTCCTCGCCTCGGTGCGCGGTCTGCTGTCCCCCGGGGACTCGCTGCTCCTCGGCACGGACCTGGTCAAGGACGAGTCGGTGCTCGTGTCCGCGTACGACGACGGGGCGGGCGTGACCGCCGCGTTCAACAAGAACGTCCTGCACGTCGTGAACCGCCAGCTGGGCGCGGACTTCGACCCCGAGGCGTTCAGCCACGTGGCGGTGTGGGACCGCGACCGGGAGTGGATCGAGATGCGGCTGCGGTCCCGGCTCGCGCAGACGGTGAAGATCCCCGCCCTGGACCTGGCGGTCGACTTCGAGCGGGGCGAGGACCTGCGCACCGAGGTCTCCGCGAAGTTCCGCGAGGACGGCGTACGGTCCGAACTGGCCGCGGCGGGCCTGAAGCTGACGCACTGGTGGACGGACGAGCGCGGCCGCTTCGCGCTGTCCCTGAGCACGGCGTCCTGAAGCCGGGTCCCGGCAGCGGGACCGGGGCCCGGCGCCGTCGGCGGCGGGCCCCGCGGGCCGGGCTCAGTGCCCGTTGTCCGCCAGCGCCTCGGTGATCAGGCCGGAGGCGGCCTTGGCCGCGGCCGCCGCGTCACCGCCGGCGAGGACCTTGGACATATAGGTCTTGATCGGGTTCTTGGCCTCGACCAGGGCCCAGCGCGGCGAGTTGGGCGTCGCCCGGCCCCGCGCGGCCCCGGCCGCCATCGCGGCCACCCCGGCGTCGCCCGACACGGTGGGGGCGAGCGTCGTCTTGTTCGGCACGTAGTCCATCGTGCGGGCCAGTTCCTTCTGCCACTTCTCGCCCGCGAGCGCCTTGACGACCTCGACGGCCGCCTTGCGCTCCTTCGTGCCCTCGCGCACGACGAGGTCGGAGCCACCGGTGAAGACCGCGCCGGGCTTGCCCGCGGTCTTGCCGGGGATCGGGAAGTAGCCGATCTTCCCCTTCAGGGCCGGGTTCTTCGCCTCGATGGCGCGGGCGCTGCCGGGCACCGCGATGATCTGCGCGACGTCGCCCTTGGCGAACACCCCGGCCTGCGGCGGGTGTTCCTCGTCCGCGTTCTGAGGGCCGTCGCCGAGCGCCTGGAGCTGCTTGTAGAACTCCATGCCGCGCAGCGCGGCCGCGGAGTGCAGACTGCCCTTCCAGGCGCCGCCCTTCTCCTTGGAGAGGTCGCCGCCCTCGTCCCAGATGAACCCGGCAAGCGTGTACCAGTCCTGTCCGGCGAGGTAGATCCCCTGCCGGGCGCCGGAGTCGAGGCGCGCCGTCGCGTCCAGCCACTGCTGCCGGGTCTTGGGCGGCTGCTTCACGCCGGCCTGGGCGAACAGGTCCTTGTTGTAGAGCACGACGCGGTTGGCGGCGTACCACGGCACTCCGTACTGGGCGCCCCGGTAGCGGCCGGGCTCGGCGAGGCCGGGCAGCCAGTCGTCCATGCCGAGGTCGCGCGCGGACTCCAGGGTGAGGTCCTCCAGGCCGCCCCCGTCGACGTACTGGGAGACCTGGGTGTTGCCGACCTCGATGACGTCGGGCCCGTCGTCCTCCTTGAGGGCCTTCTGCACCTTGGGGCCGATGCCGGTCCATTCGTGGACGCGGATGTCCAGGTCGATGTCGTCGTGCTGCTTCTCGAAGTCCTCGGTGAACCGCTCGACGAACCCGTCCGACGCGCTGCCCCGCATCAGCCAGACCGTGACGGAGCTTTTGTCGTCGTCCGAGCCGGGCAGGACGCCGCAGCCGGGCAGCAGCGCGGTGGCGGCGAAGGCCAGGGCGAGGGAGAGCGAGATGCGTCTGTGGCGCGCGTTCACGTCGGTCACTTTCTGCGGGGGACAACACGGGGGGAGGGGCCCGACGTGGGGAAGAGCGGTGCTCGAACGGGTGTGTGGGATTTTGGTACGGACCTCAACATCGGGTCAAGGGGCGTGGGCGCATCGGTCTCTCACGCCACCTCCATCAATCGATCACATCGCTCCCCCGCCGCACCGCCGCACCGCTGCCCCGCCGCACCGCGGCCTCGCTGCTCCGCCGCGCCGCCGCCAACAGGACCGCGCCCCCGCCCGGCACTACCGTGGAGGGCAGCCGCACCGCCGCGGAGAGGAGAAGGACCGCATGTCCGAGCACACCTACCGGGTCACCGAGATCGTCGGCACCTCCCACGAAGGCGTCGACCAGGCCATCCGCAACGGCATCACCCGCGCCTCGCAGACGCTGCGCGGCCTGGACTGGTTCGAGGTCACGCAGGTGCGCGGCCATATCGAGGACGGGGAGATCCAGCACTACCAGGTGGGCCTGAAGGTCGGCTTCCGCCTGGAGGACACCGACTGACCGCCCGGCGCGGGTTCAGGTGCGCCCCTCGCGCTCCTGCGCTTGTTCGAGCGCGGCCGACGGCCGGGCCCAGCGCGCCCGCACCACCGTGAACCCGGCCCGCTCCGCGTCGTCGCACACCAGCTCGTCGTCGTCCACGAGCACGCGCACCTCGCGGCCCCGCGCGAGCCGCCGCAGGATCTCCAGCTTGGTGCGGCGCGCGGGCCGCCGGTCGTGGTCGCGCCGCATCCAGACCGGCCCCGCGGGCAGCCCCTGCGCGGCGAGCCACGCCTCGGTGTCGGCCCGGCAGCGCTCCGGCCGCCCCGTCAGATACACGACCTCGCACTCCTTCGCGCTCTCCCGCGCGAGCGCGACACCGCGCGGCAGCGGCGGGTCGTGCGGCGCCGCCGCGAAGAAGGCGTCCCAGTCGCGCGGCCTGCGCTCCAGGAACCGCTGGCGGTGCGCGGTGTCGGCAAGGGTGTTGTCGAGGTCGAACACGGCCAGGGGTCTGCTGTCGTCCGTCACGTGATCAGCGTAAGGAACGAACGAGGTGATCGGCGCGGCGACGGGACGAGGGCGGGACACACCGCGCGAGGCACGCGGGCCGCACCTCCTGAAGTGCGCGGCGGCGCGGGCGGGCGCGGGAATCCTCAGCCGCGGCGAGCGTTGACATGTCTGTGAGCACAGTGATCGATTCCACCCGGTTCTCCGTCCTCGACCGTTCGCGTGTCCGTGAGGGGCACGAGGGCCCCGAGGCGCTGCGTGACACGGTCCGCTTCGCGCAGGACCTGGAGGCCCTCGGCTACCACCGCTTCTGGGTGTCCGAGCACCACGGCGTGCCCGGAGTCGCCGGTTCCGCGCCGACGGTGCTCGCGGCGGCCGTCGCCGGAGCCACCCGGACGATCCGGGTCGGCACGGGCGGCGTGATGCTGCCGAACCATCAGCCGCTCGTGGTCGCCGAGCAGTTCGGGGTCCTGGAGGCGCTCTTCCCCGGCCGGATCGACATGGGGCTCGGCCGCTCGGTCGGGTTCACGGACGGCGTCCGCAAGGCCCTCGGCCGTGACAAGCACGCCGCCGAGGACTTCGCGGCCCAGCTCACGGAGCTGCTCGACTGGTTCCGCGGCACTTCTGGCACCGGCACCGGTGTGCGCGCCTACCCCGCCGACGGCGTGCGGGTCCCCGCGTACGTCCTGGCCACCGGCGAGGGCGCCGCCATCGCCGCGGCCGCGGGCCTGCCGCTGGTCATCGGCGATCTCAGGGGCCGCGACCGCATGCTCCGCGCCGTCGACGGCTACCGCGCGGCCTTCACACCCTCGCCCTGGGCGCCGGAGCCGTACGTGATCGTCTCCGGCTCGATCGCCGTCGCCGAGACCGAGGAGGCCGCGCGCCGCCTCCTCGTGCCGGAGGCCTGGTCGCTGGCGTACTCCCGCACCCACGGCACCTTCCCGCCGCTGCCGCCCGCCGAGCGCGTCGAGGCGCTCGCGGCGGCGGGCGGCATGACCGGCAAGGAGCGCGAGCTGTACGAGTCCGGGCTCCAGGGCCACATCCACGGCACCGAGGAGCAGGTCGCCGACGCCCTGGAGGGGCTGCTCAAGGACAGCGGCGCCCAGGAGGTCCTGGTGACCACCAGTACGCACGACCGCGTCGGCCTGCTCGACTCCTACCGGCGCCTGGCGCGGGTGGCGGGCCTGTCCGGGGCCCCGGAGGCCACCGGCACCTGACCGCCCGAGGTGCGCGAACGGCCCCGGCCTAGAATCGTGGAGTTTGCCCCATCCCCGCGTTCGGAGCCCGCCCCATGCCCAGCCCCCGCGCCCACGACCACGATCCGTTCGTCCGCGTCCGGGGTGCCCGCGAGCACAATCTGCGCGGCGTCGACGTGGACGTCCCGCGCGACGTGATCGCCGTGTTCACCGGCGTCTCCGGGTCCGGGAAGTCCTCGCTGGCCTTCGGCACGATCTACGCGGAGGCCCAGCGCCGCTACTTCGAGTCGGTCGCCCCGTACGCGCGCCGCCTCATCCACCAGGTCGGGGCGCCCAAGGTCGCCGAGATCACGGGCCTGCCGCCCGCCGTCTCGCTCCAGCAGCGCAGGGCGGCGCCCACCTCCCGCTCCTCGGTCGGCACCGTCACGACCCTTTCCAACTCGCTGCGGATGCTGTTCTCACGCGCCGGTACGTATCCCGCGGGCGCCGAGCGGCTCGGTTCGGACGCGTTCTCGCCGAACACGGCCGCGGGCGCGTGTCCCGAGTGCCACGGCCTGGGCCGGGTGCACCGCACCACCGAGGACCTCCTGGTGCCCGACCCGTCCCTGTCCATCCGCGACGGCGCCGTCGCGGCCTGGCCCGGGGCCTGGCAGGGCAAGAACCTCCGCGACGTCCTCGACGCGCTCGGCTACGACGTGGACCGGCCCTGGCGCGAACTGCCGCAGGGCGAACGGGACTGGATCCTGTTCACCGACGAGCAGCCGGTGGTGACGGTCCACCCCGTCCGCGAGGCCGGCCGCATCCAACGCCCGTACCAGGGCACGTACATGAGCGCCCGGCGTTACGTCATGAAGACGTTCGCCGACTCCAAGAGCCCGGCCCTGCGCGCCAAGGCCGAGCGGTTCTTGACCAGTGAGCCGTGCCCGGCGTGCGGCGGCAGCAGGCTGCGGCCCGAGGCGCTCGCGGTGACGTTCGCGGGCCGCACGATCGCGGAGCTTGCCGCGCTGCCGCTGAGCGACCTCGCCGCGTGCCTCAGGGACGCCGAGGGCTCCGAGACGGCCCGCGTCCTCACCGCCGACCTCCTCTCCCGCATCGACACCATCACCGACCTCGGCCTCGGCTACCTCTCCCCCGACCGCGCCACGCCGACGCTCTCCCCTGGCGAACTCCAGCGCCTGCGCCTCGCCACACAGCTGCGCTCCGGGCTCTTCGGCGTCGTGTACGTCCTCGACGAGCCGTCGGCCGGGCTGCATCCCGCGGACACCGAGTCCCTGCTCACGGTGCTCGACCGGCTCAAGGCGGCGGGCAACTCGGTGTTCGTCGTGGAGCACCACCTCGACGTCATGCGGCACGCGGACTGGCTCGTGGACGTGGGCCCGGGCGCGGGCGAGCACGGCGGCGAGGTCCTGCACAGCGGCCCTGTGGCGGACCTGGCCGACGTCCCCGGCTCCGCGACGGCCCGCTACCTCTTCGGGCGCGCCCCGGCCCCCGTCCGGGGGGTCCGTGAGCCGCGCGGCTGGCTGAAGGTGGGCCCCGTGACCCGGCACAACCTGCGGGACGTGGCGGTGGAGTTCCCCCTCGGCGCGTTCACCGCGGTCACCGGCGTCTCCGGCTCCGGCAAGTCCACGCTCCTCGGCGAGCTGACCGAGGAACTCGACGGCGTCGGCCGCCTGGTCCGCGTCGACCAGAAGCCCATCGGCCGCACCCCGCGCTCCAACCTGGCCACCTACACCGGTCTCTTCGACGTCGTACGCAAGGTCTTCGCGGCGACGGACGCGGCGCGCGAGCGCGGCTACGGCGTCGGGCGGTTCTCCTTCAACGTCGCGGGCGGGCGGTGCGAGACCTGCCAGGGCGAGGGCTTCGTGAGCGTGGAACTCCTCTTCCTGCCCAGTACGTACGCTCCCTGCCCCGACTGCGCGGGCGCCCGCTACAACCCGGAGACCCTCCAGGTCACCCACAACGGCCGCACCATCGCCGAGGTCCTCGACCTCACCGTCGAGGCCGCCGCCGCCTTCTTCGCCGACACCCCCGCCGTCCTGCGCAGCCTGAGCACCCTCATGGACGTGGGCCTCGGCTATCTGCGCCTCGGCCAGCCCGCCACGGAGCTGTCCGGGGGCGAGGCGCAGCGCATCAAGCTCGCCAGCGAGTTGCAGCGGGCGCGGCGGGGGCACACCCTCTACCTCCTGGACGAGCCCACCACCGGGTTGCACCCCGCCGATGTGGAGCTGCTCGTGGGGCGGTTGCACGAGCTGGTCGACGCGGGGCACTCCGTGGTGGTCGCCGAGCACGACATGTCCGTGGTGGCCGGGGCGGACTGGGTGGTGGACCTCGGGCCCGGGGGCGGAGCCGGGGGCGGCCGCGTAGTGGCCTGCGGCCCACCTCACCAGGTCTCCACCACCCCCCACAGCCGCACGGCCCCGTACTTGTCCGCGGCCCTCCCCCCACGAGCCTGACCCCCACCCGAAAGCCCGGCCCGTGGTGGGGCTCACGGGGGGTCGTAGACCACTGTCCAGGGGCGAGGGACCGGGACCGCGGTGGAGGGGGGCACGGCCGCGCTGTCGCTGGTCAGGACCCGCGCCGCGAGCCCCGCGAACCGCCCCGCCCCCGCATGCGCCCCCTGCACGGGCCACGCGCCGGCGACCCGCTGCGCGAGCGGCCGCCCGGCCAGGGGGCGCCAGGCCACGCGCGGCTCCTTGCGCGCGGCGGTGCCCCGCTCGAAGGCCACGCCCTGCCCCGCCGCCACGAGGCCGAGCAGGAACTCGGGGTTGCGGGCGTGCCGGACCCGGCCTGGCACGAAGCCGCCGCGGCGGCAGACGTCGAGCGTGGCGTCGTGCCAGCCCGGCGCGGCGTCCCGCGGGCTCAGCATCAGGTCGTGCCCGCGGAGGTCGGCGAGGGCGACCTCCGGCAGCCGGGCGAGCGGGGAGGTGCGGGGCAGCACCACGCCCAGCTCGACGGCGACTTCGGGGCCGAGGACGAGGCCGGTGGCGTCCACCGGGAGGTGCAGCAGGCCGACGTCGAGGCCTCCGGAGGCGAGCAGCCGGAGCTGCTCCTGCGTGGACACTTCCTGGAGGTCGACGCGGAGCCCGGGCTCGTGTTCGGCGCAGGCGGCGAGCAGCGCGTGCAGCACGGGCGCGGCGGTGTCCTCGGGCACGCCCGCGCGCAGCGTACCCACGTCGCCGTCGACGGCACGCCGCACCAGCGAGCGCAGCCGTTCCTCGCGGACGAGGAGCGCGCGGGCCTCGTCGTAGAGGACGGACCCGGCGGCGGTGAGCCGGACCTGCCGGTTGCCGCGGTCGAAGAGTACGGCGCCCAGCTCCTTCTCCAGGCGCCGCACGGCCTGGCTGAGCGGCGGCTGTGCCATGCCGAGCAGCTCCGCGGCCCGGCTGAAGTGCAGCTCCTCCGCGGTGACGACGAAAATACGCAGGTGCCGCAAGAGATCCACGCGACGAGCCTAGGCGAGAGGAAGTGAGGGGCGGGATGAGGGTCGAGGAACGCATACGGGAGGTCTTCGCCCAAGCGGGCGCGGAGGGCGCGCTGCACGCCCAGCGCATCGACCCGGAGCGCCGCGCCGGCCCCACCGGTGCCCAAGCGGCGGAGGGCGGGCAGGCCGGGGTCGGTGTCGCCGCCGACACACCCGTCCCCCTCTCGTCCGTCTTCAAGGTGCTGCTCGTCCTGGAGTTCGCCCGCCAGGCCGCCGCGGGGCAGCTCGATCCGCGCGAGCGGGTCCTGGTGACGGACGCGCACCGGCTCGGCGGCTGGGGGACCGCGGGGTGCGTGGACGACGTGGAGATCTCGCTGCGTGACCTCGCGTACTTCGCGCTGACCGTGAGCGACAACTCCGCGGCCGACATCCTGCTCTCCCGCGTCGGCCGCGACACGGTGGGGATGCTGGCGCGGGAGCTGGGCCTCACGCGGACCCGGATCGTGGGCGGTCCGCGCGAGTCCCTCGCGTCGATGCTCAGCGATGTCGGGGCGCGCACGGCGGAGGAGTTCGCCGGCCTGTACCGGGCCCTGCCGGACGAGGGCAAGCGGCGGCTGAGCGTCCTCGACCCGGAGCGCGCCAACTCCGGTACGCCACGTGAGGTCACCCGCCTCCTCGACCTGATCTGGCGGGACGCGGCGGGGCCGCCCGAGGCCTGTGCGCGGGTGCGGGAGCTGATGGGGCGCCAGGTGTTCCGGCACCGGCTGACCTCGGGGTTCCCCGACGACGTGCGGATCGCGGCGAAGACCGGCACGCTGCCGGGGCTGCACATCGAGGCGGGCGTGGTGCGGTGGCCGCAGGGCGACACGTACGCGGTGGCCGTCTTCGCACGCAGTCGCGCGATGGCCGCGGACCTCACGCGCGTGGACGCCGCGATCGGCACGGCGGCACGCCTGGCCGTCGACAGTTTGCGGGCCGGCTCCGCCGTGGGGTGACCGCTCTGAGCTGGGGTTATATGGGATCAGATATCGGCTTCGCGGGCCCTTGATCTTGGACGGCGCGCCCGGGGTTCTGCTCTGCTGCCGCCATGGAGAACCCCGCACGACACCTCAGCCCCGGCCGTCGCACCCTCCTGCGCGGTGCCGCCATCGGCGCGGCCGTCCCCCTGCTTCCCGCCACCGCGTCCGCCGAGGGACGCACCAGGGCCCCGGCGTCCCGCCGGTCCGCCGCGGCCGTCTCGTACCGCTGGCTCGGCACCTCCGGCTGGCGGATCGAGCTGCTCAAGAAGGACAAGACCGTCCTGGTCGATCCGTACGTCACCCGCTTCGACACCGGCCTGTTCACCGGCTCCTTCGACCCCGCGACCCGGCTGCGCACCGACGAGGCCCTGGTGCGCCGGCACACGGGCACGCCCGAGGTCATCTGTGTGACGCACACGCACTGGGACCACCTCAACGACGTTCCCTATCTGGCCCGTTCGACGGGGGCGCGGGTCATCGGCACCGAGACGACGTACCACGTCCTGCGCTCCTTCGGTGTGGACGCGGGCCAGATCTCCGTGGTGCGGGGCGGCGAGGTGCTCGACTTCGACGGGTACGTCGTCGAGGTGGCGAGTTCGCGGCACAGCCGCAACGGCTCGTACTCCTACTTCGCGCCCGGCACCCTGCACGCCCCGCCCACGGCCGCGCCCCGGACGATCTCGGACCTGCCGGAGGGCGACACGCTGGCGTTCAAGGTGACGCCGGACGGCGCGCCCTCGGCCCTCTTCATGGGGGCGAGCGACTTCGACGAGCGCTCCTTCCGGGGCCTGGAGCCGGACGTCGCGATGGTCGCGGTGGCGTCGAGCGCGTCGACGTACCGCTATGTGCCGCGGCTGCTCGACGCGCTGGGGCGGCCCGACGTGGTCGTCCCCGTGCACTGGGACAACTTCGAGCGGCCGCTGAGCGAGCCGCCCCGGAAGGACGGCACGGGCCTGGACGACTTCCTCGCCCAGGCCCGTGAGGTCAGCCCCCGCTCCCGGCTCGTGGTGCCGGACTACGAGACGGTGTACGGGGCGGACCTGCGGCCCCGCCGCTGAGAGGGCCGGGGGCGGCGCTAGCGGGGCGCCTTGCGCGCGGCCCGCAGCCACTCCTTGTTCATCGCCGCGATGGACGGCAGCGGGATGCCCTTCGGGCAGGCCGTGGCGCACTCGCCGGTGAGCGTGCAGCCGCCGAAGCCCTCGGAGTCCATCTGCGCGACCATGTCGAGGACGCGGGTCTCGCGCTCGGGCGCGCCCTGCGGGAGCACGTTCAGATGGTTGACCTTGGCCGAGGTGAACAGCATCGCCGAGCCGTTGGGACAGGCGGCCACGCAGGCGCCGCAGCCGATGCACTCGGCGTGCTCGAAGGCGTGGTCGGCGTCCGCCTTCGGCACGGGCGTGGCGTGCGCCTCGGGCGCGGAGCCGGTCGGGACGCTGATGTAGCCGCCCGCCTGGATGATGCGGTCGAAGGCGGAGCGGTCGACGACCAGGTCCTTGATGACCGGGAAGGCGGCCGCGCGCCACGGCTCGACGTCGATGGTGTCGCCGTCCTGGAAGGACCGCATGTGCAACTGGCAGCTGGTGGTGCGCTCGGGCCCGTGCGCGTCGCCGTTGATGACGAGCGAGCAGGCCCCGCAGATGCCCTCGCGGCAGTCGTGGTCGAAGGCGACCGGCTCCTCGCCCTTGACGATGAGTTCTTCGTTGAGGGTGTCGAGCATCTCCAGGAAGGACATGTCCGGCGAGATCCCGTCCACGTCGTACGTGGACATGGCGCCTTCGGCGTCGGCGTTCTGCTGGCGCCAGACGCGCAGGGTGAGCTTCATGCGTAGCTCCGCTGAGTGGGGTGGACGTACTCGAAGACCAGGTCTTCCTTGTGCAGGACAGGGGCGGTGCCGGTGGCGGTGAACTCCCAGGCGGCCGCGTAGGAGAACTCCTCGTCCCTGCGGGCGGCCTCGCCGTCGGGGGTCTGGGACTCCTCGCGGAAGTGGCCGCCGCAGGACTCGGCGCGGTGCAGCGCGTCGAGGCACATCAGCTCGGCCAGCTCCAGGTAGTCGACGATGCGGTTGGCCTTCTCCAGGGACTGGTTGAACTCCTCGCCGGTGCCGGGCACCTTCAGGCGCCGCCAGAACTCCTCGCGGATCTGCGGGATGCGCTCCAGGGCCTTGCGCAGACCCGTCTCGGTGCGGGCCATGCCGCAGAACTCCCACATGAGTTCGCCGAGTTCACGGTGGAAGGAGTCGGGCGTGCGGTCGCCGTCGACAGCAAGGAGGCGGGCGATCCGCTCCTCGGTCTCGGTCACCACCGCGCGCACCGCGGGGTGCTGGTCGGTGACCTCCTCCTGGTGCGGGTTCCGCGCGAGGTAGTCGTTGATGGTGGACGGCAGGACGAAGTAGCCGTCGGCGAGGCCCTGCATCAGGGCGGAGGCGCCGAGCCGGTTCGCGCCGTGGTCGGAGAAGTTGGCCTCGCCGATGGCGAACAGGCCGGGCACGGTGGTCTGGAGGTCGTAGTCGACCCACAGTCCGCCCATCGTGTAGTGCACGGCGGGGTAGATGCGCATCGGCACCTGGTACGGATCCTCGTCGGTGATCCGCTGGTACATGTCGAAGAGGTTGCCGTACTTGGCCTCCACGGCGCCCCGGCCCATGCGCTTGATGGCGTCGGCGAAGTCCAGGTAGACGCCCTGGCCGCCGGGGCCCACGCCCCTGCCCTCGTCGCAGACGTTCTTCGCGGCGCGCGAGGCGATGTCGCGCGGGACGAGGTTGCCGAAGGAGGGGTAGATGCGCTCCAGGTAGTAGTCGCGCTCGTCCTCGGGGATCTCGTTCGCCGGGCGGGTGTCGCCCTTGGCCTTCGGCACCCAGATGCGGCCGTCGTTGCGCAGCGACTCACTCATCAGCGTCAGCTTCGACTGGTGGTCGCCGGTGCGCGGGATGCAGGTGGGGTGGATCTGGGTGAAGCACGGGTTGCCGAAGTAGGCGCCGCGCCGGTGGGCCCGCCACACGGCGGTGGCGTTGGAGTTCATGGCGTTGGTCGACAGGTAGAAGACGTTGCCGTAGCCGCCGGAGGCGAGGACCACGGCGTCCGCGAAGTAGGTGTCGATCTCGCCGGTGACCAGGTCACGGGCGACGATGCCGCGGGCGTGGCCGTCGACGACGATCAGGTCGAGCATCTCGGTGCGCGGGTGCATCTCCACGTTCCCGGCGGCGATCTGGCGGCTGAGCGCCTGGTACGCGCCGAGCAGGAGCTGCTGGCCCGTCTGGCCGCGGGCGTAGAACGTACGGGACACCTGCACGCCGCCGAAGGAGCGGGTGTCGAGCAGCCCGCCGTACTCGCGCGCGAAGGGCACGCCCTGCGCCACGCACTGGTCGATGATCTCCACCGAGATCTGCGCGAGCCGGTGCACGTTGGACTCGCGGGCGCGGAAGTCTCCGCCCTTGACGGTGTCGTAGAACAGGCGGTGGACGGAGTCGCCGTCGTTGCGGTAGTTCTTGGCGGCGTTGATGCCGCCCTGCGCGGCGATCGAGTGGGCGCGGCGCGGCGAGTCCTGGTAGCAGAACTGCACGACGTGGTAGCCCTGTTCGGCGAGCGTGGCCCCGGCGGAGCCGCCCGCGAGGCCGGTGCCCACCACGATGACGGTGTGCTTGCGGCGGTTGGCGGGGTTGACCAGCTTGGCCTCGAAGCGGCGGGTGTCCCAGCGCTCGTTGATCGGCCCGCGCGGCGCCTTGGTGTCGGCGACCGGCTCTCCGGTGACGTAGTCGGCGTAGGAATTCATCGGTCAGCTCACCACTCCGGTCATGACGCCTACGGGGACGGAGACGAAGCCAGCGGTCAGCAGGAGCGCGAGGCCGTTGGCGCAGGTCTTCAGGGCGCGGTCGCGGGCCGCGCTGCCCACGCCGAGGGTCTGTGCGGCGCTCCAGAAGCCGTGCCGCACGTGGAAGCCGACGGCGACCACGGCGACGATGTAGACGACGTTGCCGTACCAGGTCGAGAAGGTGTCGATGACGTTCTGGTACGGGTGCAGGTGCTGGTACTCGCCGGGGTGCGCGGTGCCCGTCGTCAGGTCCAGGATGTGCCAGACGATGAACAGGCCGATGATGACGCCGCCCCAACGCATGGTGCGCGTCGCGTAGCTGCTGCGCGGCTTCTTGTGCACGTACTTCGTGGGGCGTGCCTTGATGTCGCGCTTGCTCAGCTGGTACGCGGACACGGCGTGCGCGACGACGGAGACGACGAGCACGACACGGATGACCCACAGGGTCCACTCCCAGCGCATCACGGGCTCGCCGAGAGTGCGCAGCCAGTGCGCGTAGTGGTTGAAGTCGCCTGGACCGAAGAAGATCTTGAGGTTCCCGATCATGTGGGCCACCAGGTAGAGCAGCATGATCACGCCGCTCACCGCCATCACGGTCTTCTTGCCGACGGTGGAGTCCCACACCGATCGCGGAAGTGACGGCCGTCGGTCCGTCCGCGTTGCCAGAGCCATGTCATCCACGCTACGGGCGAAGGTCCCGATCAGTCCAAGAGATGATGGCGCTCATCTCCATAGTGGGAGACTATGGAGAGTCTACGGTGTGAGCATGCAATTCCAGCAGCTCCTTTACTTCGTCGCCGTCGCCGAGACCCGGCACTTCACCCGGGCCGCCGAGCGGGTCCACGTCTCGCAGCCGTCGCTCTCGCAGCAGGTGCGCGCCCTGGAGAAGGAGCTGGGCGCCGAGCTGTTCAGCCGGGCGCGCGGCAACATCACGCTCACCGACGCGGGCGAGGCGCTGCTCCCGCTGGCCCGGCGCATCCTGGCCGACGCCGACACCGCGCGCATCGAGGTGCAGGAGCTGGCACAGCTGCGCCGCGGCCGGGTGCGCCTCGGCGCGACGCCGAGCGTGTGCACCGGCCTGCTCCCGCAGGTCCTGCGCGACTTCCACGACCGGCACCCCGGCATCCAGCTCCTGATCGAGGAGGGCGGCAGCCACGACCTCGTCCGCCAGCTGGCGCGCGGCGCCCTCGACCTGGCGCTCGTGGTGCTTCCGCTGCCGAGCCCCTCCCCCGCCCTGACCACGGTGGAGCTGCTGCGCGAGGACCTCGTCGTGGTGTCGTCACCGGACGCGCCGGGCCTCGGCGCCACGGCCCGCGTCGCCGACCTGGAGGGCGAGCGGCTCGTGATGTTCCGGCACGGCTACGACCTGCGGGAGCTGACGGTCGCGGCCTGCCGCGCGGAGGGCTTCGAGCCCGAGTTCGCCGTCGAGGGCGGCGAGATGGACGCGGTGCTCGGCTTCGTCCGCGCGGGCCTCGGCGTCGCCGTGGTCCCCCGCATGGTCGCCGAACGCGCGGGCAGCGACCTGCGGATGACCCCGCTCGCCCGGCCACGCCTGCGCCGCACGATCGCGCTCGCCCACCGCAGCGACGTGGCGCCGCCGCGCGCGGCCCGGGAGTTGCAGCGGATGCTCCTCGCCCGGTGAGGCGCGGCGGGCCCGGTGCGGCGAGGCCGCTCCGGCACGGCGCGCTGCGGCGCACGAGCCCCGGCCCGTCCCGCTCCGCCACGACCGCGCCACCGGGAGGCGGCTGATCAGGGCACGTCGGCCAGGGCCAGCTCGTGCAGCCGGTCCGGCGGGCCGGGCCGGGCGTAGTACCAGCCCTGGGCGGTGTCGCACCCCAGCTCCCGCAGCTGGTCGGCCTGCGCGCCCGTCTCGACCCCCTCGACCGTCACGGCCAGGTCCAGGCTGTGCGCGAGCGACACGATGCCCTCGACGATCTTCAGGTCGACCGGGTCGACGGGGTAGTGCTGCATGCCCTGGGTGAAGGCCCGGTCGAGCTTCAGGACGCTGACCGGCAGGCGCCGGAGGTTCGCCAGGTTCGAGTAGCCGGTGCCGAAGTCGTCGAGCGCGATGTCGACGCCCATCTCGGCGAGCCGCCGCAGCGGCCTGAGCAGGTCCTCGTCGGCGCCGATCAGCGCGGACTCGGTGACCTCCAGGCAGAGCGCGCCGGGCGCGAGGCCTGTCCGCTCCAGGATCTCCACGGTGTCGGAGACCAGGCCGGGGTGGGTGAGCTGGCACGGCGAGAGGTTCACGTTCACCCGCACCGGGCCCGCGTGCTCGTGCCGGGCCTCCCAGGTGCGCGCCTGGCGCACGGACTCCTCCAGGACCCAGCGGCCGAGCGGCACGATGAGCCCGGTGTGCTCGGCCAGCGGAATGAAACGGTCCGGGCCGATGACGCCGTGCTGCGGGTGCAGCCAACGCACCAGCGCCTCGGCGCCCCGCACGCTGCCGTCCTCCAGGTGCACGAGCGGCTGGTACTCGATGAAGAACTCGCCGCGCTCCAGGGCCACCGGCAGCGCCGTCGTCAGACCGTGCCGGGTGATGGCGCGGGCGTCGGCCTCGGGGTCGGCCAGCTCGTAGCGGTTGCCGCCCGCGTGCTTCGCGCGGTACATCGTGATGTCGGCGCTGCGCAGCACCTCCGCGGCGCCGCGCTCGGCGGCCGGGCCCTCGACGATGCCGATGGAGCCGCGCACCGTCAGCTCGCGGCCGTCGACGCTGATCGGCGTCGCGAGCGCGTTCATGATGCGCCCGGCCAGCTCGTCGACCTCCCGCTCCGTGTCGGGTCCCGTGGTCAGCGCCACGAACTCGTCGCCGCCGAGGCGGGCCACCATCTCGCCGGGCGCGGTCGCGCAGGCCTGGAGGCGGTCGGCGACCTCGACGAGCAGCCGGTCGCCCGCCGCGTGCCCGAGGCTGTCGTTCACGGTCTTGAAGCCGTCGAGGTCCAGGTAGCAGAGGCCGAACCGGGCGCCCTCGCCGGCCGCGAGCGCCTTCTCCAGGCGCTCGAAGAACAGGGTGCGGTTGGGCAGCCCGGTGAGCGCGTCGTGCGTCGCCTCGTAGCGCAGGCGCAGGTTCAGGAGCCGGCGCTCGGTGGTGTCCTCGACGAGCGCGAGCTGGTACTGGGGCACCCCGTCGGCGTCACGCAGCAGAGAGACGGTCAGATTGGTCCACAGGACGGTGCCGTCGGGGCGGTAGAAGGCCTTCTCGACGCGGTAGTGCTCGCGCTCGCCGCGCACCAGCTCCTCGTACAGCTTCCACACGTGCGGGGAGTCGTCGGGGTGCGTCCAGCTCCCCACGTTCCGCCCGCGCAGCTGGTGCTCCAGGCCGCCGAACATCCGCACGAGGGCGTCGTTGACCTCCAGGACGGTGCCTTCGAGGTCGGCGATGCCGATGCCGATCGCGGCGCCGTGGAACACCGCGCGGAAGCGGGCCTCGCTCGCGTGCAGGGCCTCGGCGACGGTGCCGCGCGCGTCGAGCGCCGCCCGGGATATGGCTTCCTGCTCGGCCAGGGTGCGCGTCCGCAGCGCCCGCGCGAAACCGGCGGCGATGGCGTGCTGGAGGCGGGCGCAGCGGGCCCGCAGCTCCTCGCGCTCGCCCTCCGCGCCGCAGTACAGGACGAGATAGGCGTCCACCACGTTCAGGGTGCGGCTGAGCGCGTCCGGCTCGGTGCAGTGCGCCTGGACCAGGGCCTCGCCGACCGCCTCACCGGTGGCGGCGCGAAAGGGCCGCTCCTCCAGGGCGTCACGCAACCCCCGCGCGAGCGGCTGGAGTTGCCGCTCGAATTCGGGCCGGGTCAGCGAGGTGGCGGTCACCGGGAAGACCGCGCGGCTCCAGATCGTGGCGAATCTGCGCAGTCTGTCCTCCGGCCCGTCCGGCTCCGCGCTCAACGCTTGCGTCCCACGCCGGCGAACCCGGAGAAGGCCCAGGGGTCCTCCTCCACGAGCTCCGTGTCGGCCCGCCACTGCGGCATCGGCACGAGGCCGGGTTCCACCATGTCGTATCCCTCGAAGAACCGCGCGATCTCGGCACGCGATCGCATGACCAATGGATTGCGGATGTCCTTGTACACGCCGACGGCGCCGGCGGCCTGCTCCTGCGGAACCGGTATCCCTTCGTACGAAATGTGCGTGACGGCCAGCAGGCTGCCGGACGCCGTCGCGTCCCGCAGTTCTCCGACCGCCGCGTAGGGATGGTACGCGTCCTCGACGAAGTGGAGTATGGCCGCCAGGAGAAGGGCGGTCGGCCTGTCCAAGTCGATCAGTTCCCTGACCTCGGAACCGCCCAGGATGTCGCGGGGTTCGCGCAGATCGGCGAAGGCCGCCCGGAACAGGGGCTCGCCGTCCACGACCGCCCGGGCGTGCGCGACGGCGACCGGGTCGTGGTCCACGTACACGACGCGCGCCCCCGGCGCCGCGGCCCGGACCGCCTCGTGGACCGCGCCGGAGGAGGGGATGCCACAGCCGATGTCGAGGAACTGCTCGATGCCCGCGTCCACGGCGAACCGCACGGCACGGTGGATGAAGGCACGATTCGCCTGAGCGATCTTGGGTAGCCCGGGCAGGTACTCCATGGCCCGGCGCGCGGCCTGACGGTCCGCCTCGAAGTTGTACGAGCCCCCCAGGTAGCAGTCGTTGATCCGGGCCGCGCTCGGCATCGCGACGTCGATGCCGGGCGGGGCCCAGGCGAGACGCTCCATCAACACTCCAAGGCTTAGGCATCAGGCGGGGGCGAGCCGGTGTTCGAGGGTGAGGCTACTGATCGCCGGGCAAGGGGGCGAGTCAAACCGGAAATTGGCCGTCCGTTCTCGGTCACTACCTGGGCCACTGCCGGTGGCACATGCCGTACGCACCCTGAGAAACGCCAAAGAACCGGCCCATTCCCTCCGTTTGGTACGGAAGGAACGGGCCGGTCGGCCGGGCGCGTCCCGGGCCCCGGGGCGGGGCGCCGGTCGGACTCGGCGCCGCGCGGCGGCGGCAGGGGCCTACTGGGCGGCGCGCACCGCCTTGCCGTCGGGGGCCGCGGCGAACCAGGTACCGCCCACGCCCTGACCGTTGGTGTCGCCGGGCTTCTTGTCCCCGGCGAAGGTGTACAGCGGCCAGCAGTCGATCGTCTGCTGCTTCAGGCCATCGGGCCGGTTGAAGGTGACGAACCCCTTCTTCAGCACGCCCTTGGTGTCGTTCGCGGCCACGGGTTCCACGACCGGCCACTTGTCCAGGCAGGCGCCGGTGCAGGCGGACTTCATGGGCCAGGCGGAGTCCTTGGTGAAGCGGTAGACCGTCATGCCGTTCTTGTCGACGACGATCTTCCCCAACTCGGGGTCGTCGCGGGTGGAGAGCCCGGCCGGGTCGGCGGGGCGCGCCGCGTCCGCTCCGCCGCCGGGCGCCGCGGGCTTCGCCTTCTTGCCGTCGGGCGCCGCGGCGAACCAGGTGCCGCCCACGCCCTGCCCCTTGGCGTCACCGGGCTTGGCGTCCTTGGCGAACCGGTACATCGGCCAGCCGTCGAGGGTGAGCTGCTTGCTGCCGTCGGGCCGGGTGACCTCGCCGAGCAGCGACTTGTCGACGCCGGGCGCGGCCACCGCGCCCTTCGCCGGCACCACGGGCCAGGCCTTCTCGCAGGCGCCGGCGCAGTTCGACGCGGGCGGCTCCGCCGTGTCCTTGTCGAAGCGGTAGAGCGTGAAGCCCGCGCTGTCCGTGACGACCTTGCCGAGCTTCTTGCTGTCCCAGACGGCGAGTTGCCCGGCCGCCTTCGCCTTGGCGGCGCCGCCCGCGCCGCTGCCCGAGTCCGCGCCGTAGCCGTCGTCCGCGCCGTAGCCGTCGCCTGCGGGCGCCTCGTTGCCCACGTTCTGGCCCTTCGGGGACTGCTCCCTCTGGTCCCCCTTGTCCTGACCGCACGCCGTCGTCAGCGCCAGCACGGCCGCAGCTGTCGCTACGAGCGAGGCGCTCCGCCAGGTCTTCATCTCTCACTCACTCCCGGTGTCCGCTCGGATGATGTGACGTGGATGGTGCGACGCCCACTCGCGTCACACATGGCCCTAGGTACGCGCAGGGCACAGGCGAGCGTTCAACACCGGTGCAAGATTCTTTGGGCGGGCGATGAGTCGCGGCTCGCACGGCGCACAGGGAGGCGCTTCCCGGCGCGGGCCCGGCGCGAACCCGCGTACGGGCGCTCCCACCTTCGGTAGATTCGCCTCAGGTTTCGGCGCGAGCGGATCGCGCGCCCTCCATCATCTGCGTCGTGCCCGGATCCTCCAGGGGCTTTCTCGCTCCCGTCACACGTGTGTTCGCGCTGCTCACGCTGGCCCTGCTCGTGGGCCTCCCGGCGGGCTCCGCCGTCGTCGTGGCCGACGCCTGCGCGTACGCGTCGACCGGCCCGGGCGGGACGGCCACGGCCTACGCGGGCAGCGGGAAGTGTCCTCCGCCGCCCACGAAGCCGCCCAAGCCGACCCCGCCCAAGCCCACTCCGCCGAAGCCCACGCCCACCCCTCCGAAGCCCACGCCCACACCCCCGAAACCCACGCCTCCTAAACCCACGCCCCCCAAGCCGACGCCGCCCAAGCCGACGCCCCCGAAGCCCACGCCTCCCAAGCCGACCCCGCCCGCGCCCGCCCCGCCCAGGCCTGAGCCGCCGCCCGCGCCCGCTCCGCCTCTCCCGCCGCCGCCCGCGCCCCGGATCGCCCCGACGCCCCCCGCGCCGTCGGTGGAACCGCCACCACCGCCCGCACCACCGGCCCCCCGGCCCACGCCCTCACCCCGGCGTCCCGACCGCACGCCGGAGCCCGTGCACTACCCCGAGTACCACACGGCCCCACGCAAGAGCCCGCCGCGCGGCGGGCCTTCCCTCGTCCACCTCACCCTGCTCATCACCGCACCCGCGGTGCTCGCCGTCGCCGCGCTGCGGCCGCGCTGACCGCCGGAGGACTCCTTGTCGGAATGGCTTGTTCTCACCCTCGCGATGGCCGCCGCGTGCGCTGTCGTACTCCTCGTCGTCGTCCTGCGGCACTGGCGAAGCTCCGCGGACGCTGACGTATCGGAAACTCCGGACGTGATGGAGTACATGACGATGATGATCGGCGTGGTCTACGCGATCGTCCTCGGCCTGGCCATCGCAGGTGTCTGGGAGGCCCGCAGCGCCGCCCAGGACCACGTCCGCACCGAGGCCCAGGCGCTGCACGAAGTGCACGAGCGGGTCCGTGTCTACCCCGCAGAGGTCCGTGACCGTATCCGCGGCGACGTGACGGCGTATGTCGGCCATGTGGTGAACAAGGAATGGGACCGGATGGCCTCCCACGGTGAACTCAGCGCGCGCGGCACCGCCCTGCTCACCACGCTCCGCCACGACGTCACCGACTACGAACCCAAGTCGGACTTCGAGGCACAGGCCTACCAGCCCCTCGTCGACCAGGTCGCCCTCGCCGACGACGCGCGCGGCGCCCGCGGCGACAGCGCGGAGGCCACCATGCCGGGGGTCGTCTGGTTCGGCCTGATCACCGGCGGGCTCGTGACCGTCGGCCTCATCTTCACCTTCCAGATCCGCCGCACCGGCCGCGAACTCATCCTCGCCGGTCTCTTCTCGGCCCTGATCGCCTTCCTGCTCTTCCTGATCTGGGACTTCGACGCCCCCTACAGCCGCGGCATCGCGGCGACGGCGGAGCCCTTCAGGCTGCTCTTCCCCGGGATCGGCGACTGACGGCTCGCGCAGGACACCCGTGGCGGCCGCCCCGTGCGGCCGCCACCTGGTGACGCCCTCACGCCTGGGGGCGGCGGCCGCTGAAGACGCCCCAGCGCAGGCGCTCGGCGCGGGCCGCTTCCACCCACAGCGGCAGATTGGCGAGCAGCCCGTCGACGTAGCCGGGGCTGATGACGGCGCGGAGTTCGGCCTCCTTCGCGCGTGTCTCGTCGGTGAGGCGGACGTAGTGGCGGAGCACCTGCTCGCTGTGGTCGGCGAAGTCGACCGCGTCCAGGCCGAGTTCGGCGAGCCGCCCCAGGTAGCAGGAGGGGGTGGCGAGCGCGTCGACGCCGAGGCGGGACACGGCCGCGTGCAGCTCGTCGGCGGGCGCGCCCTCGTCGGCCATGAGGTCGGTGAAGGCCAGGGCCCCTCCGGGGGCGAGCACCCGGACCGCCTCGCTCAGCACCCGGTTCCGGTCGCCGCTGTGGCAGAAGGCCTCCAGGGAGCACACGGCGTCGAAGTGGGCGTCGGCGTACGGCACGTCGTGGAAGGAGCCGGTGACCACGTCCACGAGGTCGCCGAGGCCGCGCTCGGCGTTGGCCGCGCGGTGCCGCTCGTTCTGGGCCGCGCTGAGGTTGAGCGCGACGACCCGGCAGCCGAAGCGGCCGGCCAGGTAGCGGGCGGTGCCGCCGTAGCCGGAACCGAGGTCCAGGACGGTCCGCCCCGGCCCGAGGCGGTCCTGGAGCCGGTCCGCGAGTTCCTCGACGGTACGCCGGGAGGCGTCCGCGATCGGCTCGCGCTCGTGCGCGTAGATGCCGGTGTGGATGTCCTCGCCGCCCCACACGATGTCGTAGAACGCGTCGACGTCACTGGTCTCGTAGTAACGGCGCGTCGCGTCCTCACCCGTGCCCGATGCGGTCACGTCACTGGTCATAGCCGCTTGCCACCTCTCGCCGGTCGGCCTCGGGGCCCTTCAGGGGCCCTGCGGCCAAGCCTCGGCGCCTTCGCGCCGAAGATCAACGACGGCGAATCAGCCATACCGGAACCCTGGGGCGGCCGGCGCGGCACGTGCGCGCCGGGCCGGGACCGTCCCTGCGGGAGGCATGGCCACCGATCCCGCCCGGCTGCTCGGCGGGCCACCGGCGCATCGCAGGGGAAGAGCCGGTGGCCCGGCCGCACGGATGCCCCCGCCGTCCCCCGTCGTGACCCATCCGTGCGGCATATGCGTCATGAAACCCCCTCGTGGTGCCGCGCGGGGAGTGTGTGCGCCGCGCCAGTTCGGGTGCGGCGAGCACACGGCGTGTGATCCGGAGGTCCCCGCCGCGTGCGCCCCGCCCGCGCGCCCGGGCCCGCGCCCCCGTCACGCCCCTACCTCACCCGGCCGGGAAAGAGGCAGCCCGCGCGTGTGCGGGCCTGACGGAAAACGGGCCGGAAAAGCGGTCAGCCGTGGGTCAAATCGCCCTGGGGCGTGGCGCGTTCGGCCCTCCTTCACTCCATCGGGCAACCCTCGAACACCTACGCCACGTCTGGTCCCACGAGGGCGTCGCGGAGGCGGTGAATCCGCCGCGGTGCCCCCAGCACCACTTACTCAGTTACCCCGTGCAAGGAGATAGACATGGCTGCCATCGACGCCCCCGCCACCCCCCTGGAGCTGTTCCTCATCACCACCCTCTTCGACGGCGGCCTCATCGCCCCCGCGGTGGAGGAGCTGCGCGCGGCCGGCCTCGGCGACAAGGTCGACTCGTGGATCGGCACGGGCGAGAACCAGCCCCTCACCGCCGAGGAGCTGACCAAGGTCCTCGGCGACAGCATCGCCCGCATAGCCGCCCTCCAGGGGCTCAGCACGGACGAGGTCGCCCAGAAGGCGGCGGCCGCGCTCCCCGTCACCTTCGACGCGCTGAGCCCGGAAGGGGAGGTCGTCACCCAGTAGGCGACCCGCCTGCCTGAGGGACGCGTCCGCTGATTCCGATCCGCTGACGAAGCGCCGCCCGGTGTCCGTGGCTCTCCTGCGAGGGCCCGGCGCCGGGCGGTCTCCTCGTGCGGCGCGCGGGAGCGACACGCCCCCGTTCCCCTGTCCGGCCCACAGGAATGCCCCGTTCGCACGACAGCGATCGCGGCGCACCCCCGGTCTCCCTAGCGTTCACCGCATCGAGGTGCGTACCAGGCGCCGGCGGAAGAAGGTCCGCGGCCGCTCCTCGGGGACCCGGAGGACTCGCATGCGCGCGATACGCGTCGCCTCGGCCGCCCTGCTCACCACCGCCGCCCTGACCCTCGCCGCCCCCGCCGCGGGCGCGGCCGTCGCGGGCGACGAGAACATCACCTCGTTCGGCTTCCGCGTGACGCCCTCCACGATCGCCGCGGGCGGGCAGGTCACGCTGAGCGTCGACGGCTGCCAGAACGACACCAAGGTGACCTCGGGCGTGTTCGACGACGTCACCATCCCCAAGGGCCGGTCGACGGCCACCGCGCACGTCTTCTGGGACGCCAAGCCAGGCGCCCTGTACGAGGTGACGTTCACCTGCGGCCAGGAGTCGGGCAGGACCGACCTCACCATCGCCACCGGCGGCGGCCACTCCAGCCCCGCCACACACCACTCACGGGGCGTCAGGGCGGGCGTGGGCGGCAGCGTCGCCGGGTTCGACGGGCACCAGATCGCCCTGGGCGGCGCGCTGATCGCGGGCGTGCTCGGCACGGCGTACTACTGGACGCGCCGCCGCACGGGCGCCGACCACAGCTGACCCGCTCCCCCACCTGACCTCAGGGCCACAGCCCCCGGGACCGCGGGGCGCACACGGCCGACCGGCCCGGCGCGGAAGGGGACGCGCCGGGCCGGTCGTGGTCTGCTCACGCCCTGTTCTCGGCCCGGCGCCGCATCCAGAAGACGCCGCCGCCGACCACCGCGGCGGCCACCAGGGCCCCGCCGATCGCGATGTCGGTGCTCGTCGCCCCGGACGTCGAGCTGCCGCCGAGGCCGCCGCGGGCCGCGCCGTGGATGACGGTGAAGGCGTGCGGCCGGGTGAGCGGCGGCTTGCCGTGGCAGTGCGCGGTGATGTCGTAGGCGCCGGGGCGGGCGCTGTGGTGCACCGTGACGGTCGCGCTGGACGTGGTGCCGCCCGGGATCTGCCTGAGGTCCGTCTTGGGGAAGGCGGGTGACTCGACGGTGCCGGGGTGGTCGCAGCCGTCGACGGTGACCGTCAGCTGGCCGCCCCGCGCGATCACGCTGGGCATGGCCACGATGTTGCTGGGTCCTGCCCAGGCGGCGGCCGTGGGCGCGGCGAGGCCGACGACGGCGCCCGCGGCGACGACGGCCGCCAGTGCTCGAGAGTTACGCATGGAATTCCTCCGCGAGAGGCACCCCGGGGAAACCATTTCCCCGGTCGTTTCGGCGAGAGCGCCCTCGGAAAGACCCTCAGACGGCGTGCGTACAGCCGCATTTCGGGAATCGTCCGTCCTGGTGAGCGGACACGCCGAGGCGTGTCCACGCGCGTGGCCATCACCGCAGGTCACGGACCGTCAGAAAAAACCTGTGGGCGGCGACTCGGATGGCGCAGACCGCCTTTCCCCGCCACCCGTTCGCGCCCGCCCTTTCGCATGCCGCGCGCGCTGCACTTAGCGTTTTCGTACGCGCCACGGACGCGGCAGGAATCGCCGTGGCGAGAGGGGATGCCGAGAGGGGATAGGGAATGTCGACGTCCCAGCCGTCCGAGCCCGCGCAGCAGCCTTCCGCCGCCACCGGGTACGTGGAGGGCGAGGAAGGCGAGGAGGCACGGCCGCGCAAGCGCGCGCCGTGGGGCGCGATGGCGCTGGTGCTGCTCACCGGGCTCGCGCTGATCCGCAACGGCTCCGGCGAGTTCGACGTGGGCCCGCCGCAGCCCGCTTCGGCCGCGGCGGCGGACCGCGCGCCCGCCAAGGACGGCGCCCCGGCGCCCCTGACGTTCGCCGCCGCCGACCGCGTCCGCATCAAGGCGATCCGTGTGGACGCCCCCGTGATGGCGGTCGGGCTCGACACGGAGGGCTGGGTGGACGCGCCGCCGCCGGACGACCCGAATCTCGCGGGCTGGTTCACGGGCGCGGTATCGCCGGGTGAGAAGGGCACGTCCGTCCTCGTCGGGCACGTGGACAACCAGCAGGGTCCCGCGGTCTTCTACGGCCTCGGCTCGCTCAAGAAGGGCAACCGCGTCGAGATCCTGCGCCAGGACCGGCGTACGGCCGTCTTCGAGATCTACGGCGTCGAGGTGTTCGCCAAGAACGACTTCCCAGGTCAGCGCGTGTACGGCGACACGGGCACGCCCGAGCTGCGGGTCATCACCTGCGGCGGCGGCTTCTCCAAGCAGAACGGCTACGACGGGAACGTGGTGGTGTTCGCCCGCCTGGTCGACGTGCGCTGAGCCGCGCCGCCCGCGCCCCCGCCTCCGGGTGGGGGCGCGGCGCTCACACGCGGTAGCGGCTGGGCACCGTGAGGTGGAATCCGGCGTCGAGCAGCTCGGGCAGATAGGCGTCCAGGGCGTGCACGCTCTGGGTGCGGTCGCCGCCCGCGTCGTGGGAGAGGACGACGACGCCGGGGCCCGCGCCGTTCAGGACCCGCCGGACGATGGTGCCGGTGCCGGGGGTGCGCCAGTCGAGGGTGTCGACGGTCCAGGCGAGCGGCTCCATGCCGAGGTCGGCGCCCAGCTCGAAGGCCGCCCGGTTCCAGGCGCCGTAGGGGGCGCGGAACCACAGCGGCGGGGTGCCCACCGTGCGCTCCACCACCTCGCAGGTGCGCTCCATCTGCTCGTGGATCGCGGCCCTGGTCAGGGTGGGCAGGAGCGGATGGCTCCAGGTGTGGTTGCCGATCGCGTGGCCGTCGTCGGCCATCTGCCGCAGCAGGTCCCCGTTGTCCGCCGCCATCTCGCCGCACACGAAGAACATCGCGCGGGCGTCGTAGCGCCGCAGGGTGCGCAGGATGGCCGGGGTGTAGCGCGGGTCGGGGCCGTCGTCGAAGGTCAGGACCATGGCACGGGCGCGGCCCGGCAGGCGCAGGATGGGCGCGCGGCGCACGGCGGGGCGGGCGGGCGCGGCGCGCCGCGGCCCGTGTCCGGTCATGGGCCGCAGCCGGTACGCGGAGGGCTTGCGGGCGCGGAGGGCCTGCGGGCCCGCGGCGGGGGCCCGGGAGGCGGCCGCCCGCCCCGGGGTGTCCGCGCGCTCGGCGCCGACGCAGCCGGTGGCCGCGGCGAGGCCGGCGACGACGGCGCCGCGCAGCAGCGCACGACGCCCCGGAGGCATCTGATCGTCTTTCATGACTAATGCCTCGCACGGCCGAAGGCCCGGCGGTCTCAGCAACGCTGCGGGGGCACGCGAATGCACCCGATGGGACCAGCGCGGGCTCAAGGCGACGCAAGGCGGCCAGGACAGCGCTCCGAAGGGGCGCGAGGCTGAGTCAATTTGCGGCTCCGCCGCGTGGGCGCGACCAGCCACGACGGACCGGCACCCGAGCGACGGCCCGGCACGGCGGTGCCAGCGCAGCGTCACCGGCGGCGGACCAGCGGGAACGGCAGCGTCTCGCGGATGGTCAGGCCGGTGAGGAACATGACGAGCCGGTCGACGCCGATGCCGAGGCCGCCGGTGGGCGGCATCGCGTACTCCAGGGCGTCGAGGAAGTCCTCGTCCAGCTCCATGGCCTCCGGGTCTCCCCCGGCGGCGAGCAGCGACTGCGCGGTGAGGCGCCGGCGCTGCTCGACGGGGTCGGTCAACTCCGAGTAGGCGGTGCCCAGTTCGGTGCCGAACGCGACGAGGTCCCAGCGCTCGGCCAGGCGCGGGTCCGTCCGGTGCTGACGGGTCAGCGGGGAGACGTCGGTCGGGAAGTCCTTGTAGAAGGTGGGCAGCTGCGTCTTCTCCTCGACGAGCCGCTCGTACATCTCCAGGACCACGTCGCCGCGCCCGTCGTCGGCGGTGTACGGCACGTGGGCGCGGTCGCACAGGCGGTGCAGGCCCACCAGCGGCGTGTCGGCGTCGACCTCCTCGCCGAGGGCCTCGGAGAGCGCGCCGTACACGGTCTTGACGGGCCAGGGGCCGGAGATGTCGTACTCGCGGCCGTCCTTGCGGGCGACGGGCGTGCCGAAGGCGGCGGTGGCGGCGCCCTGGATGAGTTCGCGGGTGAGGTCGAGCATCACGTCGTAGTCGGCGAAGGCCTGGTAGGCCTCCAGCATCGTGAACTCGGGGTTGTGCTTGTAGGAGACGCCTTCGTTGCGGAAGGTGCGGCCCATCTCGAAGACCTTCTCCAGGCCGCCGACGCACAGCCGCTTGAGGTACAGCTCGGGGGCGATGCGCAGATACAGGTCGAGGTCGTAGGCGTTGATGTGGGTGGTGAAGGGCCGGGCGTTGGCACCGCCGTGGATCTGCTGGAGCATCGGCGTCTCGACCTCCAGATAGCCGCGGTCGAGCAGGCCCTGGCGCAGCGCCTGCACGGCGGTGGAGCGGGCCCGCACGACGTCGCGGGCGGCGGGGCTCGCGACGAGGTCGAGATAGCGGCGGCGCACCTTGGCCTCGGGGTCGGCGAGGCCGCGGCGCTTGTCGGGCAGCGGGCGCAGGCACTTGCCGGTGAGCTGCCAGGAGGTGACGAAGACGGTCAGCTCGCCGCGGTCGCTGCGGCCGACCTCGCCGGTGGCGGTGACGTGGTCGCCGATGTCGGTGCGGGCGGTGAAGGCGTCCAGGACGACGGGGCCCGAGCGGTCGCGGGTGAGGGCGAGCTGGAGGTCGCCCGACCAGTCGCGCAGGACGGCGAAGACGACGCCGCCGAAGTCGCGCACCAGCATGACGCGGCCCGCGACCGTGACCCGCTCGCCCGCCAGGTCCGGGCGGACCGCGGCCAGTTCGTGGGTGCGCGGCGGGATGCCCACCGGGTAGGGGTCGACGCCTTCGGCGCGCAGCCGCTCCAGGGCCCGGTGGCGGATGCGGACCTGCTCGGGCAGCGCCTCGACGGGGTCGAAGCGGGCGCCGGAGCGGCCGCCGAGGCCGAGCGCGGCGATGGAGGGCAGGCCCTCGGTGGTGGCGGGCTTGGTGACGCCCCGGGGCTTGTGGCCCTTGCCCCAGAGCTTGCGCAGCGAGGGCACGGAGACGAAGCCCTCGGCGATGCCGGAGGCCAGGCCGATGCGGGCGAGGGAGCCGGTGTCGCCGTAGCAGAGGAACCTCGGGTACCACTCGGGGTGGTACTTGGCGTTGGAGCGGTACAGGGCCTCCAGCTGCCACCACTTGGAGAAGAAGAGCAGCAGCTTGCGCCACAGGCGCAGGACGGGGCCCGCGCCGATGCGGGCGCCCTCCTCGAAGACGGAGCGGAACACCGCGAAGTTCAGTGAGATCCGGCGCACGCCGAGCTTGGGCGCCACGGCGCACACCTCGGCGACCATGAACTCCATGACGCCGTTGGGCGCGCTGCGGTCGCGGCGCATCACGTCGAGCGAGATGCCGTCCCTGCCCCAGGGCACGAAGGACAGCAGGGCAAGGAGTTTGCCGTCGGGGTCGAGGGCCTCGACGAGCAGGCAGTCGCCGTCCTCGGGGTCGCCGAGCCGGTCGAGCGCCATGGAGAAGCCGCGCTCGGTCTCGGTGTCCCGCCAGGCGTCCGCCTTGTCGATGATCGCCTCCATCTCCTCGTCGGTGAGGGAGGCGTGGCGGCGGACGCGAGCGGTGGCGCCGGTGCGCCGGACCCGGTTCACGGCCTGGCGCGTGACGCGCATGTCGCGGCCGTCCAGGTCGAAGTCCGGCACGTGCAGGATGGCCTCGTCACCGAGTTGGAGCGCCCCGAGCCCGGCCCTGACGAAGGCCGTCGCGCCGTCCTCGGACGCGCCCATCACGGCGGGCGCCCAGGCGTACCGCCGGGCCACGTCCAGCCAGGCGCCGATGGCGTGCGGCCAGGCCTCGCGGTCGCCGACGGGGTCGCCGCTCGCCAGGCACACGCCCGCCTCGACGCGGTAGGTCACGGCGGCCTTGCCGCTGGGCGAGAAGACGACGGCCTTGTCGCGCCGGGTGGCGAAGTAGCCGAGCGAGTCCTGGTCGCCGTAGGCGCCGAGCAGGGCGCGGATGCGGGGTTCCTCGTCGCCGTGCAGGGCGGCTTCCATGCGCTGGGAGCGGAAGAGGGTGGCGGCGGCGTTGAGCAGCGCGAGGGCGCCGAAGAGGCCGAGGAAGAAGTACAGCGGGCGCGGCGGCGAGCCGGCGAAGTAGTCGTGGCCCTGCAAGAGGCCGCCGCAGACCCGGTTCGCCGCCCACAGCAGCCGCTCGCCACGGGGCAGCGTGCCGGGGAACAGCTCGACGAGGCCCCAGCCCAGGAGGACCGCGATGCCGAGCCCCGCGGCGAGCACGGCGACGGCCCGCCACAGGGCGCCGCGGCGCGAGTCGGCGTAGAACTCGGCGCGCGCCAGGATCAGCACGACGAGGGCCGCGCCGCAGACGACGAAGGACGGCAGCGACTCACCCCAGTAGCCGAGGGCGAAGCCGAGGACGTCGAAGGCGACGAGGAGGCCCAGATAGACCACCACGAGCCACCAGGCGACCTTCTTGCGGGCCGCGGTGGCCGCGGCGAGCAGGAAGAGGAAGACGGCGTAGGCGAGGTTCGGGCTGACCGGCACGGTGAGCTGGTCGAGGAAGCGGATGACGGGCCGCAGCAGCCTGCGCAGCGGCGCGATCACGGCGAGCACCGCGCAGCACAGGCCGAGGACGCCGAAGAAGGCCGCGAACACCTCGGGCACGCGGTGGAGGCCGCTGACGCGGAAGCCGCCGGGGCGCGTGCCGCCCGGGGCGCCCGGCTCGTGCACGGTGGCGCTCATGGTCACGACTCTAGGAACAGGTGGGGCGCGCCGCCCGTCGAGCGCGGGCAGAGCCCACGCCGTCGCTGCCGGGGAGGCCCGCGAAGGCCGCCGGACCTCGGAACCAGGTCCTCCGATAGCCTCGGAGGCGTGACCGAAGAGCCCACGCAGCAGCCGTCCCAGCAGTTCGAACGGGGCACCGACGGCCCCAAGGTGATCGTCGTCGGGGTCGACGGCTCGGATTCCTCGCTGCGCGCCGCAGCGTATGCCGGAGGCCTGGCCCGGCGGCAGCGGGCGCTGCTCGCCGTCGTGTACGTCCAGCCGGTGCTCGCGGCGGGCGTCGCGCTCGGGGCGCCGGTCGCGGAGGTCACCGACGAGATCGCCGAGAGCCTGATCGCCGAGATCCGGGACGCCACGGAGCGCGTGAAGGGCATATTCGACGTGCGCTGGGAGTTCCACACCTTCCGCGGCGACCCGTACAACGGCCTGGTCACGGCCGCCGACGAGCTGAAGGCCGACGCCGTCGTGGTGGGCGCGTCCGAGCAGGCGGGCCACCGCATCGTGGGCTCGGTCGCGGTGCGCCTGGTGAAGTCGGGGCGCTGGCCGGTCACCGTGGTGCCGTAGGGCCGACCGGGGGAACCTCGTCCGTGCGAAGGGGGCGTGCCGACGCGTGGTGCGTGGTGTCTTCCGTGCCGGGTGCGCCTGAGCCAGGATGATCCGCCAGCAGCCGACCGCCGCCAGCGAAGAGGTGAGGCTCATGGCCGGACTACGGATGGGGCAGGGCGTCCTGCGGCGCAAGCCCATCGAGCAAATCGACGACACCGAAGCCACCGAGGCGGGGGGCGGGGGCACGCAGCTCACCCGCTCCCTCGGCCTGTGGCAGCTCACCGCGATCGGCGTCGGCGGCATCATCGGCGCCGGCATCTTCACGCTCGCCGGCACCGTGGCGAACGAGAAGGCCGGGCCCGCGGTCCTGATCTCGTTCCTCATCGCGGGCGTCGCCAGCGCCGCCGCGGCGTTCTCGTACGCGGAGTTCGCGGGCCTGATCCCCAAGGCGGGCTCGGCCTACACCTACGGCTACGCGGTGCTCGGGGAGATCACCGGCTGGTTCATCGGCTGGGACCTGCTGCTCGAGTACACGGCGATCGTGGCGGTGGTCGCGATCGGCATCTCCGGGTACTTCAACTTCCTCCTGAACGAGATGGGCGCGGACCTGCCCGACTGGATGCTGGGCGCGCCCGGCACGGGCGGCGGCCACAAGGTCGACCTGTTCGCCGCGGTCCTGTGTCTGTTCATCGCGTACATGCTCACCCTCGGGATCAAGAACGCGGCGCGCTTCGAGATGATCATCGTGATCCTGAAGGTGCTCGTCGTCCTGCTCGTCATCGGCGTCGGTTTCTTCCACGTCGAGACCGGCAACTACGCGCCGTTCTTCCCCTTCGGCGTCAGCGGCGCCTTCACGGGCGCGGCCACGGTGTTCTTCGCGGTCTTCGGTTACGACGCGATGAGCACGGCCGCCGAGGAGTCCAAGGACGCGCAGCGCCACATGCCGAAGGCCATCCTGTACTCGCTCGCCATCTCGATGGTCCTGTACGTCCTGGCCTGCCTGGTCCTGACGGGCATGCAGGACTACAAGGACATCGACCCCGAGAGCGGCTTCTCCTCGGCGTTCAAGGCGGTGGGCCTGAGCGGGCTCGCGGACGTGATCGCGGTGGGCGCGATCATCGGCATCCTCACGGTGATGTTCACGTTCATGCTGGGCTGCACGCGCGTGTGGTTCTCGATGAGCCGCGACGGGCTCCTGCCGAAGTGGTTCGCCAAGACGCACCCGACGCGGCACGTGCCGACGCGGGTGACGTGGATCGTCGGCTTCGCCTCGGCCGCCATCGCCGGTTTCCTGCCCATCGGCGAGGCGGCGGAGCTGACCAACATCGGCATCCTGCTGGCCTTCGTCGTGGTGTGCGTCGCGGTAATCGTGCTGCGCTACAAGCAGCCCGACCTGCCGCGCACGTTCCGCTGCCCGGGGATGCCCGTGGTGCCCGCGATCGGGGTGGTCTTCTCGATCTGGCTCATCACCTTCCTCCAGTGGCAGACCTGGGCCCGCTTCGCGGTGTGGTTCGCGGTGGGCCTGGTGGTGTACTTCGCGTACTCGTACCGCAAGTCGGAGCTGGCGAAGAGCGAGCGGGGCGGGCCCCGGGACCCGGGGCAGAGCGCCTGAGCGGCCTCAGGGGGTGAGGAGGTCCCCGACGGCGCTCAGGAGCCCGCCGACGACGGCGCCGACAAAGTCCACCACCCACTGCCCGAGGTCGGTCGGGACGACCAGGACGACGAACAGCAGTACGACACCTGCCATCAGCAGGTCCCCCGGCCGGCCGCCGGTCAGGGCGTGGCCGCGTACGCGCAGCACGATGATGACGGCCAGCAGGAACGCCACGTTGATCGACAGACTCACCCGGCAGGCCTCCCGTCAGGCGCGGCACCGGTCGTGCCCCACCCTTCCTGCATAGCCACCGCCGGGCGCCGAGGGGGGTGCTTTACCCGTGATTGACGGGGAAAAGCCACCCCGAGGCTGGAATCGCCGGACGCCTGGGCGAGGGCCCGCGCCCCTGGGGCCTCAGGGGGCGGCCCTCACTTCCCCATCACCAGACCGTCCTCGGCGGCGCCGCGGCTCAGCACGACGCGGCGGATGCGGTCGCGCACGTCCCGTACGTCGGCGCCCCGGTCCAGGGCGGCGTTGAGGTTGACCACGCGTCCGGCTCCGGTGTCGAACCAGTGCGGGACGAACTCGGCCTTGGACACCTCCCAGCGGCCTCCGGGCGCGCGCGGCGGGGCGAAGGTGAAGCGGCCGACGGTGCCCTGGTTGCCGCGCGGGTCGTGGACGCCCGCGTGGTTGATCATGTCGCCCGCGATCTGGTCGCCCATGCCGTAGATGACCCAGGTGCCGTTGACCTTCTCGTACGCCTGCGGGACGTGGGCGTGGGTGCCGAGGATCAGGTCGATGTCGGGGCGGCCCGCCGTGCGCGCGGCCGTCAGCTGGCGGCCCAGGCGCAGCTGCTGGCGGTCGGGCGCGTCCTGCCACTCGGAGCCCCAGTGCAGCGAGACGACGACCACGTCGGCGCCCGCCGTCCGGGCGGCGCGCGCGTCGGCGAGGATGCGCTCGCGGTCGATGAGGTTCACCGACCAGGGCCTGCCCTCGGGCAGGGGGATGCCGTTCGTGCCGTACGTGTAGGCCAGTTGGGCGACCTTCGCGCCGCCCGCGCGCAGCCAGGCCGGAGAGCGGCCCTCGGTGGCGGTGCGGCCCGATCCGGCGTGCTTGATGCCCGCCTTGTCGAGGGCCGCGAGGGTGCGGTGGATGCCCGGGGTCCCGGCGTCGAGGGTGTGGTTGGAGGCGGTGGAGCAGGAGTCGTAGCCGGTCGCCTTGAGGCCGGTGGCCACCTGGGGCGGGGACTTGAAGGTGGGGTAGCCGGTGTAGTCGCCGTGCGCGCCGTACACCGTCTCCATGTGGCAGATCGCCAGGTCGGCCGGGGAGACGACGGGCCGGGCGCCCGCGAGCATCGGCGCGAAGTCGTAGCCCTCGCCACCCGCGTCCGCCCGGGCGGTACGGATGATCGAGGCGTGCGGCAGGACGTCGCCGGAGGCGACGAGTGTGAAGGGGCGGGCCGCGCCCTTGCTGCCGCCCGCCGCGGACAGGGCGGGCGCGGGCCGCTGCCCGTCCCGCCGCCCTTCGGGGCCTGGCGCGTCAGGGGCGCCGCAGGCCGCGGCGGCGACGGCCACCGCCGCCGCGAGGAGGGCGAGGGCCCGGTGGGGGGACCGAGGGGGCGGGTCGGCGGCCCTGGTGCGCTGTGTCATCGGCCTGTCTTCCATATGAGGGGAAATCAGATAAACAGATACAGACCGTGAGACATGGGGTGGTCAAGAAGCGATGCCGCCCATATCACTGAAATGGACCTCAACGCAGAGTGATCTGAGCGGAAAAACACAGAGGCGCCGACCTGCGACGAAACCGGGTGAATGGTCAAGGGTCGGCAAAGTGCCTTGCTCAGCACCCCCGTTGGGTAATCGTCTTGGCTCATCCGTGTTCCGGGTTGGGGGGCCAGAAGCCGGTGACGCACACACGGAGCCTCGGAAGCTAGGAAGGCGGAGCGTGATGCTGCACGAGAGCACGGGCGGCACCGGAGGCACCGGCGGAGACGAGCTGACGGTGCCGATGGCGTGGCTGTACGCCGAGTACATCGCGGACGAACTGCTCCGCACGGGCGACCTGATGCCACCCACCTCGTTCGAGTACCGGGCGGGGCGCGACGCGCTCGCGCTCACCATCTTCCTGTCGGACACGCGCGGCGAGCTGTCCGGCATCCGCGTGGTCTCGCAGCTGGAGACCTGGCTGTCCCTGACGGCCCACGACGGGGAGTGGCAGGACTGGGTGCGCGAGCGCATGGACGGGCGCACCGCCGACGCGATGGCCGCGCGCGGACCCGCGCCCGACCTCGTCCTCGCCGAGGCCGCGTGGCGCTGGCTCGAGGAGACCGAACTCCTCGCGCCGGACCTTGACGCGGTGCCCGGCGGCGGCCCGGGGCCCGGCGAGGACGACGTGCCGAAGGTGTGGACCCCGGCGTGGCAGCTGGGCCTGCCGCTCGGCCACTTGGCGATCCAGCTCTTCTGACGCGGGCGTGCGGCACGGGGGCGGCTCCCGGCCCGTTGAGTGATGCGGCGGCGTTTTCCGTACCGGAGGACAGGCACGGAGCACCCCACCGACAAGGAACGCCATGAGGTCCCTGGAGCGGCACCGCGACGCCGGAGCCTACGCGCTCGGCGTCCTCGACCGAGCGGACGCGTTCCGCTTCGAGGACCACCTCACGGACTGCCCGCGCTGCCGCGCCGACCTCGACGAACTCGCTCTGCCCGCCCGCTTGTTGCTCGGCCACGGCCGCGATCTGCCGCCCGCCCCCGGCCCGCTGCTGCTCGACCGCGTCCTCGGCGAGGCCGCCCGCACCCGCCGGATCCGGCGCAGGCGGTGCCTGGGCGCCCTCGCGGCCGGCCTCGCGCTCGCCGTGGCCGTCCCCGCGGCGGCCGTGCTCACCCCGGACGGGCCCGGTCCGCTGCGCGCCGCCGCCGCCGACGCGCGCGGCGAGATGGCCGCCGTGCTCACCGCGCGCGCGTACGCCGGGGGCACCGCGGTCGACCTGCGGGTGCGGGACGCGCCGCGGGGGCGCGCCTGCGTGCTCGTCGCCGTGGGCGTCGACGGCTCCGAGGAGACCGTGACGACGTGGCGGAGCACGGGGCGGGCGCTGACGACGCACGGCGGCACGGGGCTCGGCCCCGACCGCGTCGACCACTTCGAGGTACGGGCCGCCGACGGCACCGGGCTGCTCACCCTCCGCCCCCGCTGACGCGGGGCAACCCCGGCACAGGGGACCGGGGTTGCCTCTCCCCCCGGGCCGGCGCGCGCGGGCTACTTCAGGAGCCGTGACATGCGGCGGTCGGCCAGGGGCTTGCCACCGGTCTGGCACGTCGGGCAGTACTGGAGGGAGGAGTCCGCGAAGGACACCTCGCGGATGGTGTCGCCGCAGACCGGGCACGGCTCGCCGGCGCGGCCGTGGACGCGCAGGCCCGACTTCTTCTCCGCCTTCAGGCGGGCGGCGGCCAGGCCGTGGGCGCGGGCCACGGCCTCGGTGAGGGTGGCGCGCAGGGCGGCGTACAGCCGGCTCGTCTCCTCGGCGGTGAGCCGGTCCGCACGCTTGAAGGGGGACATGCGGGCCGCGTGCAGGATCTCGTCGCTGTAGGCGTTGCCGATGCCCGCGATCAGGCTCTGGTCACGCAGGGCGCCCTTGAGCTGCCGCCGCTCGGCGGCGAGGAGTCGCGCGAAGCGGTCCTCGGTGAAGCCCGCGGCCAGCGGGTCGGGGCCCAGGCGGGCGATGCCGGGCAGCGCGGTGGGCGCGTCCGTCACGTACACCGCGAGGCGCTTCTGCGTCCCGGCCTCCGTCAGGTCGAAGCCCGCTCCGGTCTCCAGGGCCACGCGCAGCGCGAGCGGGCCCTTGCCCGGCCGGGGCGCGCCGCTCGGCAGCGGGTCCTGCCAGCGCAGCCATCCCGCCCGCGCCAGATGCGTGACGAGCCACAGGCCGCCGGTGTCGACGGCCAGGAACTTGCCGTGGCGTGCCACCCCGGTGACGGTGCGGCCTTCGAGCGCCGTCACCGGCGGGTCGTACGTCTTCAGGACGCTCACCGCGACGGGCAGCACGCGGACGATCTCGTGCCCGGTCAGCTCCTCGTCGAGGAACTCCCGCAGCGCCTCGACCTCCGGCAGTTCCGGCATCGCTCACCTCTCCTCGCGCCGCGTGCCCCTCCCGGCATCCTCACGCCGCGGGGCGCGCGCCGCATCCCCGGGCCGGTTCCGCTCTCCCCTGTCGAGGGCGCGCACCGTCCCGGCGCGGTGCAGCTTGTCGGGGTTGCGCATGCCGTACAGGCCGGTGATGCGGCCGTCGTGGATCTCGAAGGCGAGCAGCCAGTCGAGCACGCCGTCGACGACGAAGCGGGCCGCGGGCATGCCGTTGTACGTGGCGTGCTCGAAGCGGGTCGTGTCGGTGCCCGCGCGGGCCACGCCGAGGGCGAACCGGGCGACGTCCTCGCGCCCGGTGATCGGGTGGCGCGCGGCGGTGGCCTTGCCGCCGCCGTCGGAGAGCACCACGACGTCGGGCGCGAGCAGGTCCATCAGCGGCTGGACCTCACCGCTCGCCGTCGCGAGCAGGAAGCGCCGGACGACGTCGCGGGTCGCCGCGGACCCGGGCTCGAAGCGGCGCCGCCGGGCGTGCACGTGGCGGCGGGCGCGATGGGCGATCTGCCGGACGGTGACCTCGGTCTTCCCGACCGAGGCGGCGATCTCGCCGTGCGTGTAGCCGAACACGTCGTGCAGGACGAACACCGCGCGCTCGGTGGGGTTCAGGGTCTCCAGGACCAGCATCATGGCCATCGACACCGACTCGGCGAGGATCGCGTCGTCGCTCACCTCGGGCGCGGTGCGGATCGGCTCGGGCAGCCACGGGCCGACGTAGTCCTCGCGGCGCGCGCGGACCGAGCGCAGGTGGTTGAGGGCCTGCCGGGTCACCACGCGGACCAGGTAGGCGCGCGGGTGCTCGACGTCCGCCGGGTCGACGGCGCTCCAGCGCAGATAGCTCTCCTGGAGCACGTCCTCGGCGTCGTCGGCGCTGCCCAGGATCTCGTAGGCGATGGTGAACAGCAGCGGGCGGTGTGTGGTGAAGGCGTCCTCGGCCATGCGGCTCCTTTCCTGACGCCCATCGAGACACACCGGGCCGGAAAAGCGTGACAGCCCGGCGCTGTGATCTCCTTCACGCGCCGGTCAGGCCGTGCCCCGCGCCGGGACGACGAACTCGCACCACACGCACTTGCCGCTCCCCCGCGAGTCCACGCCCCACCCGTCCGCGAGCCGGTCCACGAGCAGCAGGCCGCGCCCGGAGACACCGTCGTCGGAGGCCTCGCGCAGGCGCGGCAGCGCGCTGGAGGAGTCCTCGACGTCGACGCGAAGGCGCCGGTCGGCGCCGCTGACGACGCGCAGGGTGACGATGGCGGGCCCGTCGGTGTGCATCAGGGAGTTGGTGATCAGCTCGTCGGCGGCCAGCTCGATCTCGTCGGCGCGGCCCCGCGCGCCCCACGCGCGGACGGCCGCGCGGATCATGTGCCGGGCCTCCGCGAGGCCTTCGGGGTCGCCCGGCGCGACGTGCTGCTGGAGCCGCCCGCCGGAGCGCGGCGCGTCCACGGCCACGCGGCGCAGCAGGAGCAGCGCCGCGTCGTCGTCGCCCCGGCCGTCGTCGATGCGGCCGCACAGCAGCTCCGCGAGGTGCTCCAGGTCGCGCGGCCCGGTGCTGACCAGGCCCGCGAGCGCCCGGGTGCCGTCGTCGAGGTCGGCGCCCGGCTCCTCGACGAGGCCGTCGGTGTAGAGCAGCAGGGTCTGGCCCGGGTCGAGTTCGAGGGTCGTGACGGGGTAGTCGAGCCGCCCGAACTCGGCGGAGAGGCCGAGCGGCAGGCCGCCTTCGACGGGCACCCGGCGGCAGGTCCCGTCGGTGAGCCGGAGCAGCGGGTCGATGTGCCCGGCGCGCACCAGCTGGACCACGCCGGTGGGCAGGTCGGCCTCGACGTACAGGCAGGTGGCGAAGCGGTCGGTGTCCAGCTCGTGCAGGAAGCCGGAGGCGCGGGCCACGACGGTGGCGGGGGTGTGGCCCTCGGCGGCGTACGCGCGCAGCACGATGCGCAGTTGGCCCATGACGGCGGCGGCGTGCGTGTCGTGGCCCTGGACGTCACCGATGACGGCGCCGACGCGGCCGCCGGGCAGGGGGATGACGTCGTACCAGTCGCCGCCGACGTCACGGCCGAGCGCGGCGCTGCGGTAGCGCACGGCGATGTCGGCGCCCGGCACGCCGGGGATGGTGCGCGGCAGCATGGCCTGCTGGAGGCCCTGCGCGAGGTCTTTCTCCTGTTCGTAGAACATGGCCCGCTGGAGGCTCTGCGCGATGCTGCTGCCGAGCGCCACGATGACGTTGCGCTCCTCCTCGGTGAAGCCGGTTCTGTCCTGGTAGAGCAGGCCGAGCGCGCCGATGGGCCGGGCCTGCGCGATCAGCGGCAGATAGGCGGCGGCCGTGATGCCGAGGTGCTCGATGTGCGGCCACAGGATCGGGTACGAGGACGCGAAGTCGTCCGGCGACTCGATGAAGCGCGGGGAGAGGGTGCGCACGGTCTCGCTCATTGGGTACGGCTCGTCGACCCGGGTGACGCGGGTGCCGGGCACGTAGCTGCCGGAGGGGCCCTCGGCGACGAGGCGGATGCGCCCCGACTCGACGAGGCCCATGACGATGTTCGACGCGCCGAGGTTGGCGAGTCCGTGCCGGTCCTTGAGGACGTCGATGACGTCGGCGACGGTCCGGGCGTGCGCGAGGGCCGCCGTGGTGTTCTGCACGATGCTCGTACGGCGGCGCCGGTCCGCCTCGGCCTCGACGCGCTCGCGGTGGGCCGCGCTGTCGCTCAGCTCGCGGGTGGCGTCGCGCACGATGCCGACGATGCGCAGCGGGCGGCCCGTGGCGTCGCGCAGGATGTGGCCCTGGGTGTGGGTCCAGCGCAGGCTGCCGTCGCGGCGCCGGACGCGGAAGTACGCGCCGTAGGTGACGCTGCCGTCCTTCATGGCCTGCGAGACCTGGCTGTCGAGGCGGTGGGCCTCGACGGGCAGCACGCGCCCCGCGAGGCTCTCGGGGCGGTTGTCGAAGTCCTCGGGGCGTACGTCGAACAGGGCGAGGGCCTCCTCGTCCATGAGCAGCAGCCGGCTGCCCAGGTCCCAGTCGAAGCTGCCCATGCCGAGTCCGGGCCCGTACGTGGCGAGGAAACAGCAGGTGGCCTCGGATGCGGAGCCGCCGCCGCAGCGCCGCACCGCCGCCTCGACACCTTCCGTGCCCGCGTCCATGCGCCAACGCTAGGCGCACCCCGGGACGGCCGCATGTGCACGGCGTCGTCCCTGGTGCGGGCGGTCGGCGCGGGTCATCCGGCGAAGGGGTCCTGGCCGGGCGGCGGCACGTCGGTGCCGTCCGGCTCCAGGGGGTCACCGGGCGAGGGGCAGCCGGGCGGGAGCGGGACCGGGGCGGTGTCCTCGGGGGTCCGGGTGCCGGGCGTGGGGCAGTCGGTGGAGGTGGTGTCCTCGCCGGGGGTGGTGCCCTCGTCGGTGCCGTCAGTCCCGTCAGTCCCGTCAGTCCCGTCAGTGCCATCGGTGCCATCGGTGCCGTCGGGCTCCAGGGATCCGTCCGAGCCGGTGGGGTCGGGCTCCTGACTGCTCGCGTCGGGAGTCGTCTCGTCGGGGCTCGTCTCGTCCGGGGTCGTCTCGTCGGGCGTGGTCGGGTCGGGGGACGTGGTCGGGTCGGTGGGGGTCGGGCGCGGGGGCGGCACGGGGCGGTCGCCGTCGGCGTCCTCGTCCCCGGTCCGCCGCTCGATCCAGGTGTTGTTGACGATGTTGACGATCGTGATGTGGGTGATGGGGCGGGGCGCCGGGGTCACGACGATCACCTGGGTGGGCCGGTAGCCGCTCCACGGCTGTCCGCTGTGGCGCGGGGACTGCCGGAAGGCGACCGGCGGCTTCAGCGGGTTGCCGCAGGCGCAGCGCACCCGGGGCAGGCCGCGGTCGTCGACGAGGACGGCGGTGCCCGCCTGGAGCACGGCCTGGTAGCCGGTGGCGTGGCCGTCGCGGTAGCCGTGGTTGGTGATCCGGGTGTCGGCGCGCAGCACGACGGGCGTGAGGCCGCGCAGATACGCGGGGATGCCGTCGCGGGCGATGCCCGAGGCCTCGGCGAAGGCGCGGGCCTTGGCCGGGTCCGCGGTCAGATAGGCGATCTGCCGGCCGGTGTCGCAGCTGCCGAGCCGGTGCGTGCCGCCGTAGAGGCCGGGCGTGCCGCCCGCGAGGGAGCGCAGGCCCTGGTCGGTGGGCGAGGCCGAGCCGGTGGGCGGGGGCTGCGGCGAACGGGTGACGGGCGGGGGGCTCGCGGCATCCCTGGCCGTGGACGCGGTGAAGGGGTCGGGCCCCTGGGCGGCGACGGGCTGGAGGAACAGCTCGCGCCCGCTGTCGGACGCGGCCTTGGTGGTGTCGCCGCCGTCGCCCCCGGAGCAGCCGGCGGCCGCGAGGGCCGTGGCCATCGCGAAGGTCGTCGCGTACGTGCGGAGCGCTGAGCGCATGGGTGTCTCCCGCCTGTCGCCGGGCAGATTGCTCCCCATTGTCTGGATCGGCTTACGGCGGCCCGCAAGCGGAACAGGGGGCGCCCCCGGGCCGCGGGGGGGGGGGGGGGGGGGGGGGGGGGGGGGGGGGGGGGGGGGGGGCGGCACTCCCCCCCCCCCCCCCCCCCCCTCCCCCCCCCCCCCCCCCCCCCCCCCCCCCCCCCCCCCCCCCCCCCCCCCCCCCCCCCCACCCCCACCCACCCCCCCCCCCCCCCCCCCCCCCCCCCCCCCCCCGCTTCTGTGGACCGGACCGTGAGACGTCGTCAGCCGGCCAGGATCGCCCGGGCCAGCTTCGCCGTCTCGGTGGGGGTCTTGCCGACCTTCACCCCGGCGGCCTCCAGGGCCTCCTTCTTCGCGGCGGCCGTGCCGGAGGAGCCGGAGACGATGGCGCCGGCGTGGCCCATCGTCTTGCCCTCGGGCGCGGTGAAGCCCGCGACGTAGCCGACGACCGGCTTGGTCACGTTGGCCTTGATGTAGTCCGCCGCGCGCTCCTCGGCGTCGCCGCCGATCTCACCGATCATCACGATCAGGTCGGTGTCGGGGTCGGCCTCGAACGCGGCCAGGGCGTCGATGTGCGTCGTACCGATGACCGGGTCGCCACCGATGCCGACGGCCGACGAGAAGCCGATGTCCCGCAGCTCGTACATCATCTGGTACGTGAGCGTGCCGGACTTCGAGACCAGGCCGATGCGGCCCGGCTTCGTGATGTCGCCCGGGATGATGCCCGCGTTCGACTGGCCGGGGGTGATCAGACCCGGGCAGTTCGGGCCGATGAGCCGCGTCTTGTTGCCCTTCTCCACCGCGTACGCGTAGAACGCGGCGGAGTCGTGGACGGCGATGCCCTCGGTGATGACGACCGCGAGCGGGATCTCGGCGTCGATGGCCTCGACGACGGCGGCCTTCGCGAAGGCCGGCGGCACGAAGAGGACGGAGACGTTGGCGCCCGTCTTCTCCATCGCCTCGGCGACGGTGCCGAAGACCGGGATCTCGGTGCCGTCGATGTCGACCTTGGTGCCCGCCTTGCGCGGGTTCACGCCGCCGACGATGTTCGTGCCGTCACCCAGCATGAGCTTGGTGTGCTTCATGCCCGTGGCACCGGTCATGCCCTGGACGATGACCTTGCTGTCCTTGTTGAGGAAGATAGCCATGGTGGTCTGAGTCCCTCGTCCCTTACTTCGCAGCCGCAGCGAGCTCGGCGGCCTTGTCGGCCGCGCCGTCCATGGTGTCCACGCGCTGCACCAGCGGGTGGTTGGCGTCGGAGAGGATCTTGCGACCCAGTTCGGCGTTGTTGCCGTCGAGGCGGACGACGAGCGGCTTCTCCACCTTCTCGCCCTTCTCCTCGAGCAGCGCGAGCGCCTGGACGATGCCGTTGGCGACCTCGTCACAGGCGGTGATGCCACCGAAGACGTTCACGAAGACCGACTTGACGGCCGGGTCGCCGAGGATGATCTCCAGGCCGTTCGCCATCACCTGGGCGGAGGCGCCGCCGCCGATGTCCAGGAAGTTGGCGGGCTTCACGCCGCCGTGGGCCTCACCGGCGTAGGCGACGACGTCGAGGGTCGACATGACCAGACCCGCGCCGTTGCCGATGATGCCGACCTCGCCGTCGAGCTTGACGTAGTTGAGGTCCTTGGCCTTGGCGGCAGCCTCGAGCGGGTCGGCTGCGGCCTTGTCCTCCAGGGCCTCGTGCTCCGGCTGGCGGAAGTCGGCGTTGGCGTCCAGGGACACCTTGCCGTCCAGGGCCAGGATGTCACCGGAGGCGACCTTGGCCAGCGGGTTGACCTCGACGAGGAGGGCGTCCTCCTTGACGAAGGTGTCCCACAGCGTCACCAGGACGTCGGCGACCTTGTCCGCGACCTCGGCCGGGAACTTCGCCGCCTCGACGATCTCCCGCGCCTTCTCCGGGGTCACGCCCTTGTTGGCGTCGATCGGGGTCTTGGCGACGGCCTCCGGGCGGGTGGCCGCCACCTCCTCGATGTCCATGCCGCCCTCGACGGAGGCGATGGAGAGGAAGGTGCGGTTGGTGCGGTCCAGGAGGAAGGAGACGTAGTACTCCTCCACGATCTCCGGGGCCGTCTCGGCGATCATCACCTTGTGGACCGTGTGGCCCTTGATGTCCATGCCGAGGATGTCCGTGGCGCGAGCGACGGCCTCGTCCGGCGTCGCCGCCAGCTTGACGCCGCCGGCCTTGCCGCGGCCACCCACCTTCACCTGCGCCTTCACGACCGACTTGCCGCCAAGGCGCTCAGTCGCCGCGCGCGCCGCCTCAGGCGTGTCGATGACTTCACCGGCCAGCACCGGTACACCGTGCTTGGCGAAGAGGTCCCTCGCCTGGTACTCGAACAGGTCCACGCGCGTCCGTCCCTTTTCAGTGATCTCGCGCCGCTGTCGCCAGCGGCTTCAGTCTCTGCGTGCTCTGCGTGGGCGTGCCGCGAAGGGCAACGTGACTGCGCTGTCACAAGGGAGGCGTAGCCGAAGAGTCCGGTACGCGGCATGTCCGTCTCGCAGGTTATCGCCGTGGGACCTGCGTCCCTAAATCGCAGATCACATTTGCGCGGTGATGACGGTCACAGATCGTGCCCGGCGTGGTAGGCGGGCGGGGCCCGAGCGCCCCGTCGGCGCGGCCCCTCCCGGCCTCCGGGCCCGGGTGGGCCCCGCCGACGACGGTCTCGGCGGACCCCACCCGTTCGCTCTCGCGATCAGCGATCGCACGTGGTGCCGTACGTGCTCCCGCACCCGCGAGGGCCGGGCCCCCGGCCCCCGCGATCCCACCCGCGAACAGCCGCCCGACCCGCTACCGGTGGGTACTGCTCGTGTCCGGCAGGGGCAGCGGACGGCGCTCGATCGCCGCGGCCATCACGTCGGGGAAGTGGTCGGGGGTGCAGGCGAACGCCGGCGCGCCGAGCCCGGCGAGCGCGGCCGCGTGGTCGTGGTCGTACGCGGGCGCCCCTTCGTCCGACAGCGCGAGCAGCGTCACGAACTGCACTCCGGAGGCCTTCATCGCCGCGACCCGCTTGAGCATCTCGTCCCGTATCCCGCCCTCGTACAGGTCGGAGATCAGGACCACGACCGTGTCGGCCGGGCGGGCTATCCGGGACTGGCAGTACGCGAGCGCCCGGTTGATGTCGGTGCCGCCGCCGAGCCGCGTGCCGAAGAGCACCTCCACGGGGTCGTCGAGCTGGTCCGTCAGGTCGACCACGCTGGTGTCGAACACCACGAGCCGCGTGCTGATCGACCGCATGGACGCGAGGACCGCGCCGAACACCGAGGAGTAGACGACCGACGCCGCCATCGAGCCGGACTGGTCGACGCAGAGGATCACGTCCTTCTTCACCGCCTGCGCGGCCCGTCCGTACCCGATGAGCCGCTCGGGGACCACCGTCCTGTACTCCGGCAGGTAGTGCTTGAGGTTGGCCGCGATCGTGCGGTTCCAGTCGATGTCGTGGTGGCGCGGCCTGCGCACCCGCGCGCTGCGGTCGAGCGCGCCGGTGAGCGTGGCGCGGGTGCGGGTCGCGAGCCGCTTCTCCAGGTCCTCGACGACCTTCCGCACGACCGCTCTCGCGGTGTCCTTCGTCTCCTCCGGCATCGCCTGGTTCAACGAGAGCAGCGTGCCGACCAGGTGGACGTCCGCCTCCACCGCCTCCAGCATCTCCGGCTCCAGGAGCAGCGCGGAGAGCCCGAGGCGGTCGATCGCGTCGCGCTGCATGACCTGCACGACGGACGACGGGAAGTACGTCCGGATGTCCCCGAGCCAGCGCGCGACGGACGGCGCCGACGCCCCGAGCCCCGCGGTACGCCCCTGCCCCCGCTCCTTCTTGCCCCCGCCGCCCCCGTACAGCGAGGTCAGCGCCCCGTCCATCGCGGCGTCCCGCCCGGCCGGCGCGCACCCCGTGCCATCGGCCCCGCCCCCACCGAGCACGAGCCGCCACCGCCGCAACCGCTCATCCCCCGGTCCCGCCTCGCCGCCCATGCCTTGCGCGCCCTCCGCCTCGCGCCCGGCCCCTGTGACCTCCACGGCCCTCGTGTCCTCCGCGCCGCCCGCAACCTCCGCGATCCCCATCAGGCCACCCCCACGAGGAAACCGCCCCGTGCGGCCATGGCCCGGCTGCCGCCCGAGCCATTGCCCCGGCCGTCGCCGCGGCCGCCGCCCCAGCCCGTGTCGCCGTCATCGTCGTCAGCACTGCCGTGCACGACACCACCGCCCTTGAGTCGATCGTCCGTGTCCGTGTCCGTGTCCGTGCCCGTGTCCCCGAGCCCCAACAGCAGCCCCACCACCGGCAGGACCGCGTCCGCCCGCTCCCGGTCCGGCTCGGGGGCGAAACCGGGCACCCCCGCGGCGGCCGTCGCGGAGCCGCCCCGGCCCGGGCCCCGCCGCACCAGCTCGCCGAGCGTGCGCCGCACACCCTCCTCGTACGCGGAGAACGTCCGCCGCAGCAGCGGGAGTACGTCGACGAAGGCCTCGGCCGACACTCCCGTCAGCCACTGGTCGACGAGCCCGAGCAGCCGCTCGTCGTGCACGAGCAGCATCCCGCCGCCCGCGCCCCCGCCGACGAACCCCTCGATCCACGCGGCCGCCTCCCCCGGCTCGCTCCCCCGTGACAGTGCGAGGCCCATCAGCCGCGCGGCCTCCTCCTCGGCCAGCGCACCGTCGTCCATCAGCAGCCGAGCACTCCGGCCCCGGACGACCCCCACCACCCGCTCCCCCTCAGCGAGGCCCCGCACCACCCGCAGCCAGCGCGCCCGCACGCCGCTTCCCGCCGGGCCCGCCCCGTCCAGCAACCCCACGGCCCCGTGCACCGCGTCCACGCGGCTCCGCATCCGCCCCGCGGCCTCCGCGTCGAGCCCCACACACGCCGACGGCAAGCCCACGCACACCCGCTCCGCGAGCCCGAGCGCCACCTCCCCGAGCGCCCCGGTGTCCGTGCCCCGCACGTCCCCGTACCGCAGCGACCGCACCAGCGCGGGCAGCGCGTCCGCCAGGTGCCCCACGTCCGCGTCCAGGGCCGCCCGGTCGGCGAGCACCCGCATCACCACGGGCAGGGCCGAGGACAGCTCGGCCAGCAGGCACCGCTCCGCCAGTGCCGTGACGTCGGCGAGGGCCTCCGCGCCCACCGCGTCCGCCGTCGCCTTGGCGGTCGCGGCGGCGGCCACGGTCGTGCCCCACACCCCGGCCTCGGCGACCCGCACCGACAGCTCCGGCTCCCACCGCAGCCGCCAGGTCTCCCGGAACGTCCCGGTGCTGCCGCGCGACCGCGCGGGCTCGCCCCAGCCGACGCCGAGCAGCCGCAGCCGGTGCAGGAGCCTGCTTCGCGCCGCGTCGGTCTCCTTGCGCAGGTCGAACTCCACCTCCCGCTCCAGCGCCTCCGGCTTGAGCCGCAGCTTGCGCTGGAGACGGCCGAGGTCCCGCTGCAACGGCACGGCCGGGGCGGACTCCGGCACCTCGCCGAGCACGTCGCCGACGACGAGCCGGTCGTGCACCAGGGCGAGGGGCACGTCCGAGCCGTCGCACATCACGGCCCGCACCGCGTCCAGCGTCTCGGTGAGCCCGGCGAGCGGCCGCCCGCGCATCGCGGCGAGCGTGTCCGCGAGCCGCACCGCCTCGATGACGTGCGCGGACGACACGAGCCTGCCCTCCTCCCTGAGCAGCCCCGCGACCCTGGTCAGCCAGCGCTCCACGGGCCGGTCGGGCGCGCCGAACAGATGGCCGTACCAGCCGGGCGAGTCGATGCCCGCGCCGTACCCGCTCGTACGGGCCAGACGGCGGTGCGTCCAGGGCACCCACGTCATGTCCACCTTGACCTTCGGCAGCCCCTTGAGCAGCGCCCGGTCCGCGGCCACCGTCGTCCTGAGCCGCAGCGCGGGCACGTGCCAGGCCCCGCACACCACGGCGACGCCCTCGGCCCCGAACTCCCGCTGCGCCGCGCGCACTTGCAGCCGCATGTATGCCTCGCGCAGCAGGTCCCGGTCCTCGCCGCCGCCCGGTGTCTCGCGGAGCGCCCCCATGGCCTCGCCGAGCGCCTCGAAGGGGGCGAACGGGTCGGCGCCCGCGCCGCGGTGCTCGACGACGTCCTCCCACCAGCGCTCCGGGTCGTCGTACCCCCCGGCCCCGGCGAGCGTGCCGATGGGGTCTCCCCTGCCCGGCCCCGGCCCGTCCGGCTCGCCCTGCTCCTCCTCGCGGCGCGCGAGCGTGTGCGCGGCCGGGAGGTCGATGAACCGCACCGGCACCTCACGCCGCACGGCCCACTGGATCGCCACCCACTCCGGCGAGAACTCCGCGAGCGGCCAGAACGCCGACCGGCCCGGCTCGTCCACCACGTGCGCGAGCAGCGCCACCGGCGGCCGCATGTCCTCCTCGGCGGCGAGCCGCACGAGGCCGTCGGCCTCCGGAGGCCCCTCGATCAGGACCACCCCCGGAGCCGCCGCGTCGAGCGCGGCCCGCACCGCGCGCGCGGAGCCGGGGCCGTGGTGCCGCACCCCGAGCAGCAGCGGCCCGCCGGGGCGCCCCCTGGTGGCCGTCATGCGCTCACCTCGCGGCACGCGCGGTAGAAGTCCTTCCACCCGTCGCGCTCGCGCACGACCGCTTCCAGGTACTCCTGCCACACCACGGTGTCCGCCGCCGGGTCCCGGACGACCGCCCCGAGGATGCCCGCGGCGACGTCACCGGCGCGCAGCACGCCGTCCCCGAAGTGCGCGGCGAGCGCCAGGCCGTTGGTGACCACGGAGATCGCCTCGGCCGTCGAGAGCGTGCCGCTCGGTGACTTCACCTTCGTACGGCCGTCCGTCGTGACGCCGTCGCGCAGCTCGCGGAAGACCGTGACGACGCGGCGGATCTCGTCGATGCCGTCGGGTGCGGCGGGCAGATCGAGGGAGCGCCCGATCTGGTCGACGCGGCGGGCGACGATGTCGACCTCGGCGTCGGCGCTCTCCGGCAGCGGAAGCACCACCGTGTTGAATCGGCGGCGCAGCGCGCTGGACAGGTCGTTGACCCCCCGGTCGCGGTCGTTCGCCGTCGCGATCAGGTTGAAGCCGCGGACGGCCTGCACCTCCTCCCCCAACTCCGGTATGGGCAGGGTCTTCTCCGACAGGATCGTGATCAGCGTGTCCTGTACGTCGGCGGGGATGCGGGTCAGCTCCTCGACCCGGGCCGTCATGCCCTCGGCCATGGCGCGCATCACCGGGCTGGCCACGAGCGCGTCGCGGCTGGGGCCGTGGGCGAGGAGCTGCGCGTAGTTCCACCCGTAGCGAATGGCTTCCTCGGGGGTGCCCGCGGTGCCCTGCACCAGGAGCGTCGAGTCGCCGCTGACCGCCGCCGCGAGGTGCTCGGACACCCAGGTCTTCGCGGTGCCGGGCACGCCGAGCAACAGCAGGGCGCGGTCGGTGGCGAGCGTGGTGACGGCGACCTCGACGATGCGGCGCGGGCCCACGTACTTCGGCGTGATCGCGGTCCCGTCCGGCAGCGTGCCGCCCAGCAGATACGTGGCCACGGCCCAGGGCGAGAGCCGCCAGCGGGCCGGGCGCGGCCGGTCGTCCTGCGCGGCGAGCGCGGCGAGTTCGGCGGCGAAGGCGTCCTCGGCGTGCGGCCGCAGCTCCTGCGCCGCACTCTCCCCGCCGCCCTCCGCGGGCCCCGCGGACGCGGCGCGGCCGCCGGTCGGCTCCACGGAAACGGTCATGGTGGTCCCCCTCAAGCTCGGGCATGCGCGAGCCACCCGAAGCGCGCATGCGTCGGCAACGACGCGGCCTCGCCGACGACTCGGCCGCGATGTGGTTCCACGGTGCACCACGCCACTGACAATCGCCCCCGTCGCGCCCCTGACCTGCATAAATGCCGCCCTCACCGCTGATTGTCAGTGGCGGGACCTACCGTCGGTGACATGACTCAGCAGGGGGTGCGCTGGACGGCGGACCAGGTGCTGGCACTGGCACCTGACGCGCCGTCACTCAAGGCGGGAAGCAGGCTCGGCGTCGCCGGGCCGTGGTCGCAGGCGGGCAGTTCGGGCGAGGGGGCGGTGTGGGGACTGTGCAAGGGCAGCGGCAGCAAGCCGTACCAGACGGTGATCGACGTGGCGGACGCGGCGGGCCCGGCCTACAAGTGCACCTGCCCGAGCCGCAAGTTCCCCTGCAAGCACGCGCTCGGCCTGCTGCTGCTCTGGGCGGGCGCGGGCGGCGGCTCGGGGGCTCCTGACAGGTCAACAGGGCCTGGCGGGGCGGCCGGACCTGGCGGATCGACGGACACGGGCGGATCGGCGGACACGGGCGGATCGGCGGACACCGGCGGATCGGCGGGCCCGGTGCCGGAAGGCGCGGTGCCGCCGGACTGGGCGCGGCAGTGGCTGGACGCGCGACGCGAAAGAGCGGAGGCGAAGCGGAGCCCCGCCGCGGCCGCGGCGCCGCAGCGGACGGCCGCCGACCCGGAGGCCGCGCGCAAGCGGGCGGAGCGCCGCGCCGAGCGCGTCACGGCGGGCGCGACGGAGCTGGAGCGACGCTTGGCCGACCTGCTGCGCGGCGGCCTGGCCACGGCCGAGCACTCCGGGTACGGACTGTGGGAGGAGACGGCCGCCCGCATGGTCGATGCCCAGGCCCCCGGACTCGCGGCGCGGGTGCGGGAGTCGGCGGCCATACCCTCCTCCGGATCGGGCTGGCCCGCCCGGCTCCTGGAGGAGTGCGCCCTGCTGCACCTGCTCGCCTCGGGCTGGCTGCACCGCGACCGGCTCCCCGCCGCGCTGGCGGCCACGGTCCGCTCCCGCGTCGGCCTGCCCGCACCGGCCCAGGGCGCGCCGGTCAGGGACACCTGGCAGGTCCTCGCGCAGTACGACACGGCGGACAGCAAGCTCACCACCCGCCGCGTCTGGGTGCACGGCGAGCGGTCCGGGCGCACGGCCCTGCTCCTGTCGTACGGGGCGGCGGGCCGCGCCCCCGCCCTCAGCCTGCCGGTCGGCCTGGCCCTGGACGCCGAGCTGGTTCCGTACGCCGCCGACCCCGCGGCCCACGGGCTCCGCGCCGACCTGGGCGAGCAGTTCACGGCCCCGGCCCCCACCACGCACCGCCCGCCGGGCCTGCCCCCGGCAGCGGCCACAGCCCGTTACGGCGAGGCGCTGTGCGACGACCCGTGGCTGGACGCCTGGCCGGCCACCCTGGCCCGGGTGATACCGGTCCCGGCCCCCGGCAGGGGCCCCGGCGCGCAAGCGCGATGGCAACTGGCCGACGCGGACGGCGACACGGCCCTGCCCCTCACCCCGGCCGCCGCGTCCCGCTCCGGCCTGTGGCGTCTGGTCGCGCTGTCCGGGGGCGCCCCGCTCACCGTCTTCGGCGAGTGCGGCCACCAGGGCTTCACCCCGCTGGCGGCCTGGGCGGACGGCACGACGGAGACCGTGCGGCTGCGAGAGGAGAGCGAGCGAAGATGACGACACCCACCGCCCACGCGCGGGCACCGCATACGCCCGACGCGGAGCCCGCCGCCCCACCACGCCCGACACCTGCGGCAGGGGCCCACCCCCCGGCCCGTACGCGGCCACCGGCGGACCCCCGCCCCGCCCGAGCCGCGGAAGCCTTCACCCACACCCCCTGGGAAGAGCTGGTGACGGCGGCGCTCCTGGGCACCGACCGGCGCACGCCTCCCCTGGACGCGCCCGGCAAGGAGGCCCCCACCGCCCTCCTGGACGCGGCGGCCGTCCAGACGGTGCACCGCAGGGCGGGCCTGCGTCCGGCGCCCGCCGCCGCGCGCCCCGCGCCCGCCCCCGAGGACCCCCGGCCCGTCGTGCCGCCCGCGGCCCGGCGCCGCCTCGCGAGCCTGCTCGCCGACCACCCCACCGCGGGCGGCGGGCGCCGCGGCACCGCGCCCGACCTCATGGAGCTGCTGCCCCAGTGGCTGGCCCTGGCCAACGACCGGGGTTTCACGGCCCCGCCGGAGCTGCTGCCCGCGCTGTTGACCGCGGCCCGCGGCCGCACCGACCTGCGCCCCCAGGCCCTGGCCTTCGCGGGCCCGCGCGCCCTGTGGCTCGCGGGGCTCAACCCGGACTGGAAGTTCGCGCTGCGCGCCGCCCCGCACCGCGCCACGGCCACCGCGGCGCGGGACGGGGCGGAGGTGGAACGCCGCTGGCAGGAAGGCCTGTTCGCGGAGCGCGTCGCGCTGCTCGCCGCGCTGCGCGCCCACGACCCCGGCGCCGCGCGCGCCCTCCTGGCCGGCACCTGGGCGACGGAGCGCGCCGAGGACCGGCTCATGTTCCTGGACTCGCTGCGCACGGGCCTTGGCCCGGCCGACGAGCCGTTCCTGGAGCAGGCCCTGGGCGACCGCAGCCGCAACGTCCGCTCCACGGCCGCCGAGCTGCTTTCCGCCCTGCCGACCTCGGCGCTCGCCGCCCGCATGGCCGACCGCGCCGCCTCCTGCGTGGCGCTCGACCGCACCGCGAGCACGCCGACGCTCACCGTGGAGGCGCCGCACGAGTGCGACGCGGGCATGGAGCGCGACGGCGTCACCCCCAAGCCGCCCGCGGGGCGGGGTGAGCGCTCCTGGTGGCTGGGCCAGCTGGTGGAGGCCGCGCCCCTCGCGACCTGGCAGCGCAGACTCGGCGGCCGCACCCCGGCCGACATCGTGACGCTCCCCGTCACCGACGACTGGCGCGGCGAGCTGCACGCCGCGTGGTGCCGCGCCGCCGTCCGCCAGCGCGACGCGACCTGGTCACGGGCGCTGCTCGGTCCTCCGTCGGCGCCGGACGCGGCGGGCCCGGGCGCGGTGTCCCTCGCGGAGCGCGCCAAGCTCCTCGCCGCCCTGCCCGCGCCCGAGCGGGCCGCGTGGGTGGCGGGCTTCATCGACGCGCACGGCCTGTCCGAGGCCTTCCAGCTGCTCGGCGTGTGCGCCGTGCCCTGGGCCCCCGACCTCGGCCGCGCGGTGGTCGACGCGCTGAACATCGCGCGTGACGCGGGCAGTTACCCCTGGAGCTTCAGCGGCGTCATGGGCCTCGCGGAGCGCTGCCTCGACCCGGCCGAGGCCGTGCGGCTCGACGCCCTCACGGCCGTGCCGGACGAGGGCGAGGACTCCGCGCCCGGCGCCGGTGGCTACTGGTCGGAGGCGTTCCAGCGCCTGGTCACCACCCTGCGCCTGCGCGCGGCGATGCGGGAGGAGCTGACGCCGTGAGGCACGCCACCGCCCGGCCCGGGGAAGCCCTCAGGGGCCGGCCCCGGGGAGCGCGCGCGGTCCTAGGCCTCGGTGTGCTGCCGTACGTTGCCCCGGACCCAGTCCACGATCGCCGTGGTCGTCGCCCCCGGCGTGAAGATCTCCGCCACGCCCATCTCCTTGAGCGGCGGGATGTCCTCCTCGGGGATGATGCCGCCGCCGAAGACCTGGATGTCCGCCGCGTCGCGCTCCTTCAGGAGTTCGATGACGCGGGCGAACAGCGTCATGTGCGCCCCGGACAGGATGGACAGGCCGATCGCGTCGGCGTCCTCCTGGATGGCCGTGTCGACGACCTGCTCGGGCGTCTGGTGCAGGCCGGTGTAGATGACCTCCATGCCGGCGTCGCGCAGCGCCCGCGCGATCACCTTGGCCCCGCGATCGTGGCCGTCGAGCCCCGGCTTGGCGACCACCACGCGGATCGGACCGGCTCCCACACCCATCACTGCCTCCATGTACCGACGTCCATGTACGGAAATTCCGCTGTCCCAGCACGGATACCCCGCGCCGCACCGGCCGGGTAGGTGAACGAACGTTATCCCCAGCATCGCGCAGCACGCCGTTTCGTGGTGGAGAGGGAGGGGGAAATCACACGGTGGGACACGTTCGCTGCGCCGCTCCCGTTTCACGGGGCGAGAGCCGGGGGCCGCGCGAGGGGAGCCGCTGCGAGGCCGCCGCACCACCATGCCGTCAGCCGCACGGCATGGTGGCGGCGGTGTGTCGCCCGCGGTGCGACGCATCGTGGTTCGTCATGCCTCGACCAGGGCTTCCCATGAGGGGCACACGGGGGACGAGGGTGTCTGCCCGTGTGCCGACCGGGAGGTCGACATGACGGTCACGAGGATCCACCCCTTTCGCCTCTGCGGCGCGCTGCTGCCCGCGAGACTGGCGGGACTCCCCATCGCCCTGCTGAAGGCGACGGCCCTGGAGCTGGCGATTCTCGCCGGGCACCTGCTGCTGTACCCCTCGGGCATCGTCCAGGAGCGGCGCCCGGCCCCACAGCCCCCGCCTCCCGACGCCCCGCGGCTCCCGGCGCGGGACAAGCCACCGGTCCTGCTCCTGCACGGCTTCATCGACAACCGCTCCGTCTTCGTCCTGCTGCGCCGCAGCCTCGCCCAGCACGGCAGGCAGCACCTCGAATCCCTCAACTATTCGCCGCTGACCTGCGACATCCGCACGGCGGCCGAGCTGCTCGGCCGCCATGTGGAGGAGATCTGCGAGCGCACGGGCCATGAGCGCGTGGACATCGTCGGCCACAGCCTCGGCGGCCTCATCGCCCGCTACTACGCGCAGCGTCTCGGCGGCGACGCCCGCGTCCGCACCTTGGTCACCCTCGGCACCCCGCACACGGGCACCCGCGTCGTGCCGCTGGCGGACGCGCACCCGATCGTCCGCCAGATGCGGCCGGGATCGGACGTCATCGAGGAGCTGCGGCAGCCCGCGCCGGGCTGCCGCACGCAGTTCGTGAGCTTCTGGAGCGAACTCGACCAGCTCATGGACCCGGTGGAGACGGCCTGCGTCGACCACCCCGACCTGATGGCGCAGAACGTGCGCGTCTCCGGCATCGGACACCTCGCCCTGCCGGTGCACCCCGCCGTCGCCTCGGCGATCCGGCAGGCGCTCGACCTCGCGGAGCCCGCCGCCGACACCCCGGCGCAGACAGGCGGCCTGACGGTCGCCTGACCCGCGGGGCGCGAAGGGCGCCCCTCCTCCGGGTGGGACGGAGCCCGACGGCCCGTCCGGCCGCTGTGTGACGACGGCCGGACGGCCCGCCGAGGCGCGCGCCCCACCGCGTCCACACCCCGCCGACCTCGAACATTCCTCGAACGCAAGGCCAAGCCTGTGCCCGCAGTCCGCCGAAAGGCGGCCGAATGCCCGTTTCCTGCGAGCACGGAACCTGCCGAAGATTGTCGCGCCCGCATACCGCCGGGTACAGTCGCGGCACTGCGCTGCCAGCCCCCATGCTGTCGAGGCGAAAGAGAAGTTGGTGAACGACCGTCACCCGCCGGGGACCCCCGCTCCGGCCCCGGCACCCGACGCCGACTACGCTCCCTACGGTTCCTACGACCAGAGCGCGCAGCACGTCGGCTACGGGTACGACGGCTACGCCACCGGCACCTTCACCGCCACCGGGTTCAACGCCCCAGGCGCGTACGACGGCACGGGCGTCTTCGACACTTCCGGCTCCGGGTTCGCGGCCGGCGGAGGTTTCCCCTCCGACCCGCTCTTCGGTGAGCTTCCGGGCCAGGCCTACGACACCGGCCAGTGGGCCACGACGGGCCAGCAGCCCCTGGGCCACGACGGTTTCAGCGCCCCGCAGGGCCTCTCCCCGTACGACACGGGCAGCCACGAGACCACGGGCATGTGGGACACCGGCGGGTACCAGCAGCTCGCGGACATCCCGGCGCAGCCCGGCCCCGAAACCACCGCCAGCTGGTCCCCCGCTACCTGGAGCGACGCCCAGCAGACCGGCCAGTGGGCCACCCAGGTCTTCGACACCGGCGCGTACGACGCCACCGCCTGGAACTCCGACGACGGCCATGAACCGTACGGCGCGACGTACAGGACCGAGGAGCCGGACGAGGCCGGCGGAGCCGCTCCCGACACGGGTGACGCCTACGAAAACGGCGACACCGCCTCCGGCTCCTACGGCGCGTACGACCAACCGGCCGCCGACGAGCACGAGTTCCCTGCCGACGACACGCCCGGGGACGCACTCGGCGACATCGAAGCGGGTGCGAGTTCCAGCGAACACGCCCCCTCCGAGCGCCCGCGCTCCACGCGCGCCGCCGCCCCGCGCACCCGCACCCGGTCGCGCCGCTCCCCCGCCAAGCGCTCCGCGCTGCTCACCGTCGCCGTGCCGTCGGCGTGCGTGATGGGCGTCGCGGGAGTGGCTGCCGCGTCGGTGAGCGGCCTCAGCGGAGGCGGCGACGACAAGAAGGAGACGCGGGCGGCGGCCGCCCCGGACGCCGCGACCGTGCAGCCGTCCGCCGCGAACAACAAGCTCGACACGCAGCTGGCCAACCTCTCGGCCGACGCGGGTGACTTCGCCGACCGCGCGAGCCGTACGCAGGAACGTATTGACCTCAAGGCCGCCAAGGACGCCGCGCACAGGAAGGCGGTCGCCGAGGCCGCGCGCAAGGAGCGGCTGCGCCCGAAGTTCGCGCTCCCCGTCTCGCAGCACGGCCTGAGCGCCTACTACGGCCAGGCGGGCGTCAACTGGATGTCACAGCACTCTGGGATCGACTTCCCCGTGTCGTACGGCACGCCCGTGCTGGCCGCGACCGACGGCGTCGTCTCCACGAAGTGGAACAGCGCCTACGGGAACATGGCGATCGTGACCGCCAAGGACGGCACGGAGACGTGGTACTGCCACCTCTCCACGCACAAGATCTCCAACGGCCCCGTGAAGGCGGGCGACACCATCGCCTACTCCGGGAACTCCGGCAACTCCACCGGCCCCCACCTGCACTTCGAGGTGCGCCCCGGCGGCGGCTCCGCGATAGACCCCCTGCCGTGGCTGCGCAGCCACGGCCTGGACCCGACGTAGGCGGAGCGAGCACCGCCGCCCTCCTGGTGGAGGCGGCAGAGCCCCCTCGCCCCCCTCCACGGGGCATCGATCAGAGCTTCTCCACCGGCGCGTACCGCAGCAGCAGGCGCTTCGGCTTCTCGCCTCCGAAGTCCACCGTCGCCTCGGCGTTCGCCCCCGTGCCCTTCACGCCGACCACCGTGCCGAGGCCGAACTGGTCGTGCGTGACGCGGTCGCCCACGACGAGCGAGACCACCGGCTTCTCCGCCGCCCGGCGCGTGGCGAACCCCTGCGCGCCCCCCGCGCGCGAGCGCGACGACGACAGCGAGGACGCCACTCCCCCGGCGGGGCCCGAGGAGACGGGCGCGCCGACGGAACCCGTCCGCTTCCACTCCAGGTGGGTCTCCGGGATCTCCTCCAGGAACCGCGACGGCGGGTTGTACGACGGCTGGCCCCAGGCACTGCGCATCGAGGACCGCGTGAGGTAGAGCCGCTCCCGCGCGCGCGTGATGCCGACGTACGCCAGGCGGCGCTCCTCCTCCAGCTCCTTGGTCTGGCCGAGGGCGCGCATGTGCGGGAACACGCCGTCCTCCATGCCCGTCAGGAAGACGACCGGGAATTCGAGGCCCTTGGCGGTGTGCAGCGTCATGAGCGTGATGACACCCGAGCCGTCGTCCTCCTCGTCGGGGATCTGGTCGGAGTCGGCGACGAGCGCCACCTGCTCCAGGAAGTCGGACAGCGACGCGGCCTCGCCCTCCCGGCGGTCCTGCTCGAACTCCAGGGCCACGGCGGCCAGTTCCTGGAGGTTCTCGATGCGCGTCTCGTCCTGCGGGTCCGTGGAGGACTGCAGCTCCGCCAGATATCCGGTCCGCTCGAGCACGGCCTCCAGGACGACGGCGGGGCCCGCGCCCGACTCGACGACGGTACGCAGCTCCTCCATCAGCGTGTTGAACCGCTTGACGGCGTTGACCGAGCGGGCCGCCATGCCGTACGCCTCGTCCACGCGGCGCAGGGCCTGCGGGAAGGAGATCTTCTCGCGCTGCGCGAGCGCGTCGATCATGGCTTCGGCGCGGTCGCCGATGCCGCGCTTCGGCACGTTCAGAATGCGGCGCATGGGGACGCCGTCCTCCGGGTTGGCGAGAACCCGCAGGTAGGCGAGGACGTCGCGGACTTCCTTGCGCTCGTAGAAGCGGACGCCGCCGACGACCTTGTAGGGCAGGCCGACGCGGATGAAGATCTCTTCGAAGACACGCGACTGCGCGTTCGTCCGGTAGAAGATGGCGACGTCGCCGGACTTCGCGTCGCCCGCGTCGGTGAGCCGGTCGATCTCGTCGGCGACGAACTGCGCCTCGTCGTGCTCGGTGTCGGCGACGTAGCCGATGATGCCCGCGCCCGCGCCGGCGTTCGTCCACAGGTTCTTGGGGCGGCGGCTCTCGTTGCGCTCGATGACCGCGTTGGCGGCGCTGAGGATCGTCTGCGTGGAGCGGTAGTTCTGCTCCAGGAGGATCGTGGTGGCGTCCGGGTAGTCCTCCTCGAACTGGAGGATGTTGCGGATCGTGGCACCGCGGAAGGCGTAGATTGATTGGTCGGCGTCACCGACCACGCACAGCTCGCCGGGCTCCTCGCCTTCCTCGCCCTCCGCGAGAGAGGGGCCGACCAGCTCGCGTACCAGCGCGTACTGCGCGTGGTTCGTGTCCTGGTACTCGTCGACCATGACGTGGCGGAAGCGGCGGCGGTAGTGCTTGGCCACGTCCGGGAAGGCGCGCAGGAGGTGCACCGTCGTCATGATCAGGTCGTCGAAGTCGAGGGCGTTGGCCTCGCGGAGCCGCGACTGGTACATCGCGTACGCCTGGGCGAGGGTCTTCTCGAAGCCGTCGGCGGCCTGGGCGGCGAAGTCCTCCTCGTCGATCAGCTCGTTCTTCAGATTCGAGATCTTGGCGCTGAAGGACTTGGGCGGGAACTTCTTCGGGTCCAGGTCCAGGTCCCGGCAGACCAGGGCCATCAGGCGCTTGGAGTCCGCGGCGTCGTAGATCGAGAAGGAGGACGTGAAGCCCAGCTTCTTGTACTCGCGGCGCAGGATGCGCACGCACGCGCTGTGGAACGTCGACACCCACATCGCGCCCGCGCGCGGGCCGACGAGCTGCTCGACGCGCTCCTTCATCTCGCCCGCGGCCTTGTTCGTGAACGTGATCGCGAGGATCTGGCCGGGGTGCACCCCGCGCTCGGCGAGCAGATACGCGATGCGGTGCGTCAGCACGCGGGTCTTGCCGGAGCCCGCGCCCGCGACGATGAGCAGGGGGGAGCCGGCGTGCACCACGGCCGCGCGCTGGTTCTCGTTCAGCCCGTCGAGGAGGGCCGCCGGGTCGAGGGCCGGGCGCGGGGCACCGTCCCGGTAGTACCCGTCACGGGGCGCGGGCGCGTCGAACTTCCCGTCGAACAGGTCGTCCGGAATCGGCTCCGGAGCGCTGTCCTCGGGCGGCGGCGGGGGCTCCTCCTCAGCGCCCTGCGAGGGCTTGAGGTCCGCCAGGAAGCTGTCGTCAAAGAGGCTGCTCATCGCCTCCCGAGTCTAGGCGGCCCCACTGACAACCCGCCCCGGGTTCCGGCCACCGCCGCGGCCGCCCGGGCCCGCCCCACGGGGCGCCGCGGGGCGGCCACGCGGGGCCACGCCGCAGGTGAGGCGGGTCAGGGCGGTGCCGGGGAGGGTGCGGGGGCGCGGCGAGGGTGCATAAAGTCACGAAAATGTATCGGGCATATCGAACATCAATCTTCCCCCGCGCCACAGGAGTTGGCTAGCGTGCTCCGCGGGCCGCACGTCCCCCCAAACCGGCGAACCACGCCGGGCCGCGCGGCCTCCGCCGAGTCCCACGCGCGCCGATCCCGGCGCGCCCGGAGCCGGGGACCCACCATGATCTTGGGGTGAATCCGTCCCGCCGCACCGCGTACGGGCCGGTAGGGCAGCCCTTCCGAACCGCCCGAACCCGACAGCTAACCCGGTAGGCGGTCCACGGAAGGAGTCGCCTCCCTTGGCGTCGCACCGCAAGCCGCGCACCCGCTCACCCCTGGCGCGCACCGCCCCCGGCCTCGGCATCACCACGGCCGCGCTGACCTCCGTAGCGCTCCTGTCACAGAGCGCGAACGCGGCGCCGTCCGCCCCCTCACGGCCCACCGGGCCCGCCGAGCCGAGTCTCGAAGAGGTCCAGAAGAAGGTCGACGACCTGTACCACCAGGCGGGCGTGGCCACCCAGAAGTACAACTCGGCCAAGGAACGCACCGACAAGCAGCGCAAGCACGTCGACAAGCTCCTGGACGACGTCGCCGAGCGCACGGACGACCTGAACGAGGCCCGTCAGCGGCTCGGCTCGTTCGCGGCCGCCCAGTACCGCACGGGCGCCGTCTCCGAGACCGCCGCGATGATGCTCGCCGACGACCCGAAGGGCTTCTTCGACCAGAACCACCTCGCGGACCGGCTCACCAGCCGCCAGAAGAAGGCGGTCGACGACTACCGGACCCAGCAGGTCGCGGCCACCAAGCAGCGCGCGAAGGCCGCGAAGAGCCTGAAGACGCTCGGCGCCTCCCGTGACGAGCTGAAGACGAGCAAGCAGACCGTCCAGGCCAAGCTCGGCGAGGCCCGCACGCTCCTTTCGAAGCTGACCGCCGAGGACAAGGCGCGGCTCGCCGCCATCGAGAAGCGGAAGCAGGAGGCCGCCCGGCGCAAGGCCGCCGAGCTGGCCCGTGAGCAGGCCGAGGCGGAGCGCAAGCGGAAGGCGGAGGAGGCGCGGCGGGAGCGCGAGCGGGAGCGGGGCTCCGGCGAAGGCTCGGGGGCTGGGGCCGGGTCCGGGACGGGGGCGGGGTCGGGCGCCGACTCCGGCTCCGGCTCGGATTCCGGCTCGGGCCCGGGTTCCGGTTCCGGTTCCGGCTCCGGTTCCGGGAGCACGGGCGGCGGGTACGCCGCGAAGGCCGAGAAGGTGATCTCCTTCGCCGAGCAGCAGATCGGCAAGCCCTATGTGTGGGGCGCCACCGGCCCCGGCTCGTACGACTGCTCGGGGCTCACACAGGCCGCGTGGAGGACCGCCGGGATCTCGCTGCCCCGCACCACCTGGGACCAGGTGAAGGCCGGCACCAAGGTGTCCACCTCCAGCGCCAAACGCGGTGACCTGGTCTTCTTCTACGACGACATCAGCCACGTCGGGATCTACATAGGCAACGGCAAGATGATCCACGCCCCCAAGCCGGGCGCGAACGTACGCGTCGAGTCGATCTACTACATGCCGATCCACAGCGTGGTCCGGCCCGCCTGAGCCACGTCTCCGTAGGACGGCGACACGTTTTCGGCCCTCTACTTTTCGGCCCTCTACGGAGAAGATTCGCTCTTCTCCGTAGAGGGCCGAAAACGTGGGCGGCGGGCGGCTACGTCCACAGGACGGCGATGAAGATGTTCGCCGTCGTCAGCGCGCCGACCGCGCCGAACATCGCCTTGTCCACCTTCTCCTCGTCCCGCTTCAGGTACACCAGCCCGAGGATCACGACGAGGACCGCCATCTTGATGCCGATCTTGAGGTTGTTGACCTCGTTGTCGTCGGCCTGGTTCAGGCCGACCAGGACCACGCCAGTGATCAACATGGTGAGCGCGCCGTGCAGCATCGCGGGGCTGAAGCGGGCCGTGCCCTCACCCATCGCCTTCATCTGGGTCAGGAAGCCGCCCAGGAGCGAGGCGATGCCGATGATGTGCAGGCCGACGAAGAGATGGATGAGTACGTCCATGGGGCGGAGCCTAACCGGGCCCGTATCACCCCCCATCAGGCAGGTGGGCCACAAACGCCACATCGGTCACAGGAGCGGGTGAAGCGGACTCCGACCGGCCGCCGAGGTGGTCGCGTCCGGTCACGAGCGGGCCGCGGGCGCCACTTCCGCACAACAGGGCACGACCCGGTGACGGCGAGGTTTAGCGTCCATGACCGGTGACCGGCTCCCCACCGTCGTCCGGACCAGGGACGGCAGCCGGGCACCACCGCCGAGAAGTCCGGCGGCGCCCCGTCCCCCCTGTGCGAGGCGCCGCCGGACCCGGACCTGGCCACTGTGGAAGGACGTGGAGCCTCCGTGGCACAGCACCGCAAGCCGAAACAGCGCCCGCTCAGCGGCCATACCGCCCGCACCGCCGCCACTCTCGCCCTCGCGTCGGCCGCCACGGCGACCGCCTTCGAGGGCACAGGACACGCCGAGCCACGCCTCTCCCCGGGCGAGGTGAAGACCAAGGTCGACCAGCTCTACCGCGAGGCGGAGGTCGCCACCGAGAAGTACAACGGCGCCAAGGAGAAGGCCGACCGCGCCGAGGAGTCCCTACGAGACCTGCGCGACGAGGCCGCCCGCAAGACGGAGCGGCTCAACTCCGCGCGCCAGGGCCTGGGCTCCCTGGCCACCGCCCAGTACCGCACCGGAGCCATCGACCCGTCCGTCCGGCTCGCGCTCTCCGCCGACCCGGACGCCTTCCTCGACCGGGCCGCCCTCGCCGACCGCGCGGGCCGACGTCAGGCCGCCGAGGTCGCCGACGTACGGCGGCAGGTCCGGGAACTCGACCAGCTCCACACCGAGGCCGACGACACCCTCGGGGACCTCAAGACGCGCCAGGCGGACCTGAGGAAACACAAGAAGACCGTCACCGGCAAGCTCGCCGAGGCCAAGCGGCTGCTCGCCCGGCTCACCGCCGACGAACGGGCACGCCTCGCCGCCACCGAGCGCGGCGACGGCGGTGACGGCGGTGACAGCCCCGCGGGCTCCGACCGGGCTTCCCGTGCCGACACGCGCGGCACGGCCCCTACCGGGACCGCGAAGGCCCCCACCGCCCGCGCCGCACAAGCCGTCGCGTACGCCCACAAGGCGCTCGGCAGCCCCTACGTATGGGGCGCCACGGGCCCCAACGCCTTCGACTGCTCCGGCCTCACCCAGGCCGCCTACCGCGCGGCCGGCGTCTCGCTGCCACGCACGACCTACGCCCAGATCGACGCGGGCCGTCGCGTCGGACGCTCCGAACTCCAACCGGGCGACCTGGTCTTCTTCTACTCCGGCATCAGCCACGTCGGCCTCTACGTGGGCGGCGGCCAGATGATCCACGCCCCCAACCCCAGCGCCCCGGTCCGCCTGGCCCCCATCGACCAGATGCCGTTCGCGGGGGCGACGCGGGTGGCGTGAGTGCGGGGTGTGGCGGCGCCGTCAGACGAGTCGCCGTGCCGTCGCCCACCTCGTCAGCTCGTGCCGGTTCGACAGCTGGAGCTTCCGCAGGACCGCCGACACATGCGACTCGACCGTCTTCACGGAGATGTACAGCTGCTTGGCGATCTCCTTGTACGCGTACCCGCGCGCGATGAGGCGCAGGACCTCGCGCTCGCGCTGCGTGAGACGGTCCAGGTCCTCGTCTACCGGCGCCGCGTCCGTCGACGCGAAGGCGTCCAGGACGAACCCGGCGAGGCGCGGCGAGAACACCGCGTCGCCCTCCTGGACCCGGAAGATCGAGTCGACCAGGTCGGTGCCGGTGATGGTCTTGGTGACATAGCCGCGGGCGCCGCCCCGGATGACGCCGATGACGTCCTCGGCGGCGTCCGAGACCGACAGCGCGAGGAACCGCACCGGGCTCTCCACGTCCGCCATCAACGGCGCGCAGCGGCGCAGGACCTCCACTCCGCCGCCACCCGGCAGATGCACGTCGAGCAGCACGACCTCGGGCCGCGTCGCCGTGATCACCGTGACCGCCTGGTCGACGTCCGCCGCCTCGCCGACGACCTCGACACCCGTGCGCTCGGTCTGGCCGATCTCCGCCTGCACTCCCGTGCGGAACATCCGGTGGTCGTCGACCAGGACGACCTTCACCCGCCGCGCGGCGCCGGCCCCGCCCTCGGCCCCGGCTTCCACTGCCCCGGCGGCCGGATCCACGGGCCCGCTCGCTTCGGTCGCGTCGCTCATGTCGCCGCCGTCCTCTCCATCTCCAGCTCGACTTCCGTGCCGCCGCCCGGCACTGTGCGCAGCCGCGCCGTACCGCCGTTGCGCTGCATGCGGCCGATGATCGATTCTCGTACGCCCATGCGGTCGTCCGGTACCGCGTCCAGGTCGAAGCCCGGGCCGCGGTCGCGGACGGACACGAAGACCGTCTCCCCCTCCACCTCGGCGAAGACCTGCACCGCACCGCCCTCGCCACCGTACTTGGCGGCGTTCACCATCGCTTCCCTCGCTGCCTGCATCTGTGCTGTCAGGCGCTCGTCGAGCGGGCAGTCGCCGACGACCACCACCTCGATGGGGACGCCGTGCTTGTCCTCGACCTCCGCGGCGCTGCGCCGGACCGCCTCGGCGAGGGTGTCGGGCTCCTCCGCCTCCTCCTTGCCGGTGCCCTCCGGCTTGTACAGCCAGGCACGCAGGTCGCGCTCCTGGGCCCGGGCCAGGCGGCGGACCTCGCCCGGGCTGTCGGCGTTGCGCTGGATGAGCGTCAGGGTGTGCAGCACCGAATCGTGCACGTGGGCGGCGACCTCGGCGCGCTCCTGGGCACGGATGCGCATCAGCCGCTCCTCGGAGAGGTCCTGCGTCATGCGGACGAGATAGGGGCCCGCGAGCAGGGCTATGCCGACGAGCACGGCGAGCGCCGCCTGCAACGCCGCGCCCAGGTCGGACGCGGAGCCGCGCAGCACGAAGATGCCGGACACGCCGACGCCGACGAGGAGGACTCCGGCCGCGGTCCGGGCGAGCGTCAGGGTGCGGCGCTTGCGGCCGACCTCCATCCAGCGGGCCCGCCGGGCGTTGTCCGCCTGGCGCCAGACGAGGGCGACACCTGCGGCGACGAGCAGCGTCGGCCAGAGATACGCCTTCGTCGGGCCGCCGAGGTCCACGCTGCCGACGAAGACCATGGCGACGGCGAGCATCGCGAGGAGCGCGACGATCTGGCCCTTGTCCGGCTTGCGGGCGACGAGTCTGCGGCGGCCGTCCGGGGCCGTCTCGGTGGTCACCACGGCGGCGCGCTGGGCTGCGACGCCGCCCACGCCGAGCGGCACGAAGAACCAGAACGCCGCGTACAGCAGCGCGCCCAGGCCGTTCGCCGTGAAGAGCCCGATGAAGATGAGCCGCACCCAGATGACGGGCAGCCCGAGGTGGCCCGCGAGACCGCGCGCGACCCCGCCGAGCAGGCGGCCCTCACCGCTGCGGTAGAGCTTCCGCAGCGGCCGCTCGTCTTCGATGGGTACTGCTGCGGCGTCTGGCATGCCACCGATGGTCACACGCGGGCGAGGGCCGGGGCATCAGGGTCGATCCCCGAGACTCCCCTGATCTCGGGGCCGGTCACCGGCCGGTCGCGGGCCGGTCGCGGGCCGGTCGCGAGGACGGTCGCGAGGTCGAAGGCGGGCGGTCGCGGGGCGGGCGGTCGCGGGGCGCGGGGCCCCGCGTCAGGGTCTCGGCTCCGGGGCCGTCAGGGGTGATATCAGGGTTCGGCCAGGGTTGTCCCGACTGCCGCGGGCGGGGCGGGGCCGTCACCATGGACTCATGACAGATCAGCAGCCCGCGCCCGGCCCGCAGGCCCCGCCGCGCGATCATCTGTCCGCCACGGCCGAGGAGCCGGGCGGGCCGGAGATCACGCGCGAGCGGAAGTTCCGCCGCGACCGCCGGCACCGCAAGCTGGGCGGTGTGTGCGCGGGGCTCGGCCGGCACTGCGACATGGACCCGGTGATCTTCCGCATCGGCCTGGCCGTGCTCGCGGTCACGAGCGGTATCGGCCTGGTCTTCTACGGCTTCGCGTGGCTGCTCATTCCCTATGAGGGGGAGGAGGAGAACGAGGCGCGACGACTGCTGACCGCCCGAGTGGACGGCCACGCCCTGACAGCGGTCCTCTTCGCCCTCGTCGGCTGCGGTGTGTTCCTCACCCTCATCAGCAATGGCGGAGCACTGACTTTCGCGGCCGTCCTCGGCCTCCTCCTCGCCGGTGCGGGGTACTGGTCGCGACAGCGCGGCACGCCGGACCCCGACCCGGCGGCCGCCCAGGCCGTCGCGGACGCCCCGCCGGAGACGAAGGCGCCGCCCGTCACCGGCGCCCCGTCCTGGTGGCGCAGCCCTCTCGCTGACGAGGGCACACCCAAGTACTTCTGGGGCCCGGACTCGATCGCGGTGGAGTATCAGCCACCGCCGGGGCACACCCCCGCGTGGGGCGCGCCGCCCTTGGACAAGCAGCCGCCCGGACGTCGCGGGGCGCGCTGGATCGGTGGCTGGGTGTTCCTGGCCGCCCTGCTCGCGGCCGGCCTCGGCACGAGCCTGACCTGGGAGGACGAGCCGCTCGGCACCAGCTTGCAGACGGGGTTCGCCTGCGCCCTCGGCGTACTCGGCCTCGGCATCGCGATCAGTGCCTTCCTGGGGCGCACGGGCGCGGGCTCCATCCTGCTCGCGGTGATCATCGCCGCCCTCGTCGCCACCTCCGCGGCCCTGCCGAAGAACATCACGACGGACTGGATACGCAAGGGCTGGACCCCGCCCACAGCCTCGGACATCCGCCCGCGGTACGAGCTGGGGACGGGCGTGGCCACCCTGGACCTGAGCCGGGTGGACCTCCGCGAGGACCAGACGGTGCACACGCGGGCGGAGGTGGGCGCCGGGAAGCTGAAGGTGATCGTGCCCAAGGACGTCAAGGTGGACCTGAGGATCGAGGTGGGCGTCGGGGACATCCAGCTGCCGAGCGACGACAGCCAGGACGTGGACATCGCCCCCGACAAGCAGAAGAGGGTGACGCTGGACCCGCCCGCGGGCGTCAAGGGCGAGGGCGCCCTCGACCTGCGGCTCGAGGTCGGCGTCGGACAGGCGGAGGTGGCACGTGCTGCGTCATGAGTTCCAGCCGGGCCGGCTGGTCGCGGGGGTCTTCGTGGCACTCGCCGGCCTTGTCTACGCGGGTGACGCGGGTGGCCTGTGGGACACGCCCTGGTTCGTGATCATCCCGATCGTGTCGGGAGGTCTGGGCCTCGCGGGCGCCACGGCGACCGTGGCCCACGGCATACGCAAGAGCCGCGGCAGCCGCACCGTCGGCCGTAAGGACGGGCCGCGATCCACCGGCCCGGGCGAGGCGCATGCGGGCGAGGTGGGCCGGGGCTAGCGCACTCTCAGCCCGGAGGCTTCGCGGCGTCGGGCGAGCCAGGCGTCGACGGAGAGGAAGGAAGCCCCGGCGAGGACGAGGGGCAGCCAGGCGATCAGGTAGGCGAGGTCGTTGCCGTAGTAGTAGGGCTCGGCGGACCAGCTCATGGTCAGCCAGAGGCTGAGCGAGATCAGCGCCCCGCCGAGCGCGGCGATCCGGGCGAGCAGGCCGATCAAGGTGCCGATGCCGACGGCCAGTTCACCGAGGGCGATGGCGTAGCCGAAGCCGACGGGGCTCTTCAGGGCCAGGTCGACAAGCTCGGGGATGGCGGAGATGTCACGGATGTTGCGCATCTGCTCGCCGATCGAGCCGGTGCCGCTCTCCTTCATGAAGGCGCTGTCGGTGAGCTTGTCCAGGCCCGCGTAGATGAAGGTGACACCGAGGAAGATCCTCAAGGGGAGCAGGGCGTATCGGGTGGCGGTGTCCCGCCAGTCGTTCCGCCGCGCATAGCCGCTGTGGGTGTCCGTGCGCATGCCGTGAACCATGGCTGACCGCCGCCTCTCCCGTTGAGCCGTCAACTGACGATACGTAGGAAAGGGAGCCGCCGCTCAGTGGCGTGCGGCGGATCGCACGAGGTATGCCCGGAAACCACGGGGTGGGTGGCTCCGGGCACGCGGAAGGGGGGAGCACATGCGTCCGTTCGACGCGGTGCGGGCTGCCGGACGGTCTGTCGCACGGTCCGTGCGGAGGCTGGTGCGGCGGGGCGGTCAGTCCGTCACGTCGATGGTGCAGCGGTTGGTCTCGACACCCGCCGCCGTGACCACTTGGACGTCGACGCGGCCGGGCTCGACGTCGACGGGCACGGGCACGGTCAGGACGGTGTCCGAGGGGTTGGTGAAGCCCCCGGCGACCGGCACGAGCGGCACGTGGACGTGGACGGTGCCGATGCGGACGGCCATCCGGGCGAGCCGGTCCGCGCTCTGCGCCCCGGGTGGCACGAATCCCGCGCCGCGGATCTCGATGTCGTCCCCTGTGCGGATCGGCGCGTCCAGGTCGCCCGCCTCCCGGGCGCGGACGACGGACAGGATCACGGGCCGGCCGCCTTCGGAGTACTTGCCCGCCACGTATGTGGCCGCCGATACGAGCACGAGGAGCGCGAGGCCCCACGGCAGGTCGGGCAGTTGCTCGGGGCGCCGCGCGAGCCGGACGGCGACGAAGACGACGGCGGCGGTGCTCACGAGGAGGTACTGGGCGTCCGCGAAGTGGCCGCGGCCCGAGTCGTCGGTGAGGAGGTCTGCGGCCCTCGGTCGGTCGGCGCGCACCTTCTGCAGCTTCTGCGCGAGGACCCTGAGGCCCACCACCCGGCGGACGAGCACGGCGACGGCGCAGACGACGGCGAGGACGGTCACCAGGCCCGCGACGCGGTCGAGTTGGAGGCCGTCGATGAGGGCGTCACGCTCGTCATCGGCGGCAGTGGCGAGTTCACCCGCGAGGACGAGCACGGCGAAGACGACGAGCAGCACCCAGGAGGCGGCGACGGCACGCGAGGTGGACAGACGGTTGTCCTCGCCGATGACGGGCGCGAGCACACCCCCACGCGCGCGGTGCAGATACGCGGCACCGGAGAGCAGGAAGGCCACGGCGAGCGCGGCGAGCAGTCCGGCCGTGCGCGTGTCCGTCCAGCCGGTGCCGAGGGCCGTGAGCGCCTGGACGAGCAGGAGCGCGACGACGCCCGCCCAGACGGCGGCGAGGGTGTACCGCCACAGCCGGGCGAGCCAGGCCACCCCCTCGGCGCGCCCGCGTTCGGCCACGGCCTTGGCGGACTGGGTCAGCTCGTCCGACACCCACTGGCGGGAAGCGCCCGCCGAGTGGACGACGGCCGCGGGCACGCCCTGTCCGGCCGCCAACTCGTCGCGCTTGGCGAGGAAGGCGGCCACGGCACGCCGATGCCCCTCGCGTGCGCCGTGCGGGCAGTCGCCGCACGTGCAGCCACCCCCGTGCGTGCTCTGCCTGGCTTCCTGCACCGCCACCGCGTACCCCGCCTTCCCCGCCCTCGGCCGAGGCCGTGATCGAACCCGTGACCGGCTCTGCCGCCGCCCACACGCCCGCGAACTACCCTGCAATGACTGGGAATTGTGCCGTACGGACGCCTGTGCGTGTTCCGCGGGTCAGGTCAGCGGGGGTGGTCCGGTTTCACGCGTGTTGACGCGGGGTTCGGACGGGCCCGGCCGGACGGTGGGCGCGGTGGGTTCAGGCGAGCGGATCGGGTTCGGCGCGGGTGGCGAGCTGGACCTCGGGGTGGGCGGCGAAGGCGGCCTGGTCGACGCGGCGGCGCCCCTTGAGGACCTGGCCCGCCCCGTGGGCGAGGACGAGGTCGCTGACGGTGATGTGCTCGAAGGGCATGCCGAAGGGGTTCACCCGGAAGCGGTCCGGGTGTGCGGGGTCGCGCGCGGTGGTGCGGCCGGAGACGCCGCCCTGGGGAAGAGCGTCCGGAGCCGGATGTGCCTGGCGAGGGCACGGAGGTCCGGGAAGGGGGACAGAAGGTGTCTGGTATTGGCATCAGACTGTGGGCATGACATGCAACTGGGAAGCGTTCACGACTGCGGAACCCGAGCTGGCCGGTCAGGTCGAGGAGCGGTTCGGGCAGTTCACCCACCACGTTTTGGCGACGCTGCGCAAGGACGGGTCGCCGCGCACGTCGGGCATCGAAGTCCGCTTCCTGCACGGCGAGTTGTGGCTCGGGATGATGCCGGGCTCGCTCAAGGCACTGGACCTGCGGCGCGATCCGCGGTGCACGCTCCAGGCGAATCCGGGGTCGGGCACGGAGATGGGCGGCGGGGACGTGCGGATCTCCGGCCGGGCGGTGGAGGTGAGCGACCCGGAGACGGTGAAGTTGTACGCGGACGAGGTGCGGCCGCCGGACCCGTCGGCGTTCCACCTGTTCCGGGTGGAGCTGACGGAGGTCGTGCGGACGTCCATCGAGGAGGAGAAGTATCTGGCCGTGCGGCTGTGGAAGCCGGGGCAGCCGGTGCGTACGACGCGGCGGACGTGAGAAAGCCGGTGCCGCCGTCCCCGGCGGGGGCGGCGGCACCGGCTCTCAGGCCTGGGGGCGCGGGCGGGCCTGGAGGCCCGGGCCGGCCGTGGGGCTCGGCCCCATCGGTCGGGTCACTCCCACTCGATGGTGCCCGGCGGCTTGCTGGTCACGTCGAGGACGACGCGGTTGACGTCGGCGACCTCGTTGGTGATGCGGGTCGAGATCTTCGCGAGCACGTCGTACGGCAGACGGGACCAGTCGGCCGTCATGGCGTCCTCGGAGGAGACGGGGCGCAGCACGATCGGGTGGCCGTAGGTGCGGCCGTCGCCCTGGACGCCCACGGAGCGGACGTCGGCGAGGAGCACCACGGGGCACTGCCAGATCTCGCGGTCGAGCCCGGCGGCGGTGAGTTCCTCACGGGCGATGGCGTCGGCCTCGCGCAGCAGGTCGAGGCGGTCCTTGGTGACCTCGCCGACGATGCGGATGCCGAGGCCGGGGCCCGGGAAGGGCTGGCGCTGGACGATCTCGTCGGGCAGGCCGAGTTCCTGGCCGACCATGCGCACCTCGTCCTTGAACAGCTGGCGCAGCGGTTCGACGAGCTGGAATTCGAGGTCCTCGGGGAGGCCGCCCACGTTGTGGTGGGACTTGATGTTGGCGGTGCCGGTGCCGCCGCCGGACTCGACGACGTCCGGGTAGAGGGTGCCCTGGACGAGGAAGGCGACGTCCTCGCCGCCCGCGGCGCCCTCGGCGATGATCTCGGCCTGGGCCTGCTCGAAGACGCGGATGAACTCGCGCCCGATGATCTTCCGCTTCTCCTCGGGGTCGGACACCCCGGCGAGCGCGGCGAGGAACCGCTCCTGGGCGTCGACGACCTTCAGCTGCACGCCGGTGGCGGCCACGAAGTCCTTCTCGACCTGCTCGGTCTCGCCCTTGCGCATCAGGCCGTGGTCGACGTACACGCAGGTCAGCTGGGAGCCGATGGCCTTCTGCACCAGGGCGGCGGCCACGGCGGAGTCGACGCCGCCGGACAGACCGCAGATGGCGCGCTTGGTGCCGACCTGGGCGCGGATGGCGGCGATCTGCTCTTCGATGACGTTGCCGGTGGTCCAGTTCGGCTTCAGGCCCGCGCCGCGGTAGAGGAAGTGCTCCAGGACCTGCTGGCCGTGCGTGGAGTGCATGACCTCGGGGTGGTACTGGACGCCGTAGAGCTTCTTCTCGTCGTTCTCGAAGGCGGCGACGGGGACGACGTTCGTGGAGGCGGTGACGGCGAAGCCTTCGGGTGCGGCGCTGCACGCGTCGCCGTGGGACATCCACACGGACTGCTCGGCCGGGGTGCCCTCGAAGAGGGTCGAGCCGGGCTTGGAGACGCTGAGCGGGGTGCGGCCGTACTCACGGGCGCCGGTGTTGTCGACGGTGCCGCCGAGGGTGGTGGCCATGAGCTGGAAGCCGTAGCACATGCCGAAGACGGGGACGCCCGCCTCGAACAGGGCGCGGTCGACCGCCGGGGCCTCTTCCGCGTACACCGAAGACGGGCCGCCGGAGAGGATGATCGCCGCGGGGTTCTTGGCGAGCATCTCGGAGACCGGCATGGTGCTCGGCACGATCTCGCTGTAGACCCGGGCTTCGCGGACGCGGCGGGCGATGAGCTGGGCGTACTGCGCTCCGAAGTCGACGACCAGAACGGTGTCGGGAGCGGCGGCAGCGGGAGTCGCTGAGGACACGGCGGCGGCCTTCCGGCGTTGAGCGTGCGCAGGAGGTTCGTGAGCGGAAGGGTGCACGAGGGGTGCGCGCGCGGTTGGAGCTGGGGTTGTTTTGTCGATTCTAACGGGCCCGGCCGTGGCGCCTTCGTCGTATCCGACGGAGCCCGGGCCCCCGCCCCCGGCGACGCAGGCCTTCCGACGACCGCCCCGGGCCTGCCCCGGACCTGCCCCGGACCTGCCGCAGACCCCCCGCGCGCCTGCCGCGGGCCCGTCCCGACCCCGCTCACGGGCCCGCCCAGCACCGTGGCCGAGGCCCGTCGTGGTGGGGCTCAGGGTCGGCCGTGGCAGTGGGGCGGGCGGCGCCCCCGCTCGCCCCGCCTCTCACGATGCGAGCCAGCTCACACATCCGGTTTGACCCGCCGCGCGCGCCTGGGGGCATACTGACCCCGTGAACAAGCACCTCGGCTTCCTCTTTACCTATGGCAACCGGCCCGCCGGCTGCCATGGTCGAGCTGCTTGATCCTCTGACAAGCGACTTCCCAGGCGCCCCGGGCCGACAAGGCCCGGGGCGTCCTGTCGTTTCCGGGTCCTGTCGCTCCGGGGCACCGACGCCAGCCGATTCCAGCGAGGAGCCCCACCATGACCGCCACCGCGCAGCAGCCCACGACCCCGGCCCGTACGACCGCACCCGCGGGCCCCGCCGAGCGGACGGGAGCCCGTACGCCTGAAGCCGCCGAGCTGATCGGCGGTGCCCGTGAACGGATCGACACGCTCGACGACCGGATCATTGGTCTGGTCCAGGAACGGATGGCGGTCTCCGCGGTGATCCAGGAGGCCCGCATCGGCTCGGGCGGGCGGCGCGTGAACCTCTCGCGTGAGATGGAGGTCCTCGCCCACTACCGGGACGCGCTCGGCAAGCCCGGCACCGCGCTCGCGATGACGCTCCTCGAGCTGTGCCGGGGCCGCGTCTGAGGCGCCCCGGCGCGGGCCGGGGGAGCCGCCGGGCCGCGCTCGGCTAAGAGGACGCGCCCGCTCCGGAGGGGCACGTGCGCACGCGGAACCACTGCGCCACGGACCTGAGTTCGGACGGCTTCTCACCCGTACGGCGCGTGACCGGTTCCGGACGGGCTTCGTTGGTCCCGGTGTCCGTGCCAGCCAGGGGCGGGCCCGAAAGAACCACGCGTGGCTCCTCCGCTGGGGCGATGAGGCGTATGGATCATTCGTACGCCGTGGGACCTCGCCCCAGAGATGTGACCGGACGGCAGGGGACAGCAGCCCGGTCACCCAGGGAACGGTCGGCTCCGGGGACGCCCGGAGCCGACCGGCCTCAAGACCTCCCGCTCGGGTGTTCCCCTCGGGCACAAGTGGATGCAGTCGAAACGGTTGCGCGGAGAACCGGCCATCCTCCACGATGCGTAGAGGGCGAACGGAAAGCCCCGTATCACCAAACTTCACCGCCATTGGTCTAAACCAACCGTGCGCCCCTTGTGCGCCGGGGCGGCCACCGGCACACGAGCCGGCGGATGCACAACCAGCGAGACGCACCACCAGCGACACGCACGACCTGCGACACGCACGACCTGCGGCACGCACCACCAGTCGGCAAGCGAACCACCGACACACGAGCCAGCGGCGTACTCCCCCCGGCGCCGCCCCGAAGCACCGGCGCTGCCCTGACGTCGGTGCTGACAGCCAAGGGCCCCGCGGATCCGTCCCGCGGGGCCCTTCGCTCGTCCGCCGAGCGGCGGCTACTTCACCTTGGCGAGCTGCGCGTCCATGACCGCCGCCGGGATCTTCGGCTGAGCGTCCGCCCGGTCCGCCGACGGCCGGTCCGAGGCGCCGTACTCGCGGCTCTCGTCCTCACGCGCCACGCTCCGCGGGTCGTAGAGGTTCGACGCGGCGAACGACACGAGCGTGGAGCCCTTGCGCACGACGGTGACCGTCCAGCGCTTCACGTTCTCGTCCTGACGGCCGCCGACGCGGTAGCCGACGGCCTCATCGCCCTTGTCCGGCGCGGCCAGCGCCTTGACGCCGAAGTAACGCAGATCGCCGGTGCGGAAGGCGGCGCACTTCTCGGCCTCGGCCGCCGCGCGCAAGCGGGCGAGGGCGCGCGTGGACGCGGCCTCGCTGCCGTACGCGTACAGCTCGACGTCCGTCGTCGACAGGTCCTTGGCGGTGACCGTGCGGCCGACGTGGCCCTTCGCACCGGGCGGCGTGGCGGACGTGAGGAGGTCGGCCAGCGGCGCGCAGGCGGCCGGGGAGGCAGCCGCGCCGGCCCACGCGGCCTCCAGCTTGTTCGGCCTGCGCGTGGTCACGTCGTGACCGCGGACGTCGCCCTTGGCCAGGGAGGCCGCCGTCAGCTCGGCCGACGCGGCGCCACCGCCGGCCGCACCGCCCGACGCGCCACTCGACGAGCCGTCCGACGAGCCGTTCCCGGATGACGCGCTGCCGCCGCCCGGCCCCTTCTGCCTCGCCTGCTCCGTCGACGACTTGCCCCCGTCGCGGCCGCCGCCGTCACCGCCGCCGCACGCGGCGGTCAGGCCCAGCGTCGCCGCGACCGACGCGGCCACCACCACACGCGACACAGCTGACTTCACGTTCCCCCTACTTTCGCCCTACTCGTTCCGCGGAGCCCCGGCCGTTGCCACCAAGCCCGCTTCCGCACCATGCGGAATGCCGGATGCGGATGCGGAGTCACCCGCACCCCTTCTACGACCGAAGATCGCCGCGGGCGGTTCCACCGATCGGCACCGAATTGCAAACGGTCACCCTCGCCAGGACCAGAACCGGTACGGGCTCAGGAGCAGGATCGCGAGGGCCATCAGGCTCGCGACGATCACCACGCTGCGGACCTGGCGCCACCGCCCGGAGCCGGGGCCACCGCGGCGCGGACCCGTGGGCGCGGCCCGCCAGTCGTCCGGGCGCCAGGGCTGTGCCGCCGCCTCCTTGCGCTTGCGGCGTTTGCGCCCCACCGTGCCCTCGGCCTGCTGTCGAGCCGCCTCCGCGTCCAGCTTGCGCAGCCGCTCGGCCACCATGCGCGCCCGCGCCGACGGCTCCTTGGGCGCCGACGCGCGGATGTCCCGCTCACTGTCCTCCGCGAACCTCGCCCACACCTCGTCGGGTATGGACGCCTCGTCATCGGGCTCACGCGGCGACTGTACGGACACTGTGCCCCCATCCCCCGCCCGTTGCTCCCCAGCGGGATCCATCTCGCCTGCAAATGGGGGAAGTTCTACGACACCTCGCGCGGGCCGCACAACCCGGACCCTTCACATCCTTCAGGGGTGTGACCCAAACCACATAAATTTTACGTGAGTTCGGAGGCAACCATTCACAGTAAACACAGGTCATGCATGCGTAACTACGGCCACTTCCGTGCCCCGGCGCGGAGGCCCCAGCTTCGTGCCACGCGGGGACGCGCGGTACGCCGGACTCACCGAGGTCTTCATGAAGCTTCGCCGTGCCCTGGCCACCGCGGCGGCCACCGCCGCACTCGCCCCGCTCGCGCTGCTCTCGGCCCCGGCCGCGCTCGCGACCGAGGGCGGCACCGCGACGCCGGGCACGACCGTGAGCGAGACCCCGGACCCCTCCGACACGCCCCCACCGGGCGCGGAGGAGCCGAAGGAGAAGCCCGGCGACAAGCCGGGAGAGCCCAGTGAGCCCGGTGAGCCCGGCACCCCCGAAGACAAGCCCGGCGAGCCCGGCGGCAAGCCCGGCGACGCGCAGAAGCCCGGTGAGAAGCCCGGCGACGGCGAGAAGCCCGGCGGCAAGCCCGGTGAGAAGCCCGGCGGCGAGCCGGGCGGCAAGCCCGGGGAAGAGCCCGGCGACAAGCCCCCGTCCACCGGCAAGGACCACGAGAAGGACCCCGCCCCCGAACCCTGCGAGGTCGACGACGAGACCGGCGACGACCTCGACAGCAAGCTCGAACTGAGCCTCGAAGGCCTGCCCGGCAAGATCGAGGCGGGCAGCGGCTGGCACGAGTTCACGCTGACCGCGGCCAACCCCAGCGACGACGAGCTGGGCGAGGTCAACTGGCTCGCGGCCGTGGACAACTTCTCCGACAGCGAGCACGAGCGGAACTGGCTGAGCACGTACGCGCGCATCCAGTACTACGACCCGGCGGCCAAGGGCTGGAAGTCGATCGTCGACGAGGTCTCGGACGGCAGCTACTTCGGCAAGACCACGCTCGGCGCCCACGAGCAGATCGCACTCGAGCTGCGCCTCGACATCAGCGCCGAGGCCCCGGCAGGGCCGGGCTACGCGCTCGGCCTCGGCGGCTACACGGACGCCGAACTCGGCTGCGCGCACAGCTCGTTCGACTTCTTCGAGTTCACGGTCCTGAAGCCGGGCAGCGACATCGACTACCCGGGCGTGGCCATCCAGCTGCCGGACAGGCCCGCCCCCAAGCCGCAGGGCGGCGTCAAGCCCGTCAAGCACACCACCGTCACGACGACCCCGACCCCGGTCCCCAGCGGCAGCCTCGCCGAGACCGGGTCGAGTTCCGCGCTGCCGGCCATCGGCATCGTGGGCGGCGTCGCCGTCGTCGCGGGCGCGGGCGCCGTGTTCGTGGTGCGCCGCCGTGGTAACTCGGACACCGTGTAACGCGCTCCGCGCGCGGGTGTGACACGAGACCACCGCAAGACGCGAAGGACCTGCACTCGGAGGGGGGTGCAGGTCCTTTCGCCGTACTGGGGCCCAGGAGGACCGGAAGCACCCCGAGGCCATGGAGCCCCCGGGGGCCCCGGCTCACCCCTTGGGCGGCACCACCGGCACCCCGAGGAACGGCAGCCGCAGCGCCCCGAAGGCGTCCGCCGGAACCGCCGGGGACTTCGGCTCGACCGGCGCGAGACGCACGTACGCGGCCCCCTGCGCGGGACGCGGATCGGTGCCGCCCTTGTTCGGCCAGAACGACATGGCGCGCTCCGCCTGCGCGGTGATCGTCAGCGACGGGTTCACGCCGAGGTTCGCGGACACCGCCGAGCCGTCGACGACGGAGATCCCCGGGTGGCCGTACAACCGGTGGTAAGGGTCGATGACCCCCGTCTCCGGGGAGTCGCCGATCGGGCAGCCGCCCAGGAAGTGCGCGGTGAGGGGGGTGCCCATCAGCTCGCCGACGTTCGAGCCGGGGAAGCCGTTGATCTCCTCCGCGATGAGGGTCGCGGCGCGGGTCGCCTCCGGGATCTGGTCCGGGTTGGGCGCGCCGTGGCCCTGCCGGGCCGTCAGCAGGCCCTTGCCGAGGCCCTTCTCCTTGCGGTACGTCGTCAGCGAGTTGTCCAGGGTCTGCATGACCAGGCCGATGATGGTGCGCTCCGACCAGCGGCGGTTCGACAGGGAGCGCAGGGTGAGCACCGGGTGGCGGGCCGAGTTGGCGAGCCAGCCCGCGACCCGAGCCTTGCCGCCCTTGGTGGTGTAGGGCACCTGGAACAGGGTGAGGCTGCCCATGGCGTTGGACTTCTTGCCGTAGCGGACGGGCTCGATGTGGGTGGTGCTGTTCGGGTGGATGGACGAGGTGATGGCCACGCCCCGGCTGAAGTCCGCCCGGCCTCCCTGGGCGCTCCCGTGGCGCTTGCGGTAGCGGCGGTCGGAGGTTTGCGCGCCCACCAGGGCCTCGGAGTTGGTGCGGGTCAGCTCGCCGAGGCGCCCGGAGACACGCGGCAGCAGATGGCTGTCCTTCATGCGGTGCAGCAGCGTCTGCGTGCCGTAGGTGCCCGCGGCCAGGACGACCCGCCGGGCCCGGAACGTGTGTCCCTTGCCCTTGCGCTTGTTGTCGGTGGGCAGCGTGGCCACCGCGTAGCCGCCGCGCGAGTCCTCGGTGAGGGTGACCACCGTCGTCATCGGGTGGATGACCGCGCCGGCCTTCTCGGCGAGGTACAGATAGTTCTCCGTGAGCGTGTTCTTCGCGCCGTGGCGGCAGCCCGTCATGCACTCGCCGCACTCGGTGCAGGCCCGGCGCGCGGGGCCCGCGCCGCCGAAGTACGGGTCGGGAACTTCCGTACCCGGGTCGGCCGTTGACTCACCGGTGGCGTCCCGCCCGTCACCGAAGAAGACACCGACCGGTGCCATGTGGAAGCTCTCGCCCACTCCCATGGCCTCGGCGGCCGCCTTGAGATGGACGTCGGAGGGAGTCGTCGTTGGATTGAGCCGCACCCCGAGCATGCGCTTGGCCTGCTCGTAGTACGGACGCAGCTCGTCCTGCCAGTCCGTGATGTCCTTCCACTGCGGATCGTCGAAGAACGCCGCAGGCGGTACGTAGAGCGTGTTCGCGTAGTTCAGCGATCCGCCGCCCACGCCCGCGCCCGCCAGGACCATCACGTTGCCGAGCAGGTGGATGCGCTGGAGGCCGTAGAGGCCGAGAGCGGGCGCCCAGAGGTAGTTCTTGAGGTCCCAGGAGTTCTTCGGCAGGGTGGCGCGCGTGAAGCGGCGGCCCGCTTCCAGTACGCCTACGCGGTAGCCCTTCTCCGTGAGCCGCAGCGCGGCCACGGAGCCGCCGAAGCCGGAACCCACGACGAGGACGTCGTAGTCGTACCCCTCGCTGCTCTCTCCGCCCTCGCTCCGGACGGAGTTCTCCTGTGGCATCGGCTCTCCTCGCAATCCGCGGGCTGTCTGTGGCTGGTCGCGCGGTCCCCCGCGCCCCTTCGGGGCGCTGCCGTCAGCGCAGGCGCAGTGCCTTCATCACCTTCAGGCTCGTCGTCATGAACTGCGCGTACTTCTCGTCGTCCATGCCGAAGGACGGCGCCAGCGGGATGAGGCGCTGGTGGGCCACGGTCTGTGCCTCGGTGTACTTCAGGATGCCCTCGGAGCCGTGGCGGCGGCCGAGGCCCGAGTCCTTCATGCCGCCCATGGGCGCCTGCACGCTGCCGTAGGCGGGCGCGAAGCCCTCGTTGACGTTGACGGTGCCGGTGCGCAGGCGGGCGGCGAGGGCGCGGCCGCGCTTGCCGTCCTTCGTCCACACCGAGGAGTTCAGGCCGTAGGGCGTGGCGTTGGCCAGCTCCACCGCCTCGTTCTCGTCGGTGAAGCGGTAGACCGAGACGACCGGGCCGAAGGTCTCCTCCGTGCACACGGCCATGGGCGCCTCGACGCCGTCGAGGATCGTGGGCTCGTAGAAGTACGGGCCGATGTCGGGCCGTGCCGTGCCGCCCGCGACGAGCGTGGCGCCCTTGGCGACGGCCTCGTCGACGTGCCGCCGGGTGGTCTCCAGCTGCCGCTCGCCGACCAGCGAGCCCATCTCGGCGCCGTACGCGAGCGAGCACCCGAGCCGCATCGCCCTGGTACGCGCGGCGAACCGCTCGACGAACGCGTCCGCGATCGACTCGTGGACGTACAACCGCTCGATGGAGATGCACAGTTGGCCCGCGGAGGAGAAACAGGCGCGCACCGCGCCCGCGGCGGCCTTCTCCACGTCGGCGTCGTGCAGGACCAGCATGGCGTTCTTGCCGCCGAGTTCGAGGGAGACGCCGACGAGCCGGGCGGCGGCGCCCGCGGCGACCTCGCGCCCGGTGCGCGTCGAGCCGGTGAAGGAGACGTAGTCGGCGTGCTTGACCAGCTCGGGGCCCACGACGGGACCGTCGCCGAGCACGACCTGGAACGCCTCGGCGGGCAGGCCCGCCTCGATGATGAGGTCCCGGGCCCACAGCGCGGTCAGGGCGGTCTCGGTGTCCGGCTTCATGACAAGCGCGTTGCCCGCGACGAGGGCGGGCAGAGCGTCGCCGATGGACAGCTCCAGGGGGTAGTTCCAGGGCGCGATCTGGCCGACGACACCGCGAGGCTGGCGCAGCTCGGTGACCTTCGTCAGGGCCGGTACGACACCGGTGTGGCGCTTGGGGTTCAGATAGGCGGGGGCGCGGCGGCCGTAGTGACGGGCCGCGACGACGACGGCCTGGATCTCCTCGTGCGCGTGCAGCCGCGCCTTGCCCGTCTCCAGCTGGATCAGGTCGAGGGCCTCGCCCTGGCGCTGGAGCAGCAGGTCGTGGAAGCGCAGGAGCACCGCGGCGCGCTGCCGCACGGGCGTGCGCGCCCAGGCGATCTGCGCGGTACGGGCCCGCTCGAAGGCGGTGGCGACGTCATCGGGCGTGGACTCCGGCAGCTCGGCCAGCCGCTCGCCGGTGAGCGGCGTGTGGTTGGCCGTGCGGCCCGAGCCGAGCACGTCGCGGGTGAGGTGGGCGACCAGCTCCGGCGTGACCACGTCGGCGGCGGTGCGGGCGCCGCGCGGGGCCTGAGCGATCGGGTTCGTGCCGAGGGGTGCCGCGGGGGCCTGCGAGTCCGTCATGACGGTGAGCGTATGCCTGAGCGGAGGCTTTGGGTACCCATGGGTAACGGGCTTTCACCGGTCTCGCACGTGGGCGCGACCACCCCCCGGCACCGCGCCAGTGCCCGCTGGCAGCAAAGCCGCTGATCAGGGCGTTAACCGGAGTCGGCCGCGTCCTTGCCCACCTTCAGACGCTCCCGCGCGGCCTTGAAGAGAGCGGTGCCCCGCTTCTCGTGCGTGGCGACTCCCTTGGGCATCCGCACCATCAGCTCGTAGGCCTCCCCCGCGTCGGTGACGATCATCAGCCGCATCTCGCGGGTGACCGCCGCCCGGCCCGCGTTGCCCCCGCCGTCCTTGTACGTGGCGTCCTTGTACGTGGCGTCGAGCAGCGCCGCGCCCTGGCCGTGGAAGCTCGTCGGGGACATGGTCGTGGTGGCCTCGTCGTAGGGCGGTCCCTCGTACTCCTGACGCTCCTCGTCCGCCCAGGCGAGGGCGTTCTTCGCGGGCGCCTTCGCGGGTTTGGTGAACCGCAGAACGACCCGGCCGCCCGGCTCGGAGTACTCGACGGCCGACTCCCCGGGATCGCGGACGACCTCGGTGTAGGAGGCGGGCACGGAGACCTCGGCGGACAGCTCGCGCTCCTTGTGGGCCTTCCAGCGGGTGCCGGACGACGTCGGAGCCGGCCCCTCCGGCGTCACCTCCTCGGGCGGGAACACACCGCCCTCGCCGACCTCTTCGCCGGAGACCGACTCCGCGTCGTACGTCTCCCCGCCGTCGCCGTCCGCCATGGAGGTGCCGAGCCAGACTCCGCCGCCGACGAGCAGGGCGCCCACCAGGGCCGCGGCGAGCAGGGCGGGGGTGCGGCGGCGGGGCGCCGGCGCGGGGCTCTCACGGCCGCCCCTCGCCGGACCGGTGACCTCGCCCGCCGGGTCCCCTTCAGCGGGCGCCCCCGCCGGGTCCCCTTCAGCGGGCGCCTCCTCCTCGGACTTTGGACGAGGCGTGGCGCGCCGGGGCGGCTCGCCCTCTCCACGCGCGGCGCCTCCGGGCGCCTCCGCCACCTCGCTGAGCGCCGACGCCACCTCCGCCGCGGTCGGGCGCTCCTGCGGGTCGCGGTGCAGCAACCTCTCGATCAGTGGCCCCAGTTCACCCGCCCGCTCGGCCTTCGGGACCTCCGCCGAGAGGACGGCCGCGAGGGTCGACTCCAGCGACGTACGGCGGAACGGGGACCGGCCCTCCACGGCCGTGAACAGCAGGACACCGAGAGACCACAGGTCGGACGCCGGGCCCGCGCCGGGGCCCGACATGCGCTCGGGCGCGATGAACTCCAGCGAGCCGACGAACTCGCCGCTGACCGTCAAGGACTCCTCGCCCTGGATGCGGGCGATGCCGAAGTCGGTGAGCACGACGCGGCCGTGCGGGCCGAGCAGCACGTTCGCGGGCTTCACATCGCGGTGCACGATGCCCTTGGCGTGCGCGGCCGCGAGCGCGCCGACCAGGGCGAGGCCGATACGGGCGGACTCGGCGGGCGTGAGGGCGCCACGCCTGAGCACCTCGTGCAGCGACTCGCCCCGGACCAACTCCATGACGATCCACGGCAGTTCGTCCTCGCCGGCGACCACGTCGTGGACGGCGACGGCCGCCGGGTGCTCGACCCGCGCCGCCGCCCGCGCCTCGCGCCGCAGCCGGGCGTACGCGCGCCGCCGCTCCTCGCCGTGCGGGTCGCCCGGAAGGCGCGGCTCCTTGACGGCGACCTCGCGGTCCACCAGCTCGTCGACGGCACGCCACACGGTGCCCATGCCCCCGGAGCCGATGCGCTCGACGAGCCGGTAGCGGCCCCCGATCACACGTCCGCCCTCAGTACTCATGTGTCATGAGTACCGTGCGCGGACGCGCGGGGGCCACCCCGGTGATCGTCCCGTGACCGAGCGTCAGCGCCCCGCGCGTCAGGGCTTGCTGATCTCCAGGTCCTCGATGGCCTTCCTCGCCACCTCACGGCCGCGCTCGGTGAAGTCGCTCTTGGCCGGGTAGTCGATCCACAGCTTGTACATGTCTCCGGACTTGGTCCGGTAGTAGAAGATCGTGGCCTCGCGCGGGTACTCCGTCTCGCTCTCCTTGTTCGTGTACGGGATGACGTTCTCCGCGGACTGGCTGCCCTTGTAGTCGCCCTGCGTGGTCTTCTTGCCCGGCCGCAGCGCGTCCGGGCTCAGCGACGAGCCGAGTACCGAACTGCCCTCGTCCAGGGCCTTCATGTCCTCGTACGCCTCGGCCATGGAGGTGCCCGCGATGTAGTTCAGGTCGTCCTCGGCCTTCTTGTCCAGCGTCAGCGTCACCGAGATCTGGCCGCTGGAGTCCCGGTAGGAGACCCAGTGCTCCTTCGGCGCGGCGTCGTCGCCCGGCATCCATGTCGCATAGCCCTTGGGCGCCCACACCGTGGCGCCGAGCTTCTTCTCGTCGTGCTTCTCCCACTCGCCCGCGTCCGAGGAGTCGCCGCCGAACGGGTTCACGGCGACGAGCACGCCCGCCACCACCACCGCGGCCACCGCGGCACCGATCGCCACGAGCGCCTTGCGGCCGAGGAACACGCCCCCGCCGCGCGCCGCCGGGTCGCCCGCGACCGTGACCACCCGCGTCGGCGGCAGCTGCGGGGGCTGCGGCGGCCGTACGGCGTCTTCGAGGAGCCCCCGTACCCGCGCCGCGTTCGGGCGGTGGCCGGGGTCCTTGTGCAGCAGGCCGTTGATGGCGTCGGCGAGCGGGCCCTGCGCGGAGGCGGGCGCCGCGGGCGTGGCGTTCAGGACGGACTGGAGCGTGGCGGGCGTGTTGCTGCGGCGGAAGGGGGACACGCCCTCCGTCGCCGCGTACAGGACGACGCCGAGCGACCACAGGTCGGACGCGGGGCCGGGACGCTGGCCGAGGACGCGCTCGGGGGCGATGAACTCGGGCGAGCCGACGAAGCCGCCGGTGTCCGTCAGGTTCGTCTCGCCCTCGATCTGGGCGATGCCGAAGTCGGTGAGGACGACGCGGTCGTGGTCGCCGAGCATCACGTTGTCCGGCTTCACGTCGCGGTGCAGGATGCCCGCCGCGTGCGCCGCCTCCAGGGCGCCGAGCACTTCGAGGCCGACGCGCGCCGCCTCCCGCGCGCCGAGGGTGCCCTCGCGCAGAGCGGCGCCGAGCGAGCGGCCCCGTACGAACTCCATGACGATCCACGGCTGGCCGTCCTCGACGACGACGTCGTGGACGTTCACGACCGCCGGGTGGTCCAGGCGGGCCGCGGCGCGGGCCTCGCGGCGCATCCGCTCGAAGGCGTTGGCGCGCTCGCGCTCGGGCAGGTGGTCCGGGACGCGCGGCTCCTTGACGGCCACCTCGCGGTCCACGGTCTCGTCCTTGGCGCGCCACACCGTGCCCATGCCGCCGTGGCCGAGCTTGGAGAGCAGCCGGTACCGGCCGCCCACGAGACGGCCCGCGCCCGGCTCGGACCGAGCGGTCGGCACGGACGGCGTGGAAGGTGCGGCAGGCGTGGAAGGTGCGGCAGGCGCCGACGGCGCCTGCTGGTCCGGGACGACCTGCGTCGGCTCGGCGTACGGATTGGGGTACGGCGTCCCACCCTGCTCGCCGGGCCGTGGCGGTTGCAGCCCATAACTGGTGGTGTCGTGCGGGCCGTAGGAGGATCCCCCGTCGTTACTCATGGACCCATGACTACCTTGCCGGGCGTGTCTGATTCCAGCCGGGGCCCCTAGTTGTGACCGGGGTGATGCACGGACCGGGAACTCACGCCCCCACCAGGCCCTGAGCCCACGGCCGCCGCGCGCGGACCACCCCGTACGGCCCCGCGTACGACCCCCGCGTACGGCGACCCGTCAGCGGCGTACGAACGTGTCGACCGCGGTGTCGAAGTACCGCCGCCCCCGCCCGGCTTCGGACAGCGGCGCCGACACCCACACCTCGTACATCCGCCCGCCTTCCTCCCAGCACAGGTCGTAGGTGCGCCGCGCGCCCCGCTCCGCGCCGCGGCCGTCCCGGGTGAACTGCCACAGCGCTGCGGGGCGGCCGTTGCGCGTGGTCTCGGTGACCTGCCCGTCGCGGTAGCCGGGGCTGCGCGCGGGGCCCTCGGCGTGCGCGCGGCGCTGGGCGGCGGGTGGGCCGCCGGGCACCGGGTCCGCGGCCTCGATGCCGACGCGGAAGGCGCCGTCGGGTGAGGTGTAGTAGGTGCGCGGCCCGTCCGTGGTGCGCCGGTGGTCCGCGGGCACGGCGAGCGCGAAGCCGCGCGGGTCCGTCGCCAGGCGGTAGCCGCGCGGCGCGTCCGGTGTGGAGGGCCGCACGGAGTCCGGGGTCTTGGTGACCGTGGAGGTGGCCGTGGGCCGGGGGGCGCTCGGGGCCGCGGTGCCGGGCACGTCCAGCGAGGCCGACGTGGCCGGATTTCCCCCCTCCCCTTCGCCGTCGCGGCCGAGCAGGAGCGCCGCGGCCGACACCGCACCGCCCGCCACGGCGGCGACGAGGACGGCGGCGACGAGCATGGTGCGGCCCTGCCGGCGGTTCAGCCGCCGCGGCCGGCCCGCCGGTCCTGGCTCGTAGGGGTCCGCCGGCAGCGGGAGCAGCACCGCGGCCCTGGTCCGCGGGTAGCGCGGCAGGTCACGCGGGGTTGGTGGATGGCGTCCCGGGCGTAACGCGGCGGACAGCAGACCGGGGCCCGGCCGGTCCCCGTTGAGCCGCGGCATCGATCCTGTCACGACGTACGTCCGCAGCAGCCGCTCGGCGGCGGTCGCGTCGAGCCGTCGCTCCGGGTCGCGTTCGAGCAGGCCGAGGACGACGGGCGCGAGCGGCTCCGCGGCGGGCGGCGGGTTGATCTCGTCGAAGACGACGGCGTGCAGCACCCCGCCGATCGAGTCGCGGCGGAACGGCGACTCGCCGCTGACCGCCGCGACGAGCAGCGCCCCGAGCGACCACAGGTCGGACGCGGGCCCGGTGCGCTCGCCGGACATCCGCTCGGGCGCGGTGTACTCCGGCGAGCCGACGAACGTCCCGCTCTCGGTGAGCGTCGTCGCCCCGCTGACCTGCGCGATGCCGAAATCCGTGAGGACGACGCGCCCGGTGGCCTCCTCGATGAGCACGTTGGCGGGCTTCAGGTCGCGGTGCAGGATCCCGGCGGCGTGCGCGGTCCGCAGCGCGCTGAGCAGATCGAGGCCCACCCGGGCCGCCGCGTGCGGGCCGAGCGGCCCCGAGCGGGCGATGCGCCGCGCGAGCGACACGCCGTCGACGTACTCCATGACGAGGTACGCGTGGCCGTCCTGGACCACCACGTCGTGCACGACCACGATGTGCGGATGCCGCAGCCGCGCCACCGCCCGGGCCTCGTGCAGGGTGCGCTCGCGCTGCCGGGCGGCCTCCTCGTCGGAGAGGGTCTCGTCGACCTCCAGCTCCTTGACGGCGACCCGGCGGCCGAGGAGCTGGTCGCAGGCCCGCCACACGACACCCATGCCACCCCGGTCGAGCCGCGCTTCGAGGCGGTAACGACCGGCGATCACACGGGTGCTGTCACCCAGGCTCCCCATGCGGCCATCATGCCCCAGAGGTGTGGCCATCGATCCGGGCCGCGGTGAGCGGGGCCGGAGACCGGCCAGTTCAGGCCGCCTGCGCGGCGCGCAAGGGGGCGCGTACGGCGCCCGCGCGGCCGGGGGAGGCCGACTCGCGCGGTGCCCTACTCGCGCCAGCCGCGCAGCACCGCGTCGAACTGTTCCCGCGTCTTGTCCCAGCTCTTCTCGGGGCCCGACATGTAGATCACGTACTCGACGCCGTCCCGGCTGGTGTACATCTGCTCGATGGCGCGCCGGGGGCCCCTGGTCGTGTCGTTCGAGCCCGCCGTCCAGCCGAACTCCCACAGCGCGCCCGGCCGGCCGTGGAAACTGTTCGAGTTCAGGTGCAGGCGCCGGTAGCCGGGGAGCTTGAGCTGCCGCTCCAGGTCGAGCTGGTGGGCGTAGGGGCTGTCGAAGTCCGGGGTGCGGTCGATGGCGATGCGGACGAAGTGGCGGCCGTTGTCCGGCGTGTAGTCGATCTGGCTGCCGTCCACGCGCCGCGACCAGCCCTTGGGCAGCATCAGGCTGAAGCCCTCGGCGTCGCGCACCCGCTCCCAGTCGGCGGGGATGCCGCCGACGACCTTGCCGCCGTCCTCGCCGCTCTTGCCGCCCGTCTCCTTGCCTGCCTCCGCGCGGGTGCGGTCACCGCTGTCGCCGCCGTCGCCGTACTGCAAGTACCCGAAGACCGCGCCGCCGCCGAGCAGCGCCGCCGCCGCGACCAGCGCGAGCCGCCTGGCCCAGCGTCCCCGCCCTGACGCCGCGGGGGCGGCGGGGGCCATGGGCGTCACGGGGGCCGTCTGCGGGGCGGTCGTGGGCTGCGGCACGGGCGGCGGCAGCCGGTCGGCCCGCGTCGGTACGTACGCCGGTGCCGCGCTGGGCCTGCGCCCCTCCGCGGCCTCCGCGAGCATCTGCTCGGCCTCGTCCGCGCTCGGCCGCGCGCTCGGGTCCTTGCGCAGCAGCGCGGCGATGACCGGCCCGAGGGCACCGGCGTGCGCGGGCGGCGCGGGCTCCTCCGTCACCACGGCCTGCATGGTGCCGAGCGGGGAGGTGCGGCGGAACGGCGAGCTGCCCTCCACCGCCGTGTACAGCGTCGCGCCGAGCGCCCACAGGTCGGCCGCGGGCCCCGGGTTGGCGCCGCTGACCCGCTCGGGCGCCAGGTAGTCGACGGACCCCACCACTTCGCCGGTGCGCGTGATGGTCTTGTCGCCCTCGATCGCCGCGATCCCGAAGTCGGTGAGCAGCACCCGGCCGTCGTTCGAGAGCAGGACGTTGCCCGGCTTGATGTCGCGGTGCAGGACGCCCGCGCCGTGCGCGGCGCGCAGGGCGCGCAGCACCCACAGGCCGATGCGGGCGGCCTCGCGCGCCTCGACGCGGCCCCGCTCCTTGACCGCGTCGGCGAGCGAGCGGCCCTCGACCAGCTCCATCACGATCCACGGCCGGTCGTCGTACTCGAGTACGTCGTGGACGGTGACGACGGCGGAGTGGTTGATCTGCGCCTGGGCCCGCGCCTCCGTCTGCGTGCGCGTCAGCAGGATCGCGCGGTCGGCCTCCTGCACCCACTGGGCGGCCGTCAGTTCCTTGACGGCGACGGCCCGGTGCAGCACCTCGTCCCGCGCACGCCATACCCGCCCCATGCCACCGCTGCCGATGGACTCACCGAGCCGGTAGCGGCCGGCGAGGAGCAGGCCCTGCATCTGATTCACGTTCCCCCGCAGTTGGTCTTGACAGGGCCCAGGTTGACAGAGCCAAGGGTAAGGAGGCGTGGGGAGGCAGGGAACGGGAGGGGGTGATCGGAAGCCGCACTGTGACGGATACGGCTCCGGTTCTCCGCCGCGTCCTCACGATTCACCGCGGTTTCCCCGCGGTTTTCCCCTGGTCTCCCCGGATTCCCCGCGTGCGGAGGGGTCACTTCCCACGGTGAGGCACGGTCAGCCGGACCCTCGCTGCGAGGGCCGGTCAGTCGAGGGCCTGGTACGACTTCGTCGCCTGCTCGTACAGCCGGTCCACCTCGTCCCGCTCGGCTTCCGGGCCCCGCACCTGCACCACGTGGTACTTGCCGTCCACGATCAGCGCGAGATTGCGGACGAAGACCTCGGTGCCGTCGGGGCCCTGCCAGGTGAACTGTCCCTCCGCCATGGCGCGACCGCCCACGTCGACCCGGCGCATCCCGCTGGAGGTGGCCCAGGACGAGTCCCGGAACGGCTGGAGCTCGCGCTCGTCCTCCTTCTGGTACTTCATCGGGTCCGTGCCGTAGTCCCCGGTGCTGTCCCGGCCCGGGACGACGAGCAGCTCGAACTTGCCGTGTGTGTAGAGGACTTGCTCCCGGCCGTTGATGGGCCGGCGCTGCCAGCCGCTGGCCACGGCGACGCGGAAGCCCTCCGCGTCCTTGCGCAGCGTGAAGCCCGGGGCCAGGTCGGGCGCGGTGGTCTGCGGCTCCTGCGAGCCGGGGGTCTCCTCGTCGTCGGGTGACTTCCCCGACTCGTCCTCGCCCTCGCCGTCATTCTTGTCGCTTCCGCCCGGGTCGCCGTTCCCAGCGGGGCGGTCGTCCGGGGCGGTGCTCGACTCGCCCGCGTTCCCGGCGCGCCCTGCGCCCTCGTTCTCGTCGGCCTTGGGCATGAACAGCATCGCGTACGTCACCGCTGCCACGAGCCCGGCGAGGATCACCAGGAGCAGCACCCGGCCCAGCGAACGCGGCCCTTGCGCGGGGCGCGGCTCCCGCTCCGGCCGTGGCACCCGCACCGGCTTGGTGTCCCGGGCACGCTCCCGGCCGCGCTTGTGGCGGCCGTGGCCGCCGCCCGTGGCGACGGGCGCGGGCGGGCGCCGCTTGCGCACGACCTCGCCCCGGCGGCGCACGACGGGCAGCCTCCCGCCGTCGTACGGCGGCGCCGGGACCACGTGCGTGCCCGCGTCCGGCTCGGGCGCCGACCGCACCAGGGAGCGCAGCCAGCCGTTCAGCTCCTCGAAGTCGATCCGCTCGGTCGGGTCCTGACGCAGCAGCGACTCCACGACCGGCCGCAGCGGCCCGCACTCCTCGGCGAACGCGGGCGGCTCGGCGCACACCATCTGCACCAGCTCGGCGGTGCTCTCCTCCGGATACGGCGCGTGGCCCTGGACGGCGCGGAAGAGCAGCGCGCCCAGCGCCCACAGGTCGGTGGCGGGCCCGATGGGCGCGGCGAGCTGCCAGTTCTCGTGCACGGGGCCCGCCTGCTCGGGGGCCCACCGCTCGGTGACGGCGCCGACGACGGTCATCCGCGCGTGCCGGGCCCGCTCGGCGGCGAGCGCGGTGGCGGGGCCGCGCCGCGGGCGCCGCTCGGCCGCGGGGTCGTCCCAACGCCCACTGAGCGCACGCCCGTCCGGCTCGGATCCCTCGTATTCCTCGGATCCCTCGTATTCCTCGTCGGCCGACGAGTCGTACGCGTCGTGGGCGTCGTGTGGGTCGTGTGGGTCGTGTGGGTCGTGTGGGTCGTAAGCACCGTGTGCGTCGTACGCGTCGTCCGTCCTGCCGTACGTGTCGTCGTCCGGCGGGGCCTGTCGCTGCGGCGGCGCCGACCGCTTGGCCAGGCTCGGGGCACGGGATTCGCCCTGCGCGGGCACCGCGGTGCGCGGCATGGCGCCGTGCCACTGCTTGCGCCCGCCGCTGTCCCAGCTCTCCCGCGCGCCGTTGGTCCCGCGCCCGCCGCCCCGCACCCCGTACGGGTCCGCGATCCGGCCGGTGGCGCTCTCGGCCTCCGCCTCGCTCACCTGGGCCGCCGCCCGGGCCGCGCCCGCGCGGTACGCGGCGATCGCACCGGCGCGCGCCGCCCGCAGGTCGGACGCGTAGTCGGGCTCGGGGCCGGCTTCCGGCTCGTAGGCGGGATCGGACTCGTACGCGGGACCGGGCTCGTACGCGGGGCCCGGGGCGGGCGCGTAGGGCGGGTCGGGCCCGTACGGCGGGTCGGGCTCGTACGCGGGCTCCGGGGCCGTCTCCGTGCCCCGGGCCTCTTCCTCCGCGAGCGCGCCCGCGGGCTCCGTGAAGCCGGAGAAGTCCTCACCCTCGGGCCGCGGGTCGTACCCGCACAGGGCCTCTTCCGCCGCGCCCGCCGCGAGCCCCGTGAGGAGCACGCGTCCGTCGTCGCACACGAGCACCGTGCGCGCGGTGATGTTCCGGTGGACCCAGCCGTGCGCGTGCAGGACGCGCAGCGCGGTCACGACGTCGGCGGCGACCTCAGCCGCGCGGAACGGGTCAAGCGGCTTGTCCGCGAGCAACGCCGCGAGCGGCCGGGCCCCCACCAGCTCGCTCACTATCCACAGCGAGCCGTCCTCCGCGAACACGTCGAAGACCTGGTCAAGGCGCGGGTGGTCGGGGATGCGCGCGGCGGCCTGCGCGGCCTCGATGGCCCGGCGCACCGCGGGGTCGCTCGGCCTGCGCGTGGCCCGCGTGCCGGGGCGCCGGGGGGTCCGTGCGCCGGAGCCCGCGCTCCTGAAGCCCTCGGGCAGTCCGCCGGGCAGGACGTCGCTCAGGTCGCCGTCGCCGAAGCCCTCGTCGCCGACCACCTCCGCCTCGACGACCTCGGGCAAGGGCACCTGCCTGACCAGGACTTCCTGGCCGCTGTAGGTGTCGAAGGCGCGGGTCTCCCGGAACTCGTACTCGTCGGCCGGCGGCAGCGGCAGGCGGTAGCGGTCGGCGAGTACCCGTCCCGCATAGTCGTCCACGATGCCTCCCCCAACCGCCCGGTGGTCAATTCCGTTCGTTTTACGGCTCGTTGCGCTTGCTTACCCTCCGCAAGCACTCACGATACGTCCCCAGGCCTGACCTTATTGACGGGATGCCAGATCTCACCGGATCGTCAACCGCCGGTTCCGGCTCACCTCGGGGTCCGCTCGCGGATCACCCACGGGGCGCTTCCCAAGTCACCGCGCAGGCACCGCGCAGGGGCTCCTCGGGTGACCGCCCGGTCACTTCTTGGGCTCGAACGTGCGCGTGAAGGTCCGCCAGGTGTCGCGGCGCTGGTCATCGTCCCAGCCGTCCGCCTTCGACGTGTACATCATTCCGTAGCCGAGACCGCCGTTGACCACGAAGCCTCGGTCCACCGAGCGGTACTTCGTGCCGCCGTCGACGTAGGTGAACTCCCAGTCGGCCGTGAGCCAGCCGCGGAAGTCCACCTTCTCTATTCGGATCCGCTTGTACGCCGCCCGGCGCATGCCCGACTCCTGGTTCTTCCAGTCCGCCACCGGGTCGTCCTTGGGCGTCGTGGTCCAGCCGATGAGCAGCCGCTGGTCGTCCGGGCCCGTGAAGCGCGCGCCCGCGCGGTCCGTGGTCCTGAACTTCCACCCCTTGGGCAAGCCGATCGAGAAGCCCTGCGGGTGCTTGTGCGTCGTCTCGGCGCCGTCCTTGCCCTTGTCGCCCTTGCCCTTCTCCTTGCCGCTCCCGCCTATGGGAGCGCCCTGGCCCGCGCTGTCGTCCTTGCCGGAGTCCTGGTCCTGGCCGTCGCCCTTGCCCTGGTCGCCCTTGGCGCCGTCGTCCTTGCCCGAGCCGCCGGACTTCTCCGCGTCTTCCTTGTCTTCCTTGCCCTTGCCTTCGCCGCCCGCGGTCGCGCCGCTGGAGGCCGAGCTGTCGCCGCTCTTGCCGTCCTTGCCGCCCTCGTCGCCGTTCAGCGCGAAGGCGAGCACCGTGCCGAGCACGGCGAGCACGACGACCACCGCGATGACCACCAGCGTGCGCCGGGGCACCACGTCCGTGAGCGGTGCCCTGGCGGGCGGCCTGGGCGGCGTCCCCGGAGGCGTCCCGGGCTGGGCGGGGACCCGGGCCCCGTGCGGGGAAGCGCCGCCCGTCGCGGTCGAGTTCGCTCCGCCACTGGCGTGGGCGGCACCGAAACCGGTGGCCGTGCCCGTGCTCGCGCCGGGGCCCGCCGGGGTGACGCGGGTCGTCGCCGGGCCGGCCGCGGCTCGGGCCGACACACCAGCGCTCGCGGCAGCACCGGGGGCGCGCTCGCCACTGCCCAGGCCCGCGCCTGTGCCGGCTCCCGTGCCCGTCGTACGGTTCCGCGGAGTGACCGCTCCGCCCGTGGCTCCGGCAACCGGGGCCCCGGTCGTGCCCCCGGCCGGGGTGTCCGTCGCGGGCGCGCCGCTTCCCGTGCCCCGGTCCGCGGCGGGGCCGCCGAGCGCGGTGGCGCCGCCCGCCGCCGCGGCTCCCGCGCCCCGGGACGCCGTGGCCGCGGCCGCCTTCTTGCGCACCGAGCGGAACGCGCCCTTCAGCCGCTCCGCCGCCTCCTCGCCCTTACGGCCACCGGAGGTCCCGGGCGCCTGCGCGGGCACCGGGGGCACCGGCGGCAGCGGCACGACCTTCGTGGCGTCCGCCGGGTCCTCGGGGCGCTTGTCCACCGAGCCGTCCGGGGCGTTGATCACTTCCTGGAGCAGGGTCCGCGCGCCGGCGTCGTCGAGCCGCTGCTCGGGGTCCTTGGCGAGCAGGCCGTAGATGACCTTCTCCAGCAACGGACCCGCGTTCTGCGGGGGTTCGACGGCCTCGGTCATGACGGCGGTGAGCGTCGCGATGGCCGAGCCCTTGTCGTACGGCGGCACGCCCTCCACCGCCGCGTAGATCAGCCCGCCGAGCGACCACATGTCGGCGGCGGGGCCGGGCTTGTGGCCGCGCGCCCGCTCCGGCGAGATGTACGAGGGAGCACCGACGAGCATGCCCGTCGACGTGATGGACGGGTCGCCCTCGACCTGGGCGATGCCGAAGTCGGTGAGCACCACCCGGCCGTCCTCGGCGATGAGGACGTTGGACGGCTTCACGTCACGGTGCAGGATGCCCTCGCGGTGCGCGGAGCGCAGCACGTCGAGCACGGCGAGCCCGACCTCGGCCGCGCGCCGCGACGTGAGCAGCCCGTCCTCGCGGACGGCCTCGGCGAGGGACTTGCCCTCGACCAGCTCCATCACGATCCACGGCCGGTCGTCCTCGTCGACCACGTCATAGACCGTCACCGCGCCGGTGTTGCGGATCCGGGCGATCGCCTTGGCCTCGCGGAGGGTGCGCGTGATGAGGCGCCGCTTCTCCTCCTCGTCGATGCTCGAGGGGAAGCGCAGCTCCTTCACGGCGACCGTGCGGCCCAGCGTCTCGTCCTTCGCCCGCCAGACCGTGCCCATGCCGCCCCGGCCGAGCACGTCACCGAGCCGATACCGGCCCGCGAGGAGACGCGCGCTCTGATCCTGACGGGCCCCGCCCGTCTGCTCCGCCTCCGACATGCGTCCCCTCAACTACCCGCACAACCCGCCCTGACAGAGCCTTCATTGTCCCTCACCCGAGGACCGGTCAACGCCGCGGGTCGGATGTCCCACATGGTGGACTTCGTCGCCACGCGAACCCCTGCGCACCACCCCAAACCCCCCTGGCCATACCCCCCTTGGCCACCCCCTCCGGTCAAATCCTCCGATCTCCGGCGTGTCCTTCCTTGACAACGCCGGGCCCGCCCCCTACAGGGGCACGATGTCCGGCGCCCCGAGGCGGGCCGCGTCCGCCGTCAGGTCGTCCGGCTGGCGCTGGGACTCGCGCTCGGCCTCCACCCGCTTCTCGTAGTGCTGGACCTCGCGCTCGACCTGGTCCTTGTCCCAGCCGAGCACGGGCGCCATCAGCTCGGCGCACTCGCGGGCGCTGCGCGTGCCCCGGTCGAAGGTCTCGATGGAGATGCGGGTGCGGCGGGTGAGCACGTCGTCCAGGTGCCGGGCGCCTTCGTGCGAGGCCGCGTAGACGATTTCGGCGCGCAGATAGTCCTCGGCCGCCTGCAACGGGGCGCCGAGCGAGGCGTCGGCCTCGATCAGCTCGATGACCTCCTCGGCGAGCGAGCCGAAGCGGTTCAACAGGTGCTCCACGCGCACCACGTGGAGGCCGGTGCGGGCGGCGATGCCCGCGCGGGCGTTCCACAGCGCTCGGTAGCCCTCGGCGCCGACCAGGGGGATGTCCTCCGTGACGCACTCGGCGACGCGCTGGTCCAGGGCGTGCACCGCCTCGTCCACGGCGTCCTTGGCCATCACGCGGTACGTCGTGTACTTGCCGCCCGCCACGACGACGAGGCCCGGCGCGGGGTGCGCGACCGTGTGCTCCCGGGAGAGCTTGCTCGTGGCGTCCGACTCCCCGGCGAGCAGCGGGCGCAGGCCCGCGTACACCCCTTGGACGTCGTCTCGGGAGAGGGGGACCGCGAGGACCGAGTTCACATGCTCCAGGAGGTAGTCGATGTCCGCGCTGGAAGCCGCGGGGTGGGCCTTGTCCAGGTCCCAGTCCGTGTCGGTGGTGCCGACGATCCAGTGCCTGCCCCAGGGGATGACGAACAGGACGCTCTTCTCCGTGCGCAGGATCAGGCCCGTCGTCGAATTGATCCGGTCCTTCGGTACGACCAAATGGATGCCCTTGGACGCCCGGACGTGGAACTGGCCGCGCTCGCCGACCATCGCCTGGGTGTCGTCGGTCCACACCCCGGTGGCGTTCACGATCTGCTTGGCGCGGATCTCGTACTCCCCGCCCGCCTCGACGTCCTGGACACGGGCGCCGACGACCCGCTCGCCCTCACGGAGGAAGCCGGTCACCCGCGCGCGGTTGGCGGTCTTGGCGCCATAGGCCGCGGCGGTGCGCACGAGGGTGGCCACATAGCGGGCGTCGTCCATCTGCGCGTCGTAGTACTGCAAGGCTCCGACCAGGGCGTCCCGCTTCAGGCAGGGGGCCACGCGCAGTGCGTGACGCCGGGTCAGGTGGCGGTGCATGGGCAGGCCTCGGCCGTGGCCGCGCGCCATCGACATCGCGTCGTACAGCGCGACGCCGGATCCGGCGTAGAGCCGCTCCCAGCCCTGGTGCTGCAAGGGATACAGGAACGGCACCGGCTTCACCAGGTGCGGGGCGAGGCGCTCCAGGAGCAGGCCGCGCTCCTTCAGGGCCTCTCTGACCAGCGCGAAGTCCAGCATCTCCAGATAGCGCAGGCCGCCGTGGATGAGCTTGCTCGACCGGCTCGACGTGCCCGACGCCCAGTCCCTGGCCTCGACCAGGCCCGTGGTCAGGCCGCGCGTCACGGCGTCGAGCGCGGTGCCCGCGCCGACCACACCGCCGCCCACCACGAGGATGTCCAGCTCGCGCTCGGCCATGCCCGCGAGTGACTCGGCACGCTCCGCCGGCCCCAGAGTCGCTGTCCTCACCGCTGCCTCCCGTGGTCGTCGGATGTGGTCGCGCTCACATCATGCCCAGATTCTTGTCGCGCTCGCCGAGTTCAGCCACCGCCTGTGGACAACACTCCGGCGACGGGCGGAGTCCAATGCCGCAAATCGGTCATATTTACTCCTAGTCTGACATTGCGCTGCCCCATCTTGTCCACAGGGCTTGCGCCATCGTCCCGCTCCGGCTATTGGGAAGGACGGCTCACCGCCATGCCAGCAGACCTCGCCGTCATCGGCCTCGGCCACCTCGGCCTGCCCCTGGCTCAGGCCGCCGCCCACAGCGGCATCGCCACCATCGGCTACGACCCCGCCCGCGCACCCGAACTCGCGAGCGGCCGTCTTCCCGGCGACGGCGCGGAGGGCACCCTCACCGCCGCCGATGTCCGCCGCATGCTCGCGGGCGGCTTCCGGCCGACCACCGACCCGGCCGAGCTGGGCCGGGTCCGCACCGCCGTCATCTGCGCGCCCACGCCGCAGGCGGCCGACCGCGCGCTCGATCTCGGCCCCATGGCCGAGGCCGCCCGCGCCCTGGCCGCACGCCTGCGCCCGCACACCACGGTCATCCTCGAATCGCCCGCCTACCCGGGAACCACGGAGGAATTCCTCCGCCCCCTCCTCGAAGAGGGCTCGGGCCTGCGCGCGGGCCGCGACTTCCACCTCGCCTACTCCCCCGGCCGCCTCGACCCCGGCAGCCGCACCCACGGCTACGCCGGCACCCCCAAGGTGATCGGCGGCCTCACCCCGGCCTGCACCGAGTCCGCCGCCGCCTTCTACGGCCGCCTCACCGACAAGGTCGTCCGCGCGCGGGGGCCGCGCGAGGCCGAAACCGTGCACCTCCTGGAGACCAACTACCGCCACGTGAACATGGCGCTGGTCAACGAGATGGCCGTGCTCTGCCACGACCTCGGCATCGACCTCTGGGACGTCATCCGCTGCGCCGAGACCAAGCCGTTCGGCTTCCAGGCCTTCCGCCCGGGCCCCGGCGTCGGCGGCCACGGCGCCCCCCTGGAGGTGCCGGGCCCGGCCCACGGCGCCCGCCCCCTGCGCATGGTCGAACTGGCCCAGCAGGTCAACGACCGCATGCCCGGCTACGTCATCCAGCGCGCCGCGGCCCTGCTCAACGAACACGGCAAGTCCGCACGCGGCGCGCGCGTCCTGCTGCTCGGCGTCACCTACAAGCCGGACGTCGCCGACCAACAGGGTGCCCCCGCCCAGGAGATCGCGGTCCGCCTCATGCAGCTCGGCGCCGCCGTCAGCTACCACGATCCGTACGTGGCCCACTGGAACGTTCTCGGCCATCCCGTCCCGCGCGCGGACAGCCTCTACGAAGCGGCCGCCGACGCCGATCTGACGATCCTGCTCCAGCACCACCGCACCTACGACCTCCAGGGCCTCGCCGTGAAAGCCCAACTCCTGCTCGACACCCGGGGCGCCACCCCGGCGGGCGCCGCCCACCGCCTCTGATCCCCCGCCCGACCCCCTGGGGCACGCCCTCCACTGCTGCTACCGTGCGGATCCAGCCATTTACCGCACACCAGTGCGCTCATGTTCCAGGGGGAAACCAGATGACGCAGCCCACGCCTCCAGGCCAGCCCGGCTATCCGTACGGCCAGGGCGGCGGCGACCCGTACGGCCAGGGCGGCGCTCAGCAACCGTACGGCCAGCCGGGTTACGGCTACCCGCAGCAGCCCTACGGCCAGCAGCCCCAGCAGCCGTACGCCCCGTTCCCGCAGCAGCAGAACGGCTTCCAGCCCCCGCACACGGTGCCCGCGCCGCCCGCGCCTGCCCGGGACAACGTGGGCCTCGGCATCGTCGTCGCCCTCGTGACCGCGCTCGTCGCGGCCGGGGTCTACGGAGCCGTCATCGGCGCCACGGAGCACGAGATCGGCTGGGCCGCCGTGGGCGTCGGCTTCGTCGTGGGCCTCGCCACGGGAAAGGTCGGCGGCCGCAACCCCGCCCTCGCGGTGATCTCGGCCGCCCTGTCCCTCGGCGCCGTCTACCTGGGCCAGCTGGTCGGCGCCGCCATGGTCATCTCCGACAAGTTCAACACGAGCTTCTCGACGGTGTTCTTCGACCACTTCGACGCCCTCCAGAAGGGCTGGAAGGAAGACGCCGACGCGATGACCTTCGTGTTCTTCGCGATAGCCGCGGTGGCCGCCTTCGGTGGCGCCAAGCGCGCCGCGCAGTAGCGCTCGTACGCGAAAAAGGGGTCCGGGGCCGCCTATGCGCGGCCCCGGACCCCTTTTTCGCTGCTCAAGCGCAGCGCGACGTCACCGCTTGTGCTGCGAGTCCGCCACCGTCACCTCGACGCGCTGGAACTCCTTCAGCTCGCTGTAGCCGGTCGTGGCCATCGCGCGGCGCAGGGCGCCGAAGAAGTTCATCGAGCCGTCCGGGATGTGCGACGGGCCGGTGAGGATCTCCTCGGTGGTGCCGACCGTGCCCAGGTCGACCTTCTTGCCGCGCGGCACGTCCTCGTGGACGGCCTCCATGCCCCAGTGGTGGCCCTTGCCCGGCGCGTCCGTGGCGCGCGCGAGGGGGGAGCCCACCATCACGGCGTCCGCGCCACAGGCGATGGCCTTGGGCAGGTCGCCCGACCAGCCCACGCCGCCGTCCGCGATGACGTGGACGTAGCGGCCGCCGGACTCGTCCATGTAGTCGCGGCGGGCGGCGGCGACGTCGGCCACGGCGGTGGCCATGGGGACCTGGATGCCAAGCACGTTACGCGTGGTGTGGGCGGCGCCGCCGCCGAAGCCGACGAGGACACCGGCCGCGCCGGTGCGCATCAGGTGCAGGGCGGCCGTGTACGTGGCGCAGCCGCCGACGATGACCGGGACGTCCAGCTCGTAGATGAACTGCTTCAGGTTCAGCGGCTCGGCGGCGCCGGAGACGTGCTCGGCCGAGACGGTCGTGCCGCGGATCACGAAGATGTCGACGCCCGCGTCCACGACGGCCTTGGAGAACTGCGCGGTGCGCTGCGGGGAGAGCGCGGCGGCGGTGACGACGCCGGCGTCGCGCACCTCCTTGATGCGCTGCCCGATCAGCTCCTCCTTGATGGGAGCGGAGTAGATCTCCTGGAGGCGGCGCGTCGCGGTCTCGGCGGGCAGCTCGCCGATCTCGTCGAGCAGCGGCTGCGGGTCCTCGTACCGCGTCCACAGGCCTTCGAGGTTCAGCACGCCGAGGCCGCCCAGCTCGCCGATGCGGATGGCGGTCGACGGCGACACCACGGAGTCCATGGGGGCCGCGAGGAAGGGCAGCTCGAAGCGGTAGGCGTCGATCTGCCAGGCGATCGAGACCTCCTTCGGGTCGCGGGTGCGCCGACTCGGTACGACGGCGATGTCGTCGAAGGCGTACGCCCGGCGGCCGCGCTTGCCGCGCCCGATCTCGATCTCAGTCACGTGTGTGGCCCTTCAGCTTTCCTACGGCACTACGGCTCTCCATATGCCGTTCCAGTATCCCCGACACGCGCGCGTGGGGGCGGCCCAGGGATTCCGGGCCGCCCCCACGCGCGTGTGGCCGCTACTTGTTGCGGCTGTAGTTCGGTGCCTCGACGGTCATCTGGATGTCGTGCGGGTGGCTCTCCTTGAGGCCCGCCGACGTGATCCGTACGAAACGGCCGTGCTCCTGCAGCTCGGGGACCGTACGGCCGCCCACGTAGAACATCGACTGGCGCAGACCGCCCACCAGCTGGTGCACGACCGCGGACAGCGGGCCACGGTAGGGCACCTGGCCCTCGATGCCCTCGGGGACCAGCTTCTCGTCGGAGGCGACACCCTCCTGGAAGTACCGGTCCTTGGAGAAGGACCGCTGGTCACCACGGGACTGCATGGCGCCGAGGGAGCCCATGCCGCGGTACGACTTGAACTGCTTGCCGTTGATGAAGAGCAGCTCGCCCGGGGACTCCTCGCAGCCCGCGAGGAGCGAGCCGAGCATGACGGTGTCCGCGCCGGCGACGAGCGCCTTGGCGATGTCTCCGGAGTACTGGAGGCCGCCGTCGCCGATCACCGGGACACCGGCTTCCTTGGCGGCGAGCGACGCTTCGTAGATGGCCGTTACCTGCGGTACGCCGATGCCGGCGACGACGCGGGTCGTGCAGATGGAGCCCGGGCCGACGCCCACCTTGATGCCGTCGACACCGGCGTCGATGAGGGCCTGCGCGCCGTCACGGGTGGCGATGTTGCCCCCGATGACGTCGACGCCGCTGGAGTTCGACTTGATCTTGGCGACCATGTCGCCGACGAGCCGGGAGTGGCCGTGCGCGGTGTCGACGACGATGAAGTCGACACCCGCCTCGATCAGCGCCTGGGCGCGCTCGAAGGCGTCACCGGCGACACCGACGGCGGCACCGACGATCAGGCGGCCCTCGGCGTCCTTCGCGGCGTTCGGGTACTTCTCGGCCTTCACGAAGTCCTTGACCGTGATGAGGCCCTTGAGGACGCCGCTGTCGTCGACCAGCGGCAGCTTCTCGATCTTGTGGCGTCGCAGCAGCTCCATGGCGTCCACGCCCGAGATGCCGACCTTGCCGGTGACCAGCGGCATCGGCGTCATGACCTCGCGCACCTGGCGCGAGCGGTCCGCCTCGAAGGCCATGTCGCGGTTGGTGACGATGCCGAGCAGCTTGCCCGCGCCGTCGGTCACCGGGACGCCGCTGATGCGGAACTTGGCGCAGATCGCGTCGGCCTCGGCGAGCGTGGCGTCCGGGTGCACCGTGATGGGGTCCGTCACCATGCCGGACTCGGAGCGCTTGACCAGGTCGACCTGGTTCGCCTGGTCGGCGATCGACAGGTTCCGGTGCAGTACGCCGACGCCGCCCTGGCGGGCCATGGCGATGGCCATGCGGGACTCGGTGACCTTGTCCATCGCGGCCGAGAGCAGCGGCACGTTCACCCGGACGTTCTTCGAGACGTGCGAGGCGGTGTCGATGTCACCGGGCGCCATGTCCGACGCGCCCGGCAGCAGCAGTACGTCGTCGTAGGTCAGCCCGAGTGTCGCGAATTTCTCGGGCACCCCAGTCGAAGAACCGCCGTTTGCAGTCATGACACCTTCCCCAAATGGCCTTGATCGGTGCGGATGTCCATGCTAACGGGAAGCGGGGCTCTCTCATTCCACGGTTCCGGGGGCCCTACGGCTTCGTAGATTCGCACAGAGTGGGCTCGCACCCCGCCCGAGCTGGGGTTCTCCTGCGGCGTCGAAGGCGTGCGCCCTGCGTCTCGCGGTCGTGGCGGAGAAAAATCCGGCTTCGCCGGCCGCTCGGCTACTGCTCGGCCAGGGCTCGCAGTCGGCTCAGTGCCCGGTGCTGCGCCACCCGGACCGCTCCCGGGGACATGCCGAGCATCTGCCCGGTCTCCTCGGCGGTGAGGCCGACGGCGACGCGGAGCAGCAGCAGCTCGCGCTGGTTCTCCGGGAGGTTCGCCAGGAGCTTCTTGGCCCATTCCGCGTCACTGCTGAGCAGCGCCCGCTCCTCGGGGCCGAGGGAGTCGTCGGGCCGCTCGGGCATCTCGTCCGAGGGCACGGCCGTCGACCCGGGGTGGCGCATGGCCGCCCGCTGGAGGTCCGCGACCTTGTGCGCGGCGATGGCGAAGACGAAGGCCTCGAAGGGCCGCCCGGTGTCGCGATAGCGCGGCAGGGCCAGCAGGACCGCGACGCAGACCTCCTGCGCGAGGTCCTCCACGAAGTGGCGGGCGTCACCCGGGAGTCGGGAGAGGCGGGTGCGGCAGTAGCGCAGGGCGAGGGGGTGCACATGGGCCAGGAGGTCGTGCGTGGCCTGCTCGTCGCCCTCGACGGCGCGGAGGACGAGGGCACCGATCACCGTCGTCTTGTCCTCGCGCATCGGTCCATGGTGCCTCGCCGCTGACTGATCTGTGGCACCGCGTCCATAGTTGTGCACCGAAGCGTTATGAGCAGGTGCGCCGAAACTCATCTCCCGCACCCTCCCCTTGCGCTCGGCCGACTCGTCCCCAAGGAACTCCACACCTTCAAGGATGCGGCATCGGCGGCGAAGCGCCACAAGCCGCTCCCGCGGCGGGCCGTTGCGGGCGTCCATGGCCCCGTCCGCCGCACGGCGGACGGGGAACTCCATGCCCCCCGCGACTACCCGTCTAGCGGACCAGGCCCCAGCGGAAGCCGAGCGCCACCGCGTGCGCGCGGTCCGACGCGCCGAGCTTCTTGAACAGGCGCCTGGCGTGCGTCTTCACCGTGTCCTCGGAGAGGAACAGCTCGCGCCCGATCTCCGCGTTGGACCGGCCGTGGCTCATGCCTTCCAGGACCTGGATCTCCCGCGCCGTGAGCGTGGGCGCGGCCCCCATCTCGGCCGACCTCAGCCGCCGCGGCGCGAGCCGCCAGGTCGGGTCGGCGAGGGCCTGGGTGACGGTCGCGCGCAGCTCGGCGCGCGAGGCGTCCTTGTGCAGATAGCCGCGGGCGCCCGCGGCGACCGCGAGCGCGACCCCGTCCAGGTCCTCGGCGACGGTGAGCATGATGATGCGCGCCCCGGGGTCGGCGGAGAGCAGCCGCCGCACGGTCTCGACGCCGCCCAGACCGGGCATGCGTACGTCCATCAGGATCAGGTCCGAGCGGTCGGCGCCCCAGCGGCGGAGGACTTCCTCGCCGTTGGCCGCTGTCGTCACGCGCTCGACGCCGGGCACGGTCGCGACCGCGCGGCGCAGCGCCTCTCGGGCGAGCGGGGAGTCGTCGCAGACGAGGACGGATGTCATGGCCGTCCTCCGCAGCTGATGCGCGTCACCTTGAGCCTCCAGGCTGGTACAAGTCGTCACCTGTGCGGTTGACGCTCTCGGACACCTGCCCGAGCGCTTGTTGTTTCAACCGCCTCCGCACTCTCAACGATGGTCACTCGAAAGAGTTACGGGTCGGACTGCCGCCTTCGGCACTCTACGTGAGGGCGCGGACACGGCACAGGCGGCATGGAACGGCGCGCTCCCGCTTGAGGACTATGCCCCATTTAGCGGCTTTTCTTCCCTTTTGCCGGTGTCTGTGGCTAGATTCGCAATGAGTCATATTTTCATCTCCTTAGACAGTAGATGTACGGTCATGGGCACCGTATCCGCGTCACGACGGCTACCAGGAGACACGCAATGGCAGATTTCTCCCGCCTTCCCGGACCGAACGCAGATCTGTGGGACTGGCAGCTCCTCGCGGCCTGCCGCGGGGTGGACAGCTCGCTCTTCTTCCACCCGGAGGGCGAGCGCGGCGCGGCACGGAGCGCACGTGAGAACTCGGCCAAAGAGGTCTGCATGCGCTGCCCGGTGCGCGCGGAGTGCGCCGCGCACGCGCTCGCCGTACGGGAGCCGTACGGGGTGTGGGGCGGCCTCACCGAGGACGAGCGGGAAGAGCTGATGGGCCGCGCGCGCAACCGGCTGGTGGCGGCGTCGGCCGGGGGCGGGGGCGCCGCCGCCCCCTGAGCCGAGAAGGAACGTTTCCCCTGGGTCGCCGGGGCGCCCGGAAGCGCGCTCAGCGCTCGGCGGCTCGCTCAGCGCCTGACTGTGCGCTCAGCGCTCGGCGGCTCGCCCAGCGCCTGGCTGTGCGCTCAGCGCTCGGCCGCGCGTGCCAGCCGGTCGAGGGTTGCCGCGACCGCCGGCACCTGGGCCAGGTCCGGCAGCGTGAGCGCGACGATCTCCCGGCGCACGACGGGCTCCACCGCCACCGCGCGGGCCCCCTTGGGGCGTACCGACTCCAGGGCCAGCTCGGGCAGGACCGCCACGCCGAGGCCCGCGCCGACCAGGCCGATCACCGCCGGGTAGTCGTCGGTCGCGAAGTCGATGCGGGGCTCGAAGCCCGCGCCGCGGCAGACCTCGACGAGCTGGCGGCGGCAGCGCGGGCAGCCCGCGATCCACGACTCGTCGGCCAGCTCACCGATGGTGACGGAGTCCGCCTTCGCCAGGCGGTGCCCCTCCGGCACGAGGCCGACGAGCCGGTCGGCGAGCAGGGGCCGCACGACGAGGTCGTCCCACTCCTCGGCGGCGCTCGCCCCCTCGTACCGGAAGGCGAGGGCCACGTCGCAGTCGCCCTCGCGGAGCATCTCCACCGAGCGCGGCGGCTCGGCCTCCTCCAGGGAGACGCGGGTGCCGGGGTGCGCGGCGCGCAGGGCGGCGAGGGCACCGGGGACGAGCGTGGAGGAGCCGCTGGGGAAGGAGACGAGCCGGACCCGGCCCGCGCGCAGGCCCGCGATCGCGGCCACTTCCTCCTCGGCGGCGGTGAGCCCCGCGAGGATGCCCGCGGCGTGTCTGACCAGGGCCTCGCCCGCCTGCGTGAGGCGCATCTCGCGGCCCGTGCGGATGAGCAGCGGGGTTCCGGTGGATGTCTCCAGGGCCTTCATCTGCTGGCTGACGGCGGGCTGGGTGCAGCCCAGCTCGCGGGCCGCGGCCGAGAAGGAGCCGGTGGCGGCCACGGCGCGCAGGACACGGAGGTGACGGGCCTCGATCATGTTTCGAGCATAAGCGACCCTTGGGAGTTATGCACAATATTACGTAGCTGCTTTGAGCATGTTCCCCTTAGCCTGACCGCATGAAGCTTCTCTCCGTGAATGTGGGCCGCCCCAAGTCCGTTCCGTACACCAGCTCAGCGGGCAATCTCACCGGGATCGACAAACAACCCGTGGACGGACCCGTTCGGGTGACGGCCCCCGGTCCCAAGGGGATCGGCGGCAGCGGCCTCGCGGGGGACTCGATCGGCGAGCTGCGCCACCACGGCGGGAACGACCAGGCGGTGTACGCCTTCGCGCGCGAGGACCTCGACGAGTGGGGGCGGCAGCTCGGCCGCGAGCTGCGCAACGGCATGTTCGGCGAGAACCTCACCACGACCGGCGTCGACGTGAACGGCGCGCTGATCGGCGAGCGTTGGCGTGTCGGCAGGGACCTGCTGCTGGAGGTCACCTCTGCCCGTATCCCCTGCCGTACGTTCCAGGGGCACATGGGCGAGCAGTCCTGGGTGCGGCGGTTCACCCAGGCGCTGCGGCCCGGCGCGTACCTGCGGGTGCTCGAACCGGGCGAGATCCAGGTGGGTGACGCGGTCGAGACAGCGCACCGGCCGGACCACGACATCACCGTCGCCCTACAGTTCAGGGCGGTGACCACGGAGCGCGCGCTGCTGCCGCGGCTGCTCGCGGCGGGGGACGCGCTGCACCCCGAGTCGACGGAGCAGGCCCTCAAGTACGTGGAGAAGCACGGCGGTTGACACGCGCCGGGGCGCGGGCGCGGGCGGTGCGCACGGGGCGCGTGGCGCGGGAGCGGCCGCGGCCTCACTAGCCTTGGTGCATGACTACGGCTCTCATCACGGGTGCGACCTCAGGGATCGGCGCCGCCTTCGCGCGCCGCCTGGCCACCGACGGCCACAACCTCGTCCTGGTGGCGCGCGACACGAAGCGGCTGCGGGAGCAGGCGACCGAGTTGCACGACCGGCACGGGATCGAGGTGGAGGTCCTGTCGGCGGACCTCGCCACGGACGACGGGATCGCGGCCGTGGAGCAGCGGCTCGCGAACCGCCGTGACCCGGTCGACCTCCTCGTCAACAACGCGGGCTTCGCCAACAAGGGCCGCTATCTGGAGGTCCCGATCGCCGACGAGCTGACGATGCTGAAGGTGCACTGCGAGGCGGTGCTCCGGCTGACGACGGCGGCGGTGGAGTCGATGCGGGAGCGCGGGCGCGGGGGCGTCGTGAACGTGGCGTCGGTGGCAGCCTTCGTGCCGCGCGGCACGTACGGGGCGTCGAAGGCGTGGATCGTGCAGTTCACCCAGGGCGTGGCCCGTGACCTCGCCGGGTCCGGGGTGCGGCTCATGGCCCTGTGCCCCGGCTTCGTCCGCACCGAGTTCCACGAGCGGGCGGGCATGGGCACGGACAACATCCCCAAGTGGATGTGGCTCGACGCGGACAAGCTTGTCGCCACCGCCCTGACCGACCTGGCCCGCGGCAAGGCCCTCTCCGTGCCCGACCCGCGCTACAAGGCCATGATGGGCGTGGTGAAGGTGACGCCGCGCGCCCTGCTCGGCGGGGTGACGTCACGAACCGGACGGAAGTACGGGCCGCGATAGAAGGCGCCCCGAAGGCGCGCGGGGAACCGCGCGAGGACGGACCACGGCCCGCGCCCGGCGACAGGAAGCAACCCGGCAGACGCGAAGCCGGGAACGCCGGAGGCCCGGCACCCCGCGACGGGGTGCCGGGCCTCCGGTCAGCCGTGGCCGGCCGATCGACTCAGCTCACGCTCAGTGGGCGTGCCCGTGGCCGTGACCGGCCTCGGCCTCTTCCTCGGCCGGCTTCTCGACGACCAGGGTCTCGGTCGTGAGCAGCAGGGAGGCGATGGAGGCCGCGTTCTCCAGGGCGGAGCGCGTGACCTTCACGGGGTCGATGACGCCGGCCTTGACCAGGTCGACGTACTCGCCGGTCGCGGCGTTGAAGCCCTGGCCCTTCTCCAGCTCCGCCACCTTGGTGGTGATGACGTAGCCCTCGAGGCCGGCGTTCTCGGCGATCCAGCGCAGCGGCTCCACGGCGGCGCTGCGGACGACCGCGACACCGGTGGCCTCGTCACCGGTCAGGTCGAGGTTGCCCTCGAGGACCTTGGCGGCGTGGACGAGCGCGGAGCCACCACCGGAGACGATGCCCTCCTCGACCGCGGCGCGGGTCGCGGAGATGGCGTCCTCCAGACGGTGCTTCTTCTCCTTCAGCTCCACCTCGGTGGCGGCGCCGACCTTGATCACGCACACGCCGCCGGCCAGCTTCGCGAGGCGCTCCTGGAGCTTCTCGCGGTCCCAGTCGGAGTCGGTGGTCTCGATCTCGGCCTTGATCTGGGCGACGCGGCCCTCGACGTCACCGGCGTTGCCGCCGCCGTCGACGATGGTGGTGTCGTCCTTGGTGATCGTCACGCGGCGGGCGGAGCCGAGCACGTCCAGGCCGACCTGGTCGAGCTTGAGGCCGACCTCCTCGGCGACGACGGTGCCGCCGGTGAGGGTGGCCATGTCGCCGAGCATCGCCTTGCGGCGGTCGCCGAAGCCGGGGGCCTTCACCGCGACGGCGTTGAAGGTGCCGCGGATCTTGTTCACGACGAGGGTGGAGAGGGCCTCGCCCTCGACGTCCTCGGCGATGATCAGGAGCGGCTTGGAGGAGCCGGCCTGGATGACCTTCTCCAGGAGCGGGAGCAGGTCCTGGATGGAGGAGATCTTGCCCTGGTGGATGAGGATGTACGGGTCCTCCAGGACGGCCTCCATGCGCTCCTGGTCCGTCACGAAGTACGGCGACAGGTAGCCCTTGTCGAAGGCCATGCCCTCGGTGAAGTCCAGCTCGAGGCCGAAGGTGTTGGACTCCTCGACGGTGATGACACCGTCCTTGCCGACCTTGTCCATCGCCTCGGCGATCAGCTCGCCGACCTGCTGGTCCTGGGCGGAGAGCCCGGCCACGGCGGCGATGTCGGACTTGTCGTCGATCGGCCGCGCGGTGGCGAGCAGCTCGTCGGAGACGGCCTTGACGGCGGCGTCGATGCCCTTCTTCAGGGCGGCCGGGGAGGCACCGGCGGCGACGTTGCGCAGGCCTTCCTTGACCAGGGCCTGGGCGAGCACGGTGGCGGTGGTGGTGCCGTCACCAGCGATGTCGTTGGTCTTGGTCGCCACCTCCTTCACCAGCTGGGCGCCGAGGTTCTCGTACGGGTCCTCGACCTCGACCTCGCGGGCGATGGTGACACCGTCGTTGGTGATGGTGGGGGCGCCGAACTTCTTGTCGATCACGACGTTGCGGCCCTTGGGGCCGATCGTGACCTTGACGGTGTCGGCAAGCTTGTTGACGCCGCGCTCGAGGGCGCGACGGGCGTCCTCGTCGAACTTCAGGATCTTCGCCATGGGAGCGTTTCAGCCCTCTCGGAAACTCGTGTGAACGAACCGCGCCCCTCGCCGCCCGGCATCAGCGGGGACCAGGGGCGCGGCGCGAAGCAAATCTGCCGGTTGAAGCAGGTGGTGCCGCCCGGTCACTGCGTGGCGCAGGCCGGGCGTGCGATCACTTCTCGATGATCGCGAGCACGTCGCGGGCGGAGAGCACCAGGTACTCGTCGCCGTTGTACTTCACCTCGGTGCCGCCGTACTTGCTGTAGAGCACGACGTCGCCGACCTTCACGTCGAGCGGAAGGCGCTCGCCGTTCTCGAAGCGGCCCGGGCCCACGGCGAGGACGGCGCCCTCCTGGGGCTTCTCCTTCGCGGTGTCCGGGATAACCAGGCCAGAGGCCGTGGTCTGCTCGGCGTCGAGCGGCTGGACCACGATGCGGTCCTCGAGCGGCTTGATGGCAACCTTGGAGCTGGCGGTCGTCACGATCCGACCTCCCCCTTCGGAGATCTCGCGGGGTTAACTGATCTAGAGGTGGCGACCAGGTCGATCCGTCGTCGCGGGTGCCGGACCTGCCCGTCGCTTCTGGCACTCTCCAGGTGGGAGTGCCAGGCCCGAGACTAGGACGGCGATTAGCACTCGGTCAAGCGGAGTGCCAATTGCCCGCCGCCGGCTTGGCAGGTTTCCCTCTGCGGGGGGGCTAGCGCGGGGCTGTGGACGAGGCTGTGGGCCGGGGCCCCTCCGGGCAACGTTCCGCGTCCTGGGCGGGTTCCGCGCGGGCCGCCGGGGTGCTGGGGCCGCGCCCGGGCAGCGGCTTCTCCGCCCGGGGCCCGGTCAGCGGCTGCCGGGCACAGCGGGAGCTTTCCTTCCGCGGGAACTTTTCGGCCGCTTTTCGGCCCAGCCTTTCGATCGGGTCCACCGACTGGGCGCAGCCCGTCAGCGGCAGGAGGAGCAGGAGGGTCGCCGTGGCCGTGGCGCGCCTCACAGGTAGTCCTCCAGGCGGGCTACCGCGTACCCCCTGCCGGTGACCGTCCGCAGAACCGTGCGGACCATGTCGGGCATCGTGCCCTTCCAGTCCTCGCGGCCCCGGAAGTGGGTGAGGATGATGTCGCCGGGGTGCAGGTCCTTGTCCCATTCGCGCCACTCCATGTGGTCGGCGAAGCCCTCGGACGCCCACAGCGGCACCGCCTTGACGCCGCAGGACTTGGCGGCGCGCAGGGTGTCGCGGTTGTAGTTGCCGTACGGCGGCCGGAACAGCTCGGGGCGCTTGCCGTAGCGCCGCTCGATGAGATCCTGCATGCCGCAGATCTCCCGCCGCTGGGCCGCGTACGAAAGGCCGGGCAGATAGCGGTGGTTGAGGGTGTGGTTGTTCAGCGCGACGCCGTGGTCCCGCATCCGCTTGAAGTAGCCGTAGTCCTCCTTGACCAGGTAGTCGCTGAGGAACGCGGTGTACGGGATCCGCAGCTCGCTCATCATCCGCAGGAAGGCGGGGTCCTTCTCGGCGCCGTCGTCGACGGTCAGGAAGACGACCTTGTGCTTGGTCGGGACCGTGGTGAACACCGGCGGCAGCTCCGCCTGCCCCCGCACCTCGAAGCCCGCGCGCGTGGTGAGGCGCGGCTTCACGGCAGGCGGGGCGGGCGCCGTCAGGGGCACCTTCGCCAGGCCCCAGCGCTTCGCGGCGGCGGCCCGCGCGGCCTGGCTCGCGCGCAGCCGCCGGGCGTACTCGCGCAGGGCCTGGGCGGGCGGGGCGAGCCGGGGCTGCTGGCCGTGGGCGGCGGGCGCGCCGTGCTCGCGCCCCGGGCCCGCGTCCGAGGCGCAGCCCGAGGCGACCGCGCCCGCGCCGAGCGCGGCAAGGGCGAGCACCGCCCTTTTCCTCACCTTTACGGCTGACTTTCCATTTTGTCGTACTAGTCGCATGGCGCCGGATCCTCGCAGTTCACGGCCCTGCCGAGGGCTCGACACCGCCGCCGGACGCGCACCTTCCACCGACTGGCCCACAATGGGCCGGTGAACGCTCCGCACGATCCGCAGCCCTCCACGACGGCCTTCGCCGCGCTCCTCACCGACGAGGGCACAGCCCTCCTCGACGCCGTACGGGACGTCGAACCGGCCGAGGAACTCGCGGTCGCGACCCGGCTGCGCCGCGACCACCCCGCCGACCTGGTCTCGGCGGCGCTCGCCCAGGCGCGCCTGCGGCAGCGGGCGGTGGCGAAGTTCGGCGCGGGGGACGCGGCGCGGATGTTCTTCACGCCGAACGGCGTCGAGCAGTCCACGCGCACGTCCGTCGCGACGTACCGGGCGGAGCGGTTCAAGGCGCTCGGCGTGCGGCGGATCGCCGACCTGTGCGGCGGCATCGGCGGCGACGCGCTCGCGCTCGCGCGGGCCGGGATCGAGGTCCTCGCCGTCGACCGCGACCCGCTGACCTGCGCGGTCGCCCGGGCCAACGCCGTCGCCCTCGGCCTGGACCACCTCATCGAGGTCCGCGAGGCGGACGTCACGCGGGTGGACACCGGCGGCTACGACGCGGTCTTCGTGGACCCGGCGCGCAGGGGCGGGCGCGGCCGCATCTTCGACCCGGAGGCGTACTCGCCCCCGCTGTCCTGGGCGGTGGCCGCCGCCCGCAAGGCCCCGCGCGCGGCCCTGAAGATCGCCCCCGGCATCCCGCACGAGGCGGTGCCCGAGGAGGCGGAGGCCGAGTGGATCTCGGACGGCGGCGACGTGAAGGAAGCCGTGCTGTGGTTCGGCACGGACGCGCCCGGCTCGCACCGGGCGACCCTGCTGCCCTCACGCGCCACTTTGTGCGCGGGGCGCGCGACCATGCTCCCGGACGCCGCCGTACGCCCCGTCGGCCGCTATCTGTACGAGCCCGACGGCGCCGTCATCCGCGCCCACCTGGTGGCGGAGGTCGCCGCGCGGGTCGAGGGCGGGCTCGTCGACGAGACGATCGCCTACGTCACCTCCGACGTGGCCTGTACGACGCCGTACGCCGCCGCGTACGAGATCACGGATCAGCTGCCGTTCAACGTGAAGAAGCTGAAGGCGCTGCTGCGGGAGCGGGAGGTCGGGGTGCTCACGGTCAAGAAGCGGGGCTCGGCCGTGGAGCCGGAGGAGCTGCGCCGCAAGGTGAAGCCCCGCGGGCCCGGCTCCGCGACGGTCTTCCTCACGCGGGTCGCGGGGGCTCCCACGATGCTGGTGGGCCACCCGCTCCGCTGACCCAGGCCGCCACCCGCTCCGCTGACCCCGGCCGCTGCCCCGGGTCCGTCGGCCTGCGGCCGAGGCACGGAGCGCCGTGCTACGGATTCCGGGGCGGAGCCCCGGTTCCGGAGAAGGGGCGGGCCTGGGGCGCCTCCGCGAGGGGCACCGCCCTGCGGCCCTCGTGCAGCAGACCCGCCGCCACAGCGGCCGCCGCCAGCAGCCCCGCGGCCACCGCGAACGCCGCGGAGAAGCCGTCCGCGAGGCCCGCCCGGCCCGGCCCGGTGGCGCTCGCCGCCACGGCCACCAGGACCGCGAGGCCGATCGAACCCCCGAGCTGCCGCGAGCTGTTGAGCAGCCCCGAGGCCATGCCCGTCTCCCCCGGCGCCACCCCGGACGTCGCGGACGCGCCGAGGGGGACGAAGCACAGGCCGATGCCGACGCTGGCCACGAGGGACGGCCCCAGGATGGAACCGGCGAAGGTCCCGCCCGCCTCGACGGCCAGCGCGAACCACGCGAACCCGGCGGCGCCGAGCAGCCCGCCCGCCATGAGCAGCACCCGCTCCCCGACCCGGCCGACGGTGCGGGTCGCGACGACCGTGCCCGCCACGACACCCACGCAGAACGGCAGGAAGGCCACTCCCGCGCGCGTGGGCGCGTACGCCATGACCTCCTGGAGGTAGAGCGAGGTGAAGTAGAACGCGGCGAACTGGCCCGCGGACATCAGGAGCGAGAAGACGTTCGCGGCGAGCACCGGCCGGTGCGCGAGCAGGCCGAGGCGGAGCAGCGGCTGCCGGGCGCGCCGCTCGCCGCGTATCTCCACGGCGCAGAAGGCCGCGAGCAGCGCGAGGGCGGCGGCGAGCGTGCCGAGCGTGCCGGCCGAGCCCCACCCGTGGCTCTCGGTGCGGACGAGGCCGAGGACGAGGGCGGACGTACCCGCGGTGACCAAGAGGGCGCCGACGACGTCCAGGCGCGGCCCGTCGGCGGCGCGGCGGTCGGCGGGGACGCCGGGCCCGGTGGCGGCAAGCGCGGCGAGGACGACGGGGACGTTGATGAGCATCACCGAGCGCCAGCCCGCCCAGTCGGTGAGCAGCCCGCCCGCCATGACCCCGACGGCGCCGCCGAGCGCGCCCGAGGCGCCCCACAGGCCGAGCGCCCGCGCCCGGGCCCGGCCCGCCGCGTAGTGCACGGTGATCAGCGCGAGCGCCACAGGGGCGAGGGCGGCGGCGCCCGCGCCCTGCACGGCCCGTGCCGCGACGAGCTGCCCCGGGCTCTGCGCGAGGCCGCCCACGAGGCTCGCCGCCCCGAAGACCGCGAAACCGGCGACGAGCGTGCGCCGCCGCCCCAGCAGGTCGGCGAGCCGCCCGCCGAGCATGAGCAGCCCGCCGAACGCGAGCGCGTAGGCGTTGACGACCCAGGTCAGCGACTCGGGTGCGAAGCCGAGGTCCCTGCCCACGTCGGGCAGGGCGATGTTGACGACGGAGACATCGAGGGAGACGAGGAACTGCACGGTGAGGAGGACGGGCAGCAGCAGCGACCCGCGCGCGGCTCCCGTCGTGGCCGAGTGCGTCATGCGCCGCAGATTACTATACGCGTATAGAAAATAAGCAAGGGTCAGAGCGGCCCCCAAGGGGGCGACAATGAGGCCGTGGCAGCCGAAGCGAATGCGGAAGAACCCCCGGAGCCCGGTGCGGACGGGCGGAAGCGGCGGGTCGGGCGGCCGCGCCGCATCGAGCCCGAGGCGATCGTCGGCGTGGCGCGGCGCATCCTCCAGGAGGAGGGCGTGGCGGCCCTCAGCATGCGGCGGGTCGCCAAGGAGATCGGGGCCACGCCCATGGCGCTCTACCACCACGTGCGCGACAAGGACGAGCTGCTGATGCTCGCCCTGTCAGGGACCGCCGCGACCCTGCCGCGTCCGGAGCTGCCCGAGGACCCGCGCGACCGGCTGCTCGCCGTGTCCCTGCACATGCACGGCGTCCTGCTGCGGCTGCCGTGGGTCGTGGAGGTCTTGAGCCTCGGCGACCTCAGCGACAAGGGCGCGATGTGGATGGTCGACGAGATCGTCGGCTCAGGCGTCGCGTGCGGCCTCACGCCGGAGGAGGCCGTGCACGTCTACCGCACCATCTGGCACTGCGTGTACGGCGACCTCGTGTTCCGGCGCGCGATGGCGCGCCGCGCAGAGGAGCCCGACCGCAAGCGGTACTTCCCCGACATGCTCACCGAAGCGGACGCCGCCGAGCTGCCCCATGTGACCCGGCTTGCCCCGCGCTGGGAGGAGATCGCCGGGACCTACGACATCGGCCGCCACCTGGCAGCCGTGATCGACGGACTCCTGGGCAGGGCCTAGGAGTCGACCGGCTCGAACCGCCAGCGGTGCGGCGTCCGGGAGACCAGGTCCCCCGGCGGCTCGGGCAGCTCCGGCAGCTCGGCGTCGTACGCGGCGTCCCACCAGGTGATGACGAGGACGCGGTCCTGGGGCGCCCGGAACGTCTCCCGACGCACCGGCGCCGCCGCCAGGCCCTGCGCCCGCGCCCAGGCGAGCAGCTCGGGCCCGCGCCCCTCGGCGGCGCGGGCCTCCCACATCAGCGCGACGCTCATGAGTAGAGGTTGTCCTTGCTGACCTCGTGCACGTGATCGTGGTCGTGGGTGTGGGCGTGCGCGCCCGGCACGTGCGGCTCCGTCACCGGAAGGGAGGAGTCCGCCGAGAGCCCGAGGTCGGACGGCTGCCGGTTACGTGCCACCATCTCCGCGCCGAGGGCCGCGACCATCGCGCCGTTGTCCGTGCACAGCTTGGGCCGCGGCACCCGCAGGCGGATGCCGGCGCGCTCGCAGCGCTCCTCGGCGAGCGCGCGCAGACGGCTGTTCGCGGCGACCCCGCCGCCGATCATCAGGTGGTCGACGCCCTCGTCCTTGCAGGCCCTGACCGCCTTGCGGGTGAGCACGTCGACGACCGCCTCCTGGAAGGACGCGGACACGTCCCGCACCGGCACCTCCTCGCCCGCCGCCCGCTTGGCCTCGATCCAGCGGGCCACCGCCGTCTTCAGACCGGAGAAGGAGAAGTCGTACGCCGGGTCGCGCGGGCCGGTCAGACCGCGCGGGAAGGCGATCGCCTCGGGGTCGCCCTCGCGCGCGTACCGGTCGATGACGGGGCCGCCGGGGAAGCCGAGGTTCAGCACCCGCGCGATCTTGTCGAAGGCCTCCCCCGCCGCGTCGTCGATGGTCGCGCCCAGCGGCCGGACGTCGGAGGTGATGTCGGTGGAGAGCAGCAGCGACGAGTGTCCGCCGGACACGAGCAGCGCCATCGTCGGCTCCGGCAGCGAGCCGTGCTCCAGCTGGTCCACGCAGATGTGCGAGGCCAGGTGGTTCACGCCGTACAGCGGCTTGCCGAGCGCGTACGCGTACGCCTTCGCGGCCGAGACGCCGACGAGCAGCGCGCCCGCGAGCCCGGGACCCGCGGTGACGGCGATCCCGTCGAGGTCGGACGCGGCGACGCCCGCGTCCTTCAGGGCGCGCTGGATGGTCGGGACCATCGCCTCCAGGTGCGCGCGCGAGGCGACCTCGGGCACGACGCCGCCGAAGCGCGCGTGCTCGTCGACGCTGGAGGCGACGGCGTCGGCGAGCAGCGTGGTGCCGCGCACGATGCCGACGCCGGTCTCGTCGCAGGAGGTCTCGATGCCGAGGACGAGGGGCTCGTCGCGGAGGTCAGCCATGGATCTCGGTTCCTTGTACGCCGTTGACGGGGCCGTCGGCCCGGCCGTTCGGGGAGGGGGGCGGGGCCTGCGGCAGGGCCGAGGGGTCACAGAGGCGCATCACCAGCGCGTCCACGTTCCCCGGCTGGTAGTAGCCGCGGCGGAAGCCGATGGGCTCGAAGCCGAAGCGCTCGTACAGCTTCTGCGCCCGGGTGTTGTCCACACGCACCTCGAGCATCACCTCGGTGGCCTCGAAGGCGGTCGCGTGCCGCAGCAGCTCGGTGAGCAGCCGCGCGCCGAGCCCGGTGCCCCACTGGTCCCGGGCCACGGCGATGGTCTGCACGTCGGCGGCCACCGCGTCGCCGCCGTCGGAGTCGGAGCCCGCCACCGCGAGGCCGCCGTACCCGACGAGGCGCTCGCCGTCGTACGCCACCAGGTAGCGGCGCGTCGAGCCCGGCCCGCGCGCGTGCGCAAGCTCGGACCAGAACATGCCGCGCGACCAGGCGTCCTCCGGGAAGAGCTGCTTCTCGAGGGCGAGGACGGGATCGATGTCCCACCAGCGCATCTCGCGCAGCACGGCGGCGTGGGTCGTCACGGTGGTCACTTGGGGGTGACCACCTTGTAGTTCTTGGGCACCTGCGCGTCCGGACGGCGCAGGTACAGCGGGCGCGGCTCCAGCAGCTCCTCGCCCGCGGCCAGCCGCTCGGCGGCGAGCGCGGCGACGGCGGCGGCCGCCACGTGCTCGGGCCCGCGGGCGTCGGGGAAGGTGTCCGGGTAGAGCGCGGCGCCCGCGCCGACGGCCGGGAGTCCCGCGACCTGCTCGGCGATGTCGGCGGGCCGGTCCACGGCGGGCCCCGTGACGCGCGTGCGCGCGTCCTCGTACCGGGCCCAATAGACCTCCTTGCGGCGCGCGTCGGTCGCCACGACGAAGGGGCCGTCCTCGATCCCGGAGGCGTACGCCAGACCGTCGAGCGTGCACACCCCGTGCACGGGCACGCCGAGCGCGAGGCCGAAGGTGTCGGCGGTCATCAGGCCCACCCGCAGGCCGGTGTACGGCCCGGGGCCCACCCCGGCGACGACGGCGGTGACCGCGTCGAGTCTCACGCCCGCCTCGGCGAGGACCCGGTCGACGGCGGGCAGCAGCAGCTCACCGTGGCGGCGCGCGTCGACCTGACTCGACTCGGCGATGACGGCCGTGCCGTCGTGCAGCGCGACGGTGACGGCGGGGGTTGCGGTATCCAGAGCGAGCAAGAGCACGCGAACAGCCTACGGCTCCGAGGCCCCGCGCACGGCCGCACCGGCCAGGGGTGCCCCGGCTGCTACCGTCACTCCATAGCCGTACGTAGGGAAGGTGGCTCAGTGTCCAGGACCAGCTCGGGATTCGTGGCCGGGCTCACCGCCGCCGCCCTGGCCGTGGTCGGCTTCCTCGCCTACCAGGCCTCCGCGAGCGCGCCGGACGACCTGAACGCGCGGCCGGACAAATCCTCCACGACCCCCACGAAGTCCCCCAAGGGCCAGGGCGACTCCCTGGCGCTGCCCGACCGCTCGGGCACGGGCAAGCGGGTCGTGTACTCGCTCGGCAACGACCGGGTGTGGCTGGTCGGCGACTCCGGCAAGGCCAAGCGCACGTACAAGGTCACACCGAGCACGGTCGACCCGGAGCCGGGCACGTACGAGGTCACGTCGCGCCAGGGCCAGGTCACCGGTTCGGACGGCCGGCAGGTCGAGCACGTCGTGCGCTTCACGGCGGTCGACGGCATAACGGTCGGGTTCAGCGCGGCGCTCAACGGCTCCACGGAGAAGCCGGACCCGGCGAAGAAGACCGGCGGCATCCGCTCGTCCCGCGAGGACGGCAACGCGATGTGGGACTTCGCGTTCATCGAGACGCCGGTCGTCGTCGTCAAGTAACCGTCGCCGCCGAGCAGCCGCCCCTGCGGAGCAGTCGTGCTTACGCGGCGTCCCGTCGCGGCTCGTTTACGGGAGCGTCCTGGCGCACGGGGGCGGCCGGAGGCGTGGAGACGGCGCTCGCGGCGGCGCACGACGCGAGCAGCTCACGCATCGAGCAGCTGGACGGCTGCGCCGTCACCCCCTGCCGGGGCTGTACGTCTCGTTCTGAAGCCGGCATGGACGCCTCCTGGGGCTTCGGGAGCAGACGTGGTTAGGTAGACCTAACCAGTACCGGTATCCATGTGAACACGCCCGGCACCCGCCACGCAACATCTTACCGACGCCTTGTCGGAAAATGTGGACGGCGACAGTCCCGGCAGGGACCACAAGGGCGGGATCCGGGGGCCGGGGAACGGTCTCAGACGGCCAGGACGCTCAGATCGGCGTCCTGCCAGCGCGCCCCGATGCCGTGCAGCACGATCTCGCGTCCCTCGTCCGTGGTGTCTCCCACGGCCCGGTGGATGACCAGGTGCAGCCGGTCGTCGGACAGGTCCTCGACCTTGCCGTCGCCCCACTCCACGACGACGACGGAGTCCGGCAGGGACACGTCGAGGTCCAGGTCCTCCATCTCGTCGAGTCCGCCGCCCAGGCGGTACGCGTCCACGTGCACCAGGGCGGGGCCGTCGCCGAGCGGCGGGTGGACGCGGGCGATGACGAACGTCGGGGAGGTGACGGCGCCGCGCACGCCGAGGCCCTCGCCGAGGCCGCGCGTCAGCGTCGTCTTGCCCGCGCCCAGCTCGCCGGTGAGCATGACGAGGTCACCCGGGCGCAGGATCTCGGCCAGGCGGCGGCCCAACTCCCCCATCTGCTCCGGGGAGTTGACGGCGAGCTTCAGAGTGGTGGCCGGGGCGGCCGGGCTGTGCGGTGCTTCCATGGGGCCCACGTTAACCGGTGCCGGCCGCGCCCGTACGCGCCAGCAGATCCGCCAGGCGGTCCGTCACCGCCTCCGGGTGCTCCAGCATGACCAGGTGGCCGGCGTCCGGCACCAGGACCAGCTCAGCGTCCGGCAGCAGATCGGCGATCACCTCGCTGTGCTCGCTCGGCGTGACCAGGTCCTTGTCACCGGCCAGCACGAGCACGGGCAGCTCGGTGAAGTGCTTGAGCGCGTCCGCCTTGTCGTGCTCGGTGAACGCCGGGTAGAACTCCGCGACCACGTCGATCGGCGTGGACTCGATCATCCGCTCCGCGAACCGCGCGACCGCCGGGTCGACGTCCTTCGACGAGAACGAGTACCGCTTGATGACGCCCGCGAACAGGTCGGACGTGGCCCGCCGCCCGCGCTCGACAAGCTCGGCCTGCGAACCGAGCGCCCGCAGGACACCGGGCAGCACGCGCCGCACGGCGTTCACCCCCGCCACCGGGAGCCCGAAGTTGACCTCCCCGAGCCCGCCGGCGGACGTACCGACCAGGGCGACGCCCACCACCCGCTCCCGGATCAGGTCAGGGAACTGGTCGGCGAGGGCCATCGTCGTCATGCCGCCCATGGAGTGCCCGACGAGGACCAGCGGACCCTCGGGCGCGGCCGCGTCGATCACGGCCTTCAGATCCCGGCCGAGCCGGTCGATGGTGACCGGCTCGCGGTCCCGCAGCCGCGCCGCGCCCCGCCCCGAGCGCCCGTGGCTGCGCTGGTCCCAGTACACGGCCCGGACGACACCCCGCAGCGCGGCGCGCTGGAAGTGCCAGGAGTCCTGGCTGAGGCAGTAGCCGTGGCTGAACACGACGGTGACGGGCGCGGGCGCCCTGCGGCCGAAGAGCCGGCGCCGCCGCGAGGCCTGCGCCCCTTCGTCGCCCACCTCGTCGACCTCGTAGGCCAGCTCCGTGCCGTCGTCCGCGTACGCCTTGCCGGGCGTGCCGCGCAGCGAGCCGTACGGGCCCGAGGCGTCGAGGGCGAGACGGGCCTTCTTGCGCATGCCGCGCCCGACCGTGAGCCGCTCGATGGCGACCCCGGCCGCGGCGCCCGCCGCGATGACCCCTATGGCGGCGCCCGCGATCCCAGCCCGCCGCCAGGACGTCACCGCGCCCCCGGGCCGCCCTGCCACCGCCTCGACCGCCTCGACCATCTCGGCGGCCGCCCCCGCGCTGCCCTCGCCCACGTGCCGCTCCTCTTCAGTCGTCGGTTCCCGGCCGCTCGTCCACGTAGACGCGCGGGACGCGCGAACCGATGCGCGTCACGATCTCGTACGCGATGGTGCCCGCGGCCCGCGCCCAGTCCTCGGCCGTGGGCTCCCCGCGGTCGCCGGGCCCGAAGAGCACCGCCTCCGCGCCGACCTCGGGCTCGTCACCGCCGAGGTCCACCACGAACTGGTCCATGGCGATCCGCCCGGCGGCGGTCCGCCACTTGCCGCCGACGAGCACCGGGCCCGCGCCCGAGGCGTGCCGCGGGATCCCGTCCCCGTACCCCGCGGGGACCAGGCCGAGCGTCGTCTCACCCGGCGTCGTGTAGTGGTGCCCGTAGCTCACCCCGTGCCCCGCCGGGGCGCGCTTCACATGGGCCAGGGCCGCGGCGACGGTCATCACCGGGCGCAGGCCGAAGTCCTCGGGCGTGCCGATCTCGGGGCTCGGCGAGACGCCGTACATCGCGATGCCGGGCCGCACCAGGTCGAAGTGCGTCTCGGGCAGGGTCAGCGTGGCCGGGGAGTTGGCTATGTGCCGCACCTCGGGGCGGACCCCGGCCCCCTCGGCGTACCCGACCATCTCCCGGAACGTCCGCAGCTGCCCGGCGATCGAGGGGTGCCCCGGCTCGTCGGCACAGGCGAAGTGCGACCACAGGCCGGTGACCTTCACCAGGCCTTCGGCCTCCGCCCGCAGGGCCTCGCCCACCAGCTCCGGCCAGTCGCCGGGCATGCACCCGTTGCGCCCGAGCCCGGTGTCGGCCTTGAGCTGCACCCGGGCCGTGCGGCCCGCGGCCCGCGCGGCGGCGACGACCTCGGCCAGCGCGCCCACCCGGCTCACCGACACGTCCACGTCGGCCTCGACGGCCTCCCGCCAGGGCGAGCCCGGCGTCCACAGCCAGCACATGACGCGCCCGCCGACACCCGCGGCCCGCAGCGCGAGCGCTTCCTCGGGCGTGGCGGTACCGACCCACTCGGCGCCCGCGGCCAGCGCGGCCTTGGCGCACGGGACCATCCCGTGCCCGTACCCGTCCGCCTTCACGACGGCCATGAACGCGGCGCCGGGCGCGTGCGCGCGCAGCGTCCGCACGTTGGCCCGAAGGGCGGCGAGGTCGATCTCGGCGCGCACGCGCGGCAGTGCAGTATCAGTCATCGTCGAACAGTCTCTCAGAGCGGAACAGGAGCACGACGGCACGGGCAGCCCCCGAACCGGCGAGAAGCCGCCGACGCATCGCGAGGGGACGCACCGGCATGCCCGCCCGGACCGCCCCTCGACGCCAGGCCGCTAACCCCGCCGCACGTCCCGCCAGGCCTCCGGAACGGCCTCCGCCACGTCCTGCGCCCCCACCGGCGCCCCCTCCGCCGCGAGCCTCCCCGCGAGCCCGTGCAGGAACGCCCCCACGGCCCCCGCGTCCCGGGCCCCGAGCCCCGCCGCGAGCAGCGCCCCGGCGAGCCCCGACAGCACGTCGCCGCTCCCCGCGGTGGCCAGCCAGCCGGTCCCCGTCGGATTGACCCGTACGACACCCCCGTCGGCCCCGGCGACCAGCGTCGTCGAGCCCTTGAGCAGCACCGTGGCCGCGTACCGCCGGGCCAGCTCCCGCGCGGCGTCGAGGCGGGCCGCCTCGACCTCCGCCCGGCCCACCCCGAGCAGCGCGGCCGCCTCGCCCGCGTGCGGCGTGAGCAGCGTGGGCGCGCCCCGCTCCCGCACGGCCGATGCGTCGGCGAGCCGCAGCCCGTCCGCGTCGATGAGCACGGGCACCTCCGCGGCGACCACGTCCCGAAGGCGCTGTCCCGCGTCCCCGTGCCCGTCCCCGAGGCCGGGCCCCACCACCCAGGCCTGCACGCGCCCGGCCTTGGGCACGGGCCCCGCCGAGACCAGCGCCTCGGGGAAGCGGGCGATGACGGCGTCCGCCGCGGGCCCCACGTACCGCACGGCCCCGGCGCCCCCGCGCAGCGCGCCGGCGACGGCGAGGACGGCCGCGCCCGGATAGCGGGCGGACCCGGCGACGACCCCGACGACACCGCGCCGGTACTTGTCGGACTCGGCCCCCGGCACCGGCAGGAGCCGCTCCACGTCGGCGTACTGCAAGGCCTCCACCGCGGGCGCGTACGCGGAGAGTTCGCCGCCGAGCCCGATGTCCACGAGCCGCAGGGCCCCGGCGTACTCCCGGGCGGGATCCACGAGGAGCCCCGGCTTGTACGTCCCGAACGTCACCGTCGCGTCCGCGCGCACGGCCGCGCCGCGCACTTCACCGGTGTCGGCGTCGACGCCGCTCGGCAGGTCGACGGCCACGACCAGGGCACCCGACTCCTCGGCGGCACGGGCGAGTTCGGCGGCGCCGGGGCGCAGGCCGCCCTTGCCGCCGATGCCCACGATTCCGTCCAGGACGAGATCGGCACGCGCGAGGGCCGCGAGCGCGGCACCGTCCTCCGCTTCCCCCGAGCCGTCGACGACCCGCCCCCCGGCCCGGCGCAAGGCGGCGAGCCCACCCGCGTGCGCCCGCTCCGGCGAGAGCAGCACGGCCGTCACCCCGGCTCCGCGCCGGGCGAGCCGCGCCCCGGCGTACAGGGCGTCGCCGCCGTTGTCCCCGCTGCCGACCAGGAGCGCGACCCGCGCCCCGTACACCTTCTTGAGCAGCTGTCCGCAGGCCACGGCGAGCCCCGCCGCGGCCCGCTGCATCAGCGCCCCTTCGGGAACCCGCGCCATCAGCGCGCGCTCGGCCGCCCGTACGTCCTCCACGCGATACGCAGTACGCATCCACCAAGTCTCGCGCACCCCGCGCGCCCCGGCAGCACCGCGGACCGGGGAACGGGGATCGTGGAACGCGGATCGGGAACGGGCTACCCCTCGGCGATGACCACCGCGGACGCCACCCCCGCGTCATGGCTCAGGGAGACGTGCCAGCCGCGCACCCCCAGGGCCTCGGCCCGCGCCGCCACCGTCCCGGAGACCCGCAGCCGCGGCTGTCCCGTCTCCTCCACGTACACCTCGGCATCGGTCCAGCGCAGCCCGGCCGGCGCGCCCAGGGCTTTGGCCAGCGCCTCCTTGGCGGCGAACCGGGCCGCGAGCGAGGCGACCCCGCGCCGGTCCCCGCCGGGCAGATACAACTCCCGCTCCACGAAGAGCCGTTCCCGCATCCCCGGCGTCCGCTCAAGGGAGGCGGCGAACCGGTCGATCTCGGCCACATCGATACCCACGCCAACAATCACGCCGGAAGGGTACGGCACCCTCCCGCCCCGCCACCCGCGACCCCGTGGCGGAGCGTGACACACCCCACCCGCACAGGCGTTCAAACTGCCGTAACAATGGACTGTGATCTCTTTGGTCTCCTCGCCGCCACGGGGCGCCAACCGGCACAAGCCGGAGGCGACCCCCTACGTCGACCTCACCCGTTCCGAGTGGAGCGCGCTGCGCGAAAAGACGCCGCTGCCCCTGACCGCCGCCGAGGTGGAGAAGCTCCGCGGCCTCGGCGACGTCATCGACCTCGACGAGGTGCGGGACATCTACCTCCCGCTCTCCCGCCTCCTCAACCTCTACGTGGGCGCCACCGACGGCCTGCGCGGAGCGCTCAACACCTTCCTCGGCGACACCGGCGAGAAGGGCTCCCAGTCGGGCACGCCCTTCGTCATAGGGGTCGCGGGCTCCGTCGCCGTCGGCAAGTCGACCGTCGCCCGGCTGCTCCAGGCCCTGCTCTCGCGCTGGCCCGAGCACCCGCGCGTGGAGCTGGTGACCACCGACGGCTTCCTGCTGCCCACCAAGGAGCTACAGGCGCGCGGCCTGATGTCGCGCAAGGGCTTCCCCGAGTCGTACGACCGCAGGGCACTGACCCGCTTCGTCGCCGACATCAAAGCCGGCAAGGACGAGGTCACCGCCCCCGTCTACTCACACCTGATCTACGACATCGTGCCCGGTCAGCGCCTCACCGTACGCCGCCCGGACATCCTCATCGTCGAGGGTCTGAACGTGCTGCAACCCGCCCTGCCCGGCAGCGACGGCCGCACCCGCGTCGGCCTCGCCGACTACTTCGACTTCAGCGTGTACGTCGACGCCCGCACCGAGGACATCGAGCGCTGGTATCTGAACCGGTTCCGCAAGCTGCGCGAGACCGCCTTCCAGAACCCGTCCTCGTACTTCCGCAAGTACACCCAGGTCTCCGAGGAGGAGGCGCTCGACTACGCCCGCACCACCTGGCGGACCATCAACAAGCCGAACCTGGTGGAGAACGTGGCCCCCACCCGCGGCCGCGCCACGCTCATCATCCGCAAGGGCCCCGACCACAAGGTGCGAAGGCTCAGCCTGCGCAAACTCTGAACCGTCAGGCCCGCGTTAAGGTGCGGGCATGCTCCATCTGCGGCTGATCACCCCGGCGGACCGTACCGACGCCGTGGTGCGCCTGATCGAGAACACCCCCGGCACGGCCCACCTCGCCGTCGTGCCGGGTGCCGCCCGCAACCCGTCGGGCGACATCGTGATGTGCGACGTCGCCCGGGAGGCGGGCGACGAACTGCTCGGCGGCCTGCGCGCCCTGGAGATCGACAAGCACGGCTCGATCGCCCTGGAGAACATCGACCTGTCGCTCTCCCTGCGCGCCGACAAGGCCGAGGACGAGGCGCCGGGCGAGGGCGCGGACGCCGTCCTGTGGGAGCACCTGACGGACGCCACGCACGAGGAGTCCACGCTCTCCGTCACCTACGTCGCCTTCATCACGCTCGCCACGATGATCGCCGCCTGCGGCGTCGTCCTCGACAACGCGATCCTCATCGTGGGCGCGATGGCGGTGGGCCCGGAGTTCGGCCCGCTCGCCGGCTTCTGCACGGCGCTCGTGCGGCGCGCCCCGCGCCTTGCGCTGCGCTCCCTGATCGCGCTGATCGCGGGCTTCGCCGTCGCCATGGCGGCGACGGTGGCCTTCAGCTTCTTCATGGACGCGGTCGACCTCTTCGACCGGGCCGCCCTGGAGGCCAAGCGGCCCAACACCAACTTCATCTACCGGCCCGACTGGTTCTCCTTCGTCGTGGCCGTCCTCGCGGGCGCCGCGGGCACGCTGTCCCTGACCTCGGCGAAGTCGGGCGCGCTCGTCGGCGTCGCCATCTCGGTGACGACGGTCCCGGCGGCGGCCAACGCCGCGGTGGCCTTCAGCTACGACGAGTACCGCCAGGCCTGGGGCTCCACCGAGCAGCTCCTGCTCAACCTGCTCGGCATCGTCCTCGCCGGTACGCTCACGCTGCTCACCCAGAAGCTGCTCTGGGCCCGGCAGCGCGAACGTACCGCGAAGAAGGCCGCACTTCCCTAGCCGAGCGCGGACTTCACCACGTCCGCCAGGCGCCCGGCCACCGAGCGGGCCTGCTCGATGTCGGCGGCCTCCACCATCACGCGCACCAACGGCTCCGTACCGGAGGGGCGCAGCAGCACGCGGCCGGTCTCGCCAAGCTCGCGCTCGGCGTCGGCGACGGCGACGGTCAGCTCCGCCGACGTCGTCACCCGGGACTTGTCCACGTCCGGCACGTTGATCAGGACCTGCGGAAGGCGCTCCATGACGGCGGCCAGGTCCTTGAGGCTGCGGCCGGTCTCGGCGACGCGGGCCGCGAGCAGCAGGCCGGTGAGCGTGCCGTCGCCCGTCGTGGCGTGGTCCAGGGCGATGACGTGCCCGGACTGCTCGCCGCCGAGCGCGTAGCCGCTGGCCTTCATCTCCTCCAGGACGTACCGGTCACCGACGGCGGTCTGGACGAACCGCAGGCCCTCGCGCTCCATGGCCAGCTTGAAGCCCAGGTTCGACATGACCGTGGCGACAACGGTGTCGCGGCGCAGCACCCCGCGCTCCCGCATGCCGAGCGCGAGCACGGCGAGGATCTGGTCGCCGTCGACCTCGGCGCCCGTGTGGTCCACGGCGAGGCAGCGGTCGGCGTCACCGTCGTGCGCGATGCCGAGGTCGGCGCCGTGCTCGACGACGGCGGCCTGGAGCTGCTCCAGGTGGGTCGAGCCACAGCCGTCGTTGATGTTCAGGCCGTCGGGGGACGCGCCGATGGTGACGATCTCGGCGCCCGCGCGCGCGAAGGCCTCGGGCGAGACCCGGGCGGCGGCGCCGTGCGCCTCGTCCAGGACGATTTTCAGCCCGTCGAGCCGGTTCGGCAGCACGCCGATCAGGTGCGCCACGTACTGGTCGAGCCCCTGGTCGTAGGAGGTGACACGGCCGACCCCGGCGCCGGTGGGACGCTGCCAGGGCGCGCCGGTGCGGTGCTCCTCGTAGACGGACTCGATGCGGTCCTCGAGGTCGTCGGCCAGCTTGTGGCCGCCGCGCGCGAAGAACTTGATGCCGTTGTCGGGCATGGCGTTGTGGCTGGCGGACAGCATCACGCCGAGGTCGGCGCCGAGCGCGGCGGTGAGGTGGGCCACCGCGGGGGTGGGCAGCACACCGACGCGCAGGACGTCCACGCCCGCGCTCGCCAGGCCCGCGACGACCGCGGCCTCCAGGAACTCCCCGGACGCGCGCGGGTCACGCCCCACCACCGCTGTCGGGCGATGGCCCTCGAAGGTGCCCGCTTCGGCGAGCACGTGTGCCGCGGCGACCGAGAGACCGAGCGCTAGCTCCGCCGTCAGATCGGCGTTGGCGACACCGCGCACGCCGTCCGTGCCGAAGAGTCGTCCCACTGCTGTCCTCCGAACATTCGACATTCCGAGCGTCCACCCCGGATCGACGGGGCGTTGATAAACGAAACGCCCCGGCAGCACACAGGGTGCCGCCGGGGCGTTCGTGAAGTACTAGCAGGCAGCGACGATTAGCGCTTGCTGTACTGCGGGGCCTTGCGGGCCTTCTTGAGACCGGCCTTCTTGCGCTCGACCGCACGGTCGTCGCGCTTGAGGAAGCCGGCCTTCTTCAGGGCGCCGCGGTTGTTGTCCACGTCGGCCTCGTTCAGGGCGCGGGCCACGCCGAGGCGCAGGGCGCCGGCCTGGCCGGAGACGCCGCCACCCGAGATGCGGGCGACCACGTCGTAGCGGCCCTCAAGCTCGAGAACCTTGAACGGCTCGTTGACTTCCTGCTGGTGCACCTTGTTCGGGAAGTAGTCCTCAAGGGTGCGACCGTTGATCTTCCACTTGCCGGTGCCCGGAACGATCCGGACGCGGGCGATGGCGTTCTTGCGACGGCCCAGGCCGGCGGCCGGCTGCGGGTCGCCGAAGCGCGCGGCGTTCGACTCCGAGGTGTACTCGCCCTCGACGGGCGCCTCGGACTCGGTGGTGTAGTGCTCGATGTCGACAGTCTCGTCGATCGGCTGCTCGGCGGTGGTCTCGGCCACGATGCTCCTCAGATTCTCTTCAGGCTTAGGGGGTGGCCGGACTTACTGCGCGACCTGGGTGATCTCGAACGGCTGCGGCTGCTGCGCGCCGTGCGGGTGCTGGTCACCCTTGTAGACCTTCAGCTTCGAGAGCATCTGACGGCCCAGCGAGTTCTTGGGGAGCATGCCCTTGATGGCCTTCTCGATGGCCTTCTCGGGGTTCTTCTCAAGCAGCTCGTCGTAGCGGACCGAGCGGAGGCCGCCCGGGTAGCCAGAGTGGCGGTAGGCCATCTTCTGGGTCTTCTTGTTGCCGGAGAGGTGAACCTTCTCGGCGTTGACGATGATGACGAAGTCGCCCATGTCCATGTGGGGGGCGTAGACCGGCTTGTGCTTGCCGCGCAGGAGAGAGGCGGCGGTGGTCGCCAGACGTCCCAGGACGATGTCCTGGGCGTCGATGACGTGCCACTGACGGGTCACGTCGCCGGGCTTGGGGCTGTACGTACGCACTTCGTAGCCTTCGCTTCTTCAGTGGATGGGGTCCAGACACACGGCACCCAGGAAGCGATCATGCAGCTGGGGCTCACAATGCCGGGGACGCTGCCCGTATGCGAGCCACTGGTAACTGCTCCAGGGAACCTACGTATGGGCCCTTTCGCGTGAGAACGAGGAAGCCAATACGTATCAGTCCCCGAGACTACCCGCGCCGCCCCGTATGGGTCAAAACGCGGCCCTGGAGACCGGCGCCGCCGACCCCGCCGCCTCGGGCGGTCCTGCGTCATCCACAGTAACCACCCTCGGCCGCAGACAGCATCGCGCGACCGCGACGGCCAGTACACAGAGCGTGACGCAATCCTTGAAGGCCCGCCGCGCCCCCGGCTCAAGCCCCACCCACGTGAACCCCGGCACCTGCGGCACGAGGGCCACCCAGAACCCGGCCCCCCGCACCACGGCCCCCGCCTCCCCCGCCCCCGCGAGCAGCAGCGGCACCACGACCAGCAGGTAGTGGTCGTACGAGGGCCGGGACACCAGGAACGCGGCCAGCATCAGGGCCACCGCCGTCTCCACGACCCGCCCTGCCCCCGCGTCCCCGCGCCCCCACCGCCGCCACGCACACCACACCCCCGCCACGGCCCCCGCCCCCGCCACGAGCGACGCCGCCGCCCCCGGCACCCCAAGCCGCGGCAGCACGGCCGCCGGCGACGCCTCGTAGAGCCGTACGAAGCTGTCGCCGCCGCGGAGGAGGAAGGGGAGCGTACGGGTGAGGAAGCCCGCCGGGTCCGGCAGCAGGAGCGCCGCGGCGGCGGACACCGCGACCGGCACCCCCACGGCCACGCCCAGCTCCCGCCACCGCCGCGCGAAGACGAAGAGGAGCAGCACCGGCACCAGGAGCGGCTTCACGGCCACCGCCACGCCGAGCACCACCCCCGCCCGCCCCCACCGGCCCCGGCACACGCACAGGACCGCAAGGGGCAGCGCGACCGCCGACGCCACGGTCCAGTTCCCCAGCTCCACCAGGTGCCCGAAGGGCGCGAAGCCAAGGGCGAGCCCCAGCAGGCCGAGCACCGCGAAGCGGCTGCGCCACGGCACCCCGTGGACGCGCAGCGCACACGCCCAGCCCCCGGCAAGGGCCCCCACCACCCCCACCGGCACCAGCACCCGCACCACGCCCTGCGGCAGCACGGCCTGCGGCACCGCCGCGAGCACCGCTCCCGGGAGATACAGGAAATGCCGGTCCGCGTACGGCGAGCGCCCGTCGAGCCACGCCCCGGCCGCCCGCGCCACGATCCCGTTGTCCATGCCGCCGTCCGGCACCCGGTACGCGACGCGCAGCACGAGCGCGCCGAGGACCACCCCGAGCACCGCCCACGCCTGCCACGCGGCAGGCCGCAGCCACCATCCCGCACCGTCGGAAACATCACATTTGCCCGCGTTCATGCGGCTCAGGCTAGGGCGAGAAGCCGCCCCCGCCCCGGCTCAACATCCCCACCGCCCCGTCTAAGATGCCGCGCATGAGCTTTGGGCAAGGGGGACCCCAGTGGGGTCCGGGGGGCTCGCAGACCCCGGACTGGGCGGCACTGGCCGAGGCGTCCGAGAAGCGCGCCCGGCGCCGCAAGTGGCTCCTGCTGGGCGGCGGCGCCCTCGCCACCGTCGGCGTCGCCACGGCCGTGGCCGTGGCCGTCGTCTCCGCGAACGGCGACGACGCCTCCGCGTCCGACAAGTCCGCGAGCGAACTGCCCTCGTCCCCCGACATCCCCGGCGCCTCCTCGGCCCCGGAGCCCTCCTTCGAGGCGACCACTCCCCCGCCCCCGCCGGACCCGAAGGACTACATCTCCAGCGCCGACAAGGACAAGGCACCCCTCAGTGCCGCGATCCTCTTCCCCGGCACCAAGCTGACCTCCGGCGACACGGTCTACAAGAAGGGCGCCACCGCCGACACCAAGCGGTGCGCCTCGGTCACCCAGCCGGTCCTCGGCCGCGTCCTCACCCGGAACGAGTGCACCAAGCTGATGCGCGTCACCTACGCCCGCGGCGGCGTCGCCGTCACCGTCGGCGTGGCCGTCTTCGACACCGAGGCCCAGGCCGCCAAGGTCAAGAAGCAGGTCGACAAGGGCCTGGTCACCTCGCTCCCCGGCAAGGGTGTCGGCACGTTCTGCCGCACGGCGGTCTGCCGTGGCACGTACAACGCGTACGGCCGTTACGCGTACTTCACGACGACCGGCTTCCTGGGCGGCAAGGACGTCACGGAGAAGGACCGCAAGGCGTACGAGGTCGGCGACGACCTCGCCCGCTTCGCCTTCAACCAGATCAACCGCCGGGGCGAGACGCAGGCGTCCGCCGCCGCCAACAACCCCGAGTAGAACGAACGCTGTATTCAGCGCTCAGCAACATCCCGCCGCCGACGCCGACGGCAGCGACCGCTTGTTGCGCGCCTCCGCGCTGCGCGCCGCGAGCAGCTCGTCCGCCGGATAGCCGACCTCCTCCAGGGTGAGCCCGTGCGGCCGCACCACGTGCACCGCCGAGTCCCGCACGCCCGCCGCGAGCACCTTCCCCGGCCAGTCCGGCGGCCGGTGGCCGTCCCCCACGAACAGCATGGCCCCCACCAGGGACCGCACCATGTTGTGGCAGAAGGCGTCCGCCCGCACGGTCGCTTCGAGGATCCCGTCGGGGCGCCGCTCCCAGCGCAGCTCCTGGAGCGTGCGGATGGTCGTCGCGCCCTCGCGCCGCTTGCAGTACGCGGCGAAGTCGTGCTCGCCGATGAGCGCCCGCGCGGCCTCGTTCATCGCGTCCAGGTCGAGCGTCCAGTCGTGCCACAGGACGTGGCCGCGAAGGAGCGGGTCGACACCGCCGGGGTGGTCGGTCACGCGGTACGCGTACCGCCGCCAGATCGCCGAGAACCGTGCGTTGAACCCGGCCGGGGCCTCCTCGGCCCGCCAGATCCGCACATCGTGCGGCAGCCGTCCGGCGAGCCGCCGCAGCAGCTTCTCGCGGTGCTCGGCCCACACGCTCTCCGGCAGGTCGACGTGTGCGACCTGGCCGCGCGCGTGCACCCCGCTGTCGGTACGGCCGGCCACGGTCAGCTCGTACGTCTCGCTCGACCGCGTGACCGTGCGCAGCGCGTCCTCGATCTCGCCCTGGACGGTCCGCTGGCCTTCGCGCTGCTTCGCCCACCCGGAAAAGTCCCGGCCGTCGTACGACAGGTCAAGGCGCACCCGGACGAACCCGGGCTTCACTTCCTCACTCACACCGCAATCCTCTCAGGCACACGAAAGCGGGCCCGCCCCGAAGGGCGGACCCGCTCACAGCAAGGCAGAGCCTCAGGCGTCCTTGGACTCCTCGGCGGCCTCAACCGGCTTCGCGTCCTCGACGGGCGCGTCCTTCTTGAGGGCGTCCTCCTTGACGGCGCGCTTGGTCGCCGCCTCGGCCTCACCGGTGGCCTCCTGGGCCACGGTCAGGGCCTCCACCAGCTCGATGACGGCCATGGGCGCGTTGTCGCCACGGCGGTTACCGATCTTGGTGATACGGGTGTAGCCACCCGGGCGGTTCTCGTAGCGCGGGCCGATCTCGGCGAAGAGCGTGTGGACGACGCTCTTGTCCGTGATGACCTGGAGCACCTGACGGCGGTTGTGAAGGTCACCCTTCTTCGCCTTGGTGACCAGACGCTCCGCGAACGGGCGCAGGCGGCGGGCCTTCGCCTCGGTCGTGGTGATGCGGCCGTGCTCGAAGAGATCCTTGGCGAGGTTCGCCAGCATCAGCTTCTCGTGCGCGGCGCTGCCGCCCAGACGGGCACCCTTGGTGGGCTTCGGCATGGTGTTTCTCCTAGTGATCTGCCCCGGCCGTATCAGGTACCGGGGTCAGTGGACCCACGCCCCAAAGGGGCGCGGGGAACTGCGCGACCAGCCACAACGGTCCCGCAGCCACAGACAAGCCGCCGGTCCCGAGCGTTTAGTACTGCTCGGTCTCGACGAACCCGGCATCCGCGTCGTCATCCGCGCCGAAGGCGTCCGCGGCGGCGGTCGGGTCGAATCCGGGCGGGCTGTCCTTGAGGGCCAGACCCATCCCGTTGAGCTTCATCTTGACCTCGTCGATCGACTTCGCACCGAAGTTGCGGATGTCGAGCAGGTCCGCCTCGGAGCGGGCGACCAGCTCGCCCACGGAGTGGATGCCCTCGCGCTTGAGGCAGTTGTAGGAGCGGACCGTCAGCTCCAGCTCCTCGATCGGCAGCGCCAGGTCGGCGGCGAGCGCGGCGTCCGTCGGGGACGGACCCATGTCGATGCCCTCGGCGTCGATGTTCAGCTCGCGGGCCAGACCGAACAGCTCGACCAGCGTCTTACCGGCGGACGCCATGGCGTCGCGCGGCCGCATGGCCTGCTTGGTCTCGACGTCGACGATCAGCTTGTCGAAGTCGGTGCGCTGCTCGACTCGGGTGGCCTCGACCTTGTAGGTCACCTTGAGGACCGGCGAGTAGATGGAGTCGACCGGGATGCGGCCGATCTCCTGGCCGACCTGCTTGTTCTGCACGGCGGAGACATAGCCGCGACCGCGCTCGACGGTCAGCTCCATCTCCAGCTTGCCCTTGCCGTTGAGCGTGGCGAGGACGAGGTCGGGGTTGTGCACCTCGACACCGGCCGGCGGCGCGATGTCGGCGGCGGTGACCAGACCCGGGCCCTGCTTGCGCAGGTACATCACGACCGGCTCGTCGTGCTCCGAGGAGACGACCAGCTGCTTGATGTTCAGGATGAGGTCGGTGACGTCCTCCTTGACGCCCGGCACGGTGGTGAACTCGTGCAGGACACCGTCGATGCGGATGGACGTGACCGCCGCACCCGGGATCGAGGACAGGAGGGTCCGGCGCAGGGAGTTGCCGAGGGTGTAGCCGAAGCCCGGCTCCAGCGGCTCGATGACGAACCGGGAGCGGAACTCGTCGACGACCTCTTCGGTCAACGAGGGACGCTGAGCAATCAGCATGTTGCGATCCTTCAGTCATGGGCGCCCGCTATTTGACGCCCTACTGCAATGACAAGGGTACGGGCGGTACGAGCCCCAAGGGGTACGTACCGCCCGAATCCTCAAGGCAACCGCGCGAAGCGGCACCAGGTCAGACGTAGAAATACGTCAGACGCGGCGACGCTTGGGCGGACGGCAGCCGTTGTGCGGGGTCGGCGTGACGTCCTGGATCGAACCGACCTCGAGGCCCGTGGCCTGGAGGGAGCGGATCGCGGTCTCGCGGCCGGAGCCCGGACCCTTCACAAAGACGTCGACCTTGCGCATGCCGTGCTCCTGCGCGCGACGCGCGGCCGACTCGGCGGCCATCTGCGCGGCGAACGGGGTGGACTTGCGCGAGCCCTTGAAGCCGACGTGGCCGGCGGAGGCCCAGGAGATCACGTTGCCGGTCGGGTCCGTGATGGACACGATCGTGTTGTTGAACGTGCTCTTGATGTGCGCGTGGCCGTGAGCGACGTTCTTCTTTTCCTTGCGGCGCACCTTCTTGGCAGCGCCCTGACGACCCTTGGGGGGCATCTTTAACTCCTACGGGAGGTGGTCGGTCCTGCAGCGTCAGCTGTCGATAGACCGCTGAGCGAGGACTACTTCTTGCCCGGCTTCTTCTTACCGGCGATGGCGCGACGCGGGCCCTTGCGGGTGCGAGCGTTGGTGCTGGTGCGCTGACCGCGGACCGGCAGACCACGACGGTGGCGCAGACCCTGGTAGCAGCCGATCTCGACCTTGCGGCGGATGTCGGCCTGGATCTCGCGACGGAGGTCACCCTCGGTCTTGATGTTCTGGTCCACGTACTCGCGGATCTTGACGAGGTCGTCCTCGCTCAGGTCGCGAACACGGGTGTTGCGGTCGACACCAGTGGCGTCCAGCGTCTGCTGGGACAGCGTCCGGCCGATGCCGAACACGTAGGTGAGGGCGACCTCGATGCGCTTGTCGCGCGGGAGGTCAACACCTTCAACGCGTGCCATTCATGGCTCCTGTGAATCTTCGGAGGTCTTCAGCAGAACCACTCCCAGCCGCCGTATGAGGTACGTACTGGGTCCCCGGCCTCCGACCGGGGGTGTCGCCCTCCATTACCTGATGGACCTGAAGAGGGACGGGCTCTGCGTATGTGCTGTTACGTGCGTCGCGCGAAAATCTGCGAGTGCAGTACGTGCGTCAGCCCTGGCGCTGCTTGTGGCGCGGGTTGTCGCAAATGATCATGACCCGGCCGTGACGGCGGATCACCCTGCACTTGTCGCAGATCTTCTTGACGCTCGGCTTGACCTTCATGGGTGTGAGGTTCTCCGGGTCAGTGCCACCACCCCGCCGGGGCGGGATACAGGCAAGATCTACTTGTACCGGTAGACGATCCGGCCACGCGTCAGGTCGTACGGAGACAACTCCACCACGACCCGGTCGTCAGGGAGGATGCGGATGTAGTGCATGCGCATCTTGCCGCTGATGTGTGCCAGGACCTGGTGGCCGTTCTGGAGCTCGACCTTGAACATGGCGTTCGGCAGAGACTCGACGACAGTGCCCTCGATCTCGATGGCACCTTGCTTCTTGGCCACGCTTCGCCCTTCGAATCGACTACCTTGATCGACTCTTCGCGGAGACGCAGACATGCGAATGCACGAGAGCCGACGCGTCAGTCTACGTCAGTGCACCCGGAAAGACGAATCGAGAAAGAATGCCCGCCCCGGGAGATCCTTAAGCAGTCCCGCGGCAACCCTCACCGCACCTGCCCCCGGCCGGGCTCAGCCCAGCGGATCGGGCGCGGCGGTGACCCCGTACTCGGCGAGCTTCGCCCTGCCGCAGTCGGGGGCCGTCAGGACCAGCGGCCCCTGCTCGGTGAGCGCGACGGAGTGCTCCCAGTGCGAGGACCAGGTGCCGTCCGTGGTGATGACCGTCCAGTCGTCCGACAGGACCTCGGTCTTGGCCGTGCCGAGGGAGACCATCGGCTCGATCGCGAGGCAGAACCCGGGCACCAGCTTGGGCCCGCGCCCGCGCCGCCGCTCCACGTAGTTCAGCAGGTGCGGGTCCATGTGCATCTCGGTGCCGATGCCGTGGCCGCCGTAGTCCTCGATGATCCCGTACTTGCCGGACGCGGGGCGCGGCTGGCGGCGGATGTAGGTCTCGATGGCGCGGGAGACGTCGACGAGCCGGTTGCCCTGCTTCATGGCCGCGATGCCGGCCCACATCGACTCCTCGGTCACCCGGGACAGCTCGACCAGCTCCGGAGCGTGACCGCCGCCCACGAACGCCGTGAACGCGGCGTCACCGTGCCAGCCGTCCACGATCGCGCCCGCGTCGATGGAGATGATGTCGCCGTCCTCCAGGACGACGTCGTCGCTCGGGATGCCGTGCACGACGACCTCGTTCTTCGAGGTGCAGATGGTCGCGGGGAAGCCGCCGTACCCGAGGAAGTTCGACTTGGCGCCGTGCTCGGCGATCACCTTGCGCGCCACGTCGTCCAGGTCCTTGGTGGTCGCGCCGGGCACCGCCGCCGCACGCGTGGCCTGGTGGATGGCGGCGACGACAAGTCCCGCCGCACGCATCTTGGCGATCTGCTCGGGAGTCTTGATCTGCACCATGTCCGGGCCTGAGCCTTTCTGAACCTACGACTACGACGTACGACATTCGAGGAGTACCACCACGATACGGCCGCGGCGGGGACCCTCGCGCTCCGCCCACAGCTGAGCCGCGGCACCCGCCCGGGGTACCGCGGCCCAGTCACATCCGTATCAGGCGTGCTCGCCCTGGAGGGCGGACATCGCGCGCTGCGTGACCTCGTCCACCTTGCCGAGGGCCGAGATCGTGACCACCAGGCCCTGCGCCTTGTAGTGGTCGATGATCGGCTCGGTCTCGCGGTGGTAGACGTCGAGCCGCTTGCGCACGGTCTCTTCCTTGTCGTCGCCGCGCTGGTACAGCTCGCCGCCGCAGACGTCACAGACGTCCTGCTGCTTCGGCGGGCTGTACGTCACGTGGAAGACGTGGCTGGAGTCGTTGCGGCAGATGCGGCGGCCGGCGATGCGCTTGACCACCTCGTCCTCGGGGACCTCCAGGTCGAGGACCGCGTCCAGCTTCTGGCCGTCGGCCTTGAGGGCCTCGTCCAGGGCCTCGGCCTGCGACACGTTGCGCGGGAAGCCGTCGAGCAGGAAGCCGTTCTCCGCGTCGGGCTGCGCCATGCGGTCCTTGGCCATGCCGATGGTCACCTCGTCCGGGACGAGGTTGCCGGCGTCCATGTAGGACTTGGCCAGCTTGCCGAGCTCCGTCTGCTGGCTGATGTTGGCGCGGAAGAGGTCGCCCGTGGAGATGTGCGGGATCGACAGGTTCTTGGCAAGGAACGCGGCCTGCGTTCCCTTGCCGGCACCGGGCGGCCCGACGAGGACGATTCGCATCAGCGGAGGAACCCTTCGTAGTTGCGCTGCTGGAGCTGGCTCTCGATCTGCTTCACGGTCTCCAGGCCCACACCCACGATGATGAGGATGCTCGTTCCACCGAAGGGGAAGTTCTGGTTGGCCTGGAAACCCACCAACGCCATCGTTGGCACGAGAGCGATCAGCCCCAGATACAGCGAGCCCGGCCAGGTGATCCGGTTGAGTACGTAGCTCAGGTACTCAGCGGTCGGTCGGCCAGCCCGGATGCCCGGGATGAAGCCACCATACTTCTTCATGTTGTCCGCGACTTCCTCCGGGTTGAAGGAGATCGCCACGTAGAAGAAGGCGAAGAACACGATCAGGACGAAGTAGGTGACGATGTAAATCGGGTGGTCACCCTTGGTCAGGTTCTGCTCGATCCACGTCTTCCAGCCGGACTGACCGCCCGCGAACTGGGCGACGAGTGCCGGAATGTACAGCAGCGACGAGGCGAAGATCACAGGGATGATGCCCGCCTGGTTGACCTTCAGCGGGATGTACGTCGACGTACCGCCGTAGGACCTGCGGCCGATCATGCGCTTCGCGTACTGCACCGGGATGCGGCGCTGCGCCTGCTCGACGAAGACCACCAGGCCGACCATGAAGAGGCCGACGACGATCACGGTGAAGAACTCGATCCAGCCGTTGGCGAGGTCGCCCGACTTCTTGATGCCCCACAGGGCGGCCGGGAAGGTCGCGGCGATCGAGATGAACATCAGGATCGACATGCCGTTGCCGATGCCGCGGTCGGTGATCAGCTCACCGAGCCACATGACGGCGGCCGTACCGGCGGTCATGGTGATGACCATCGTGATGGTGACGAAGATCGACTGGTCCGGGACGATGTCCGAGGCGACCGAGCAGCCCTGGAAGAGGGTGCCGGTGCGGGCGGTGGCCACCAGGCCGGTGCCCTGGAGGATCGCGAGCGCGATGGTCAGATAGCGCGTGTACTGCGTGATCTTCGCCGTGCCGGCCTGGCCCTCCTTCTTCAGGGCCTCCAGGCGCGGGATCACCACGGTTAGCAGCTGCAGGATGATGCTCGCCGTGATGTACGGCATGATGCCGAGCGCGAAGATCGTGATCTGCAGCAGTGCGCCACCGCTGAACATGTTCACCAGGCCGAACAGGCCCTGGTTGGCGTTCGCCTGGTCAATGCACTTCTGGACATTCGTGTAGTCGACGCCCGGGATCGGGACGTGCGTCCCGAGCCGGTAGATCACGATGATGCCGAGCGTGAAGAGCAGCTTCTTGCGCAGGTCGGGCGTCTTGAACGCCCGGGCGAACGCGGTGAGCACGGTGCCTCCTGCGACCCCCGCGCTACTGCGTCAGAGGTGACGGTGGTGTGTCCGACGGATAAGTACGTGTGTCTAGGTAAAACCCAAGAACCGCCCGGCCGGTCGCGAGGACAGACCGCGCGGAAAGTAACAGTGCACGCCACCTTACCGGCGACCGTGCCCCCCTTGGAACGACCAACCGGGGATGCCCCTTTTGTGGGGCATCCCCGGTCGGGATCGCTCAAGTCATCGAGACGCCTGAGAAATTCAGACGAGCTCGGTGACGGTGCCGCCGGCGGCGGTGATCTTCTCCTTGGCGGAGCCGGAGACGGCGTCGACCGTCACCTGCAGCGCCACGGAGACCTCACCCTGGCCGAGGACCTTGACAAGGCTGTTCTTGCGAACGGCGCCCTTGGCGACCAGGTCGGCCACCGTGACCTCGCCACCCTCGGGGTAGAGGGCGGTGAGCTTGTCCAGGTTGACGACCTGGTACTCGGTCTTGAACGGGTTCTTGAAGCCCTTCAGCTTCGGAAGACGCATGTGGAGGGGCATCTGGCCACCCTCGAAGCGCTCCGGAACCTGGTAGCGGGCCTTCGTGCCCTTGGTACCACGACCGGCCGTCTTACCCTTGGACGCCTCACCACGACCCACACGGGTCTTGGCGGTCTTGGCGCCCGGGGCGGGACGGAGGTTGTGGATCTTGAGCGGGTTGTTCTCCGCCATGATCAGTCGACCTCCTCGACCGTCACGAGGTGGCGGACGGTGTGCACCATGCCGCGGAACTCGGGGCGGTCCTCCTTGACGACCTGCGTGTTGATGCCCTTGAGACCAAGGGAGCGCAGGGTGTCACGGTGGTTCTGCTTGCTGCCGATGTACGACTTCGTCTGCGTGATCTTGAGCTGAGCCATGATTACGCACCCGCTCCCGCACGCGCACGCAGGAGAGCCGCGGGGGCGACGTCCTCGAGCGGCAGACCACGGCGGGCCGCGATCTCCTCGGGACGCTGCAGACCCTTGAGGGCCGCCACGGTCGCGTGCACGATGTTGATCGCGTTGTCGGAGCCCAGGGACTTCGACAGGATGTCGTGAACACCGGCGCACTCGAGCACGGCACGCACGGGACCACCGGCGATTACACCGGTACCCGGCGACGCCGGCTTGAGCAGGACGATGCCCGCGGCCTTCTCACCCTGGATCGGGTGAGGAATGGTGCCGGCGATGCGCGGGACCTTGAAGAAGTGCTTCTTGGCCTCCTCAACGCCCTTGGCGATGGCGGCCGGCACCTCCTTGGCCTTGCCGTAACCGACACCCACGGTGCCGTCACCGTCGCCCACTACGACGAGCGCAGTGAAGCTGAAGCGACGACCACCCTTCACAACCTTGGCGACGCGGTTGATCGCGACAACGCGCTCAACGTACGCGGTCTTCTCGGCGGCAGCTGCGCCGCCGTCACGGCCCTTCCGGTCCCGCCGCTCGCCGCCACCGGCACCGCTGCCGCGGCGCTGGGGTCCAGCCATTGGATTTACCTCTCTCTTTTCCGCTAGCTACGCAGCGAGCTCAGAACTTGAGCCCGGCCTCGCGGGCGGCGTCGGCCAGGGCCGCGATGCGACCCGCGTACCGGTTACCGCCACGGTCGAACACGACAGCCTCGACACCGGCGGCCTTGGCACGCTCGGCGACCAGGGCGCCGACCTTGCCGGCCTGCGCCGACTTGTCGTCCGAGCCACCACGGATGGACGCGTCCAGGGTCGACGCCGACGCCAGGGTGTGACCCTGGATGTCGTCGATGACCTGGGCCACGATGTGGCGGTTGGAGCGCGTCACGACCAGGCGCGGACGCTCAGCCGTACCCGAGATGTGCTTACGGATCCGGATGTGACGACGCTTGATGGCAGCACGCTTGTAAGCGTCGCCCTTAGCAATCTTGACACCGTATGCCATGGCTTACTTACCCGCCTTTCCGACCTTGCGGCGGATGACTTCGCCCTCGTACTTGACGCCCTTGGCCTTGTACGGGTCAGGCTTGCGCAGCTTGCGGATGTTGGCCGCAACCTCGCCGACCTTCTGCTTGTCGATGCCCTCGACCGAGAACTTGGTCGGCGACTCGACCTTGAACGAGATGCCCTCGGGCGCCTCGACCAGGATCGGGTGGCTGTAGCCGAGCGAGAACTCCAGGTTGGAGCCCTTCGCCAGGACGCGGTAACCGACACCGCTGATCTCGAGCTTCTTCACGTAACCCTGGGTCACACCGGTGATCATGTTCGCCACCAGCGTGCGGGACAGGCCGTGCAGGGCCTTGTTCTGACGCTCGTCGTTCGGGCGGGTGACGTTCAGAACGCCGTCCTCACCCTTAGCGATCTCGATCGGCGACACGACGGTGTGGTTCAGGGTGCCCTTGGGACCCTTCACCTGGACCGTCTGGCCGTCGATGGTGACGTCCACGCCGGCGGGAACCGTGATGGGGAGCTTGCCAATACGCGACATAGCTGTTTCCTCCGTTCCCTTCCGCTACCAGACGTAGGCGAGGACTTCCCCACCCACGCCCTTCTTGCCCGCCTGCTGGCCGGTGAGCAGACCGTGCGACGTGGAGATGATGGCCACGCCCAGGCCGCCGAGCACCTTCGGCAGGTTGGTGGACTTCGCGTAAACACGCAGACCAGGCTTCGAGATCCGCTTGATGCCCGCGATGGAGCGCTCACGGTTCGGCCCGAACTTGAGCTCGAGAACGAGGTTCTTGCCGACCTCGGCGTCCTCGACCTTCCAGCCCGTGATGAAACCCTCCTGCTGGAGGATCTCCGCGATGTGCGACTTGATCTTGCTGTGCGGCATCGCCACGGTGTCGTGGTATGCCGAGTTCGCGTTCCGCAGACGCGTAAGCATGTCTGCGATCGGATCAGTCATGGTCATGAATTGGCCTTCGGCCTCTCTCGCCGGGGTTTCCTGTCTGCGCCATCCCTCTCCCCACTCATGGGCGGGACGGGTGCGGCGCGGGGACCTACGGCGTAGTAAGTCGTACGAGGGCGGCAGGGCGCCCAACCACACAAGCCTAAGGCATGCGCGGCCGGGCCCCCACCGACCTCATTGCTTACCGAGAGATCCGGGCAGCCCTACGCCCAAAGGGCAGTAGGTGCTTACCAGGAACTCTTGGTCACGCCCGGCAGCTCGCCACGGTGAGCCATCTCACGAAGGCACACGCGGCACAGGCCGAACTTGCGGTACACGGAGTGCGGACGGCCGCAGCGCTGGCAGCGGGTGTACGCGCGCACACCGAACTTGGGCTTGCGAGCAGCCTTAGCGATCAGAGCCTTCTTCGCCATCTCGCTCACGCCTCCTTGAACGGGAAGCCGAGGTGACGAAGGAGCGCGCGGCCCTCAGCGTCGTTGGTCGCCGTGGTGACCACGGTGATGTCCATACCCCGGACACGGTCGATCTTGTCCTGGTCGATCTCGTGGAACATGACCTGCTCCGTGAGACCGAAGGTGTAGTTGCCACGGCCGTCGAACTGCTTGGGGGACAGACCACGGAAGTCGCGGATACGCGGCAGCGCGAGCGACAGGGTGCGGTCCAGGAACTCCCACATGCGGTCGCCACGGAGCGTGACGTGGGCACCGATCGGCTGACCCTCGCGCAACTTGAACTGCGCGATGGACTTGCGGGCCTTGGTGATGGCCGGCTTCTGACCGGTGATCGTGGTCAGGTCACGGACGGCACCGTCCATGAGCTTGGAGTCACGGGCGGCGTCGCCGACACCCATGTTCACCACGATCTTCACGAGACCGGGGATCTGCATGACGTTCTCGTAGGAGAACTCTTCCTGCAGCTTCGCCTTGATCTCGTCGCGGTACTTCGTCTTGAGACGCGGAGTGGTGGTGGTCGTCATCAGATGTCCTCACCCGTCCGCTTGGCAACGCGGATCTTGTTGCCCTCGTCGTCGAAGCGGTAACCGACGCGCGTGACGACCTTGTTGCCGTCCTTCTCCACGACCAGCTGGACGTTGGAGACGTGGACGGGGGCCTCGGTGGTCACGATGCCGCCGGCCTGCGAGCCGCTGGCGGTCGGGCCGGCCTTCGTGTGCTTCTTGACCCGGTTGACACCCTCGACCAGGACGCGCTCCTCGCGCGGGTAAGCGGCAATGACCTTGCCCTGCTTGCCCTTGTCCTTACCGGTGATGACCTGGACCAGGTCGCCCTTCTTGATCTTCATGCTTACAGCACCTCCGGCGCGAGCGAGATGATCTTCATGAACTTCTTCTCGCGCAGCTCACGGCCCACCGGGCCGAAGATACGGGTGCCGCGAGGGTCGCCGTCGTTCTTCAGAATGACGGCGGCGTTCTCGTCGAAGCGGATGTACGAGCCGTCCGGACGGCGGCGCTCCTTGACGGTGCGAACGATGACCGCCTTGACGACGTCACCCTTCTTCACGTTGCCACCGGGGATTGCGTCCTTGACGGTGGCGACGATGACGTCACCGATGCCCGCGTAGCGGCGACCCGAGCCACCGAGAACACGGATGGTGAGGATTTCCTTCGCACCCGTGTTGTCGGCGACGCGAAGTCGCGACTCCTGCTGGATCACGTCTATCTCCTGTGTGTCTGCCGGTTCCCGGCAGGGGCCTCGCTCTCACGAGTCCGGCCCCTGCCGAGCCTGGCGGAACTGATCCGAGGGGAAACCCCCTCGGAAATTACTTGGCCTTCTCGAGGATCTCGACGACGCGCCAGCGCTTCGTCGCGGACAGCGGCCGGGTCTCCGCGAGGAGGACACGGTCGCCGACGCCCGCGGCGTTCTGCTCGTCGTGCGCCTTGAGCTTGTTCGTACGGCGGATGACCTTGCCGTACAGCGCGTGCTTGACGCGGTCCTCGACGGCGACGACGACGGTCTTGTCCATCTTGTCGCTGACGACCAGACCCTCACGGGTCTTGCGGAAGCCGCGCGCGGCCTTCGTCTCTTCAGTCACGTTGCTCTCGCTCATCAGGCGCTCTCCACCGTCTCGATGCCCAGCTCACGCTCACGCATCAGGGTGTAGATCCGGGCGATGTCCTTACGGACCGCCTTCAGACGGCCGTGGTTCTCGAGCTGGCCCGTCGCCGCCTGGAAGCGGAGGTTGAACAGCTCTTCCTTGGCCTCGCGGAGCTTGTTCAGCAGCTCCTCGTTGCCCAGCTCGCGCAGCTCGGACGCCTTGGTACCGGCCGACATCACGCTTCACCTGCCTCGCGCTTGACGATCCGGCACTTCATCGGCAGCTTGTGGGCCGCACGGGTCAGCGCCTCACGGGCGATCTTCTCGTTGGGGTACGACAGCTCGAACATGACGCGTCCGGGCTTGACGTTGGCGATCCACCACTCCGGCGAACCCTTACCGGAACCCATGCGGGTCTCGGCCGGCTTCTTCGTGAGCGGACGGTCCGGGTAGATGTTGATCCAGACCTTGCCGCCACGCTTGATGTGGCGGGTCATCGCGATACGCGCGGCCTCGATCTGACGGTTGGTGACGTACGCCGGGCCCATGGCCTGGATACCGTACTCACCGAACGCAACCTGCGTGCCACCCTTGCTCATGCCCGAGCGCTTGGGGTGGTGCTGCTTGCGGTGCTTGACCCTACGGGGGATCAGCATGTCGGTCAGGCCTCCGTTCCGGTGCTCTCAGCAGCCGGAGCGGCAGCGGCGGGAGCCTCGGCCTTGGGGGCCTCGGCAGCCTGCTGCTGTCCCTGGGCCGCCTGCTGCTGCGGCTTGCGACCGCGGCCGCCACGCTCGCCACCACGGCCACCGCGGGCCGGGCGGTCGTTGCCACCACGGGCCGGGCGGTTGCCGGCGCGGGCAGCGGCGTTCTCGGCGCGGACCTCGGCGATGTTCTTGACGTCGCCCTTGTAGATCCAGACCTTCACGCCGATGCGGCCGAAGGTCGTCTTGGCCTCGAAGAAGCCGTAGTCCACGTTCGCGCGGAGCGTGTGCAGGGGCACACGGCCCTCGCGGTAGAACTCCGAGCGGGACATCTCGGCGCCGCCGAGACGGCCGCCGCACTGGATCTTGATGCCCTTGGCGCCGGCCTTCATCGCCGACTGCATGCTCTTGCGCATGGCACGGCGGAAGGAGACGCGGGAGGACAGCTGCTCCGCGACGGCCTGGGCCACGAGCTGAGCGTCCGTCTCGGGGTTCTTGACCTCGAGGATGTTCAGCTGGACCTGCTTGCCCGTGAGCTTCTCGAGGTCACCGCGGATGCGGTCGGCCTCGGCGCCACGGCGGCCGATGACGATGCCGGGACGGGCGGTGTGGATGTCCACACGCACGCGGTCACGGGTGCGCTCGATCTCCACCTTCGAGATGCCGGCGCGCTCCATGCCGGACGTCATCATCCGACGGATGGCGACGTCTTCCTTGACGTAGTCCTTGTACAGCTTGTCGGCGTACCAACGCGACTTGAAGTCGGTCGTGACACCGAGCCGGAACCCGTGCGGGTTTACCTTCTGGCCCATTACCGGGTTCCTTCCTTGCTGCTGACGACCACGGTGATGTGGCTGGTCCGCTTACGGATCCGGTAGGCGCGGCCCTGGGCACGCGGACGGAACCGCTTCAGGGTCGGGCCCTCGTCCACGTACGCCTCGCTGATGTACAGCGACGAGGCGTCCGTGTGGTCGTAGTTGTGCGCGGCGTTGGCGATGGCGCTGTCCAGCACCTTGCCGACCGGCACGCTGGCGGCCTGCGGGGCGAAACGCAGGACCGCCTGAGCCTCCGTGGCATCCATGCCACGGATGAGGTCCACCACGCGGCGGGCCTTCATGGGCGTGACGCGGATGTACCGCGCCTGGGCCCTGGCTTCCATGGTTGTCCCTTCGGTGTTAGTCATAGTCGATTCCACCCCGCCTTAGCGGCGCTTCGACTTCCGGTCGTCCTTGACGTGACCCCGGAAGGTGCGCGTCGGCGAGAACTCGCCGAGCTTGTGGCCGACCATCGACTCGGTGACGAACACCGGGATGTGGGTCTTGCCGTTGTGCACCGCGATCGTGTGGCCGAGCATGGCCGGGACGATCATCGAGCGGCGGGACCAGGTCTTGATGACGTTCTTGGTGCCGGCTTCGTTCTGGACATCCACCTTCTTGATCAGGTGGTCGTCGACGAAGGGCCCCTTCTTCAGGCTACGAGGCATCTCAACCCGTCCTTAGCGCTTCTTGTTCGTCTTGCGGCGGCGGACGATGTACTTGTTCGACGCCTTCTTGGGCGAACGAGTACGGCCTTCCTTCTTGCCCCAGGGCGAGACCGGGTGACGACCACCGGAGGTCTTGCCCTCACCACCACCGTGCGGGTGGTCAACCGGGTTCATCACGACACCGCGAACGGTGGGACGGACGCCCAGCCAGCGCTTGCGGCCGGCCTTACCCCAGTTGATGTTCGACTGCTCGGCGTTGCCGACCTCACCGATGGTGGCGCGGCAGCGGACGTCGACCAGCCGGATCTCGCCCGACGGCATGCGCAGGTGGGCCATCGAGCCCTCCTTCGCGAGCAGCTGCACCGAGGCACCCGCGGAGCGGGCGAACTTGGCGCCGCCGCCCGGACGGAGCTCGATCGCGTGGATCGTGGTACCGACCGGGATGTTGCGCAGCGCCAGGTTGTTGCCGGGCTTGATGTCGGCGCCAGGGCCGTTCTCCACCCGGTCACCCTGCGACAGGTTGCGCGGAGCGATGATGTAGCGCTTCTCGCCGTCTGCGTAGTGCAGCAGGGCGATGCGCGCGGTGCGGTTCGGGTCGTACTCGATGTGCGCGACCTTGGCCGGCACGCCGTCCTTGTCGTGACGACGGAAGTCGATCACGCGGTAGGCGCGCTTGTGTCCGCCACCCTGGTGGCGAACGGTCACACGACCGGCGTTGTTACGGCCGCCCTTGCTGTGCAGCGGGCGGACCAGCGACTTCTCCGGCGTGGACCGCGTGACCTCGACGAAGTCGGCGACGGAGGAGCCACGGCGGCCCGGCGTCGTCGGCTTGTACTTGCGGATTCCCATTTCTCAGTCCTCGTCCGATATTCGGACCAGGGTCTCCGTTAGGAGGCCTGGCCGAAGATGTCGATACGGTCGCCCTCAGCGAGGGTCACGATCGCGCGCTTGGAGTCGGCACGCTTGCCGAAGCCCGTACGAGTGCGCTTGCGCTTGCCCTGGCGGTTGAGCGTGTTGACGCCGGTGACCTTGACCGAGAAGACCGCCTCGACGGCCTGCTTGATCTGGGTCTTGTTGGCGCCGGGCGCGACGACGAAGGTGTACTTGCCCTCGTCGAGCAGCGCGTAGCTCTTCTCGGAGACGACCGGCTTGAGGAGCACGTCACGGGGGTCCGTGAAGCTCTTGCTCAGCGGCGTCTCGACGGTGTTCTTGCCCTCGGTGGCGTGACGCTTCGCCTTGGCGACGCGCGCGGCCTTGGCGGCCTTGGCGGCCTTCGAGGCGATAGCGGGGTGACGGATAGCCATCAGGCCTCGCTCCCTTCGGTGTCAGCGGCCTTGGGGCCAGACACGAAGGACTCGAAAGCGGCCTGGGTGAAGACCACGTCGTCCGAGACGAGAACGTCGTACGTGTTCAGCTGGCCCGGCTCCAGGATGTGGACCTGGGGCAGGTTGCGGGCGGACAGCACGGCCTTGTCGTTCTCACGCTCGACGACCAGGAGCACGTTCTTGCGCTCGCTGATCTTGCCGAGGAGAGCCTTGACGGCCTTCGTCGAGATGTCGCCCTCGACCACGTCGGAGACGACGTGGATGCGGCTGTTGCGGGCCCGGTCGGTGAGGGCACCGCGCAGGGCGGCGGCCTTCATCTTCTTCGGGGTCCGCTGCGAGTAGTCACGCGGCACGGGACCGTGCACGACGCCACCACCGGCGAACTGCGGCGCGCGGGTCGAACCCTGGCGGGCGCGGCCGGTGCCCTTCTGGCGGTACGGCTTCTTGCCACCGCCACGGACCTCGCCGCGGGTCTTGGTCTTGTGCGTGCCCTGGCGGGCAGCGGCCAGCTGCGCGACGACGACCTGGTGGATCAGCGGAATGCTGACCTTCGCGTCGAAGATCTCCGCGGGGAGCTCGACGGTACCGGCCTTGTCGCCTGCCGGCGAAAGGATGTCAACAGTGCTCATCGGTTACCTCAGGCCCCCTTGGCCGCGGTGCGGACCAGGACGAGGCCGCCGTTCGGACCGGGAACCGCGCCCTTGATGAGCAGCAGACCCTTCTCCGCGTCAACGGCGTGGACGGTCAGGTTCTGGGTGGTGACCCGCTCGTTGCCCATGCGGCCCGCCATGCGGAGGCCCTTGAACACGCGGCCCGGGGTGGCGCAGCCACCGATGGAACCGGGCGAGCGGTGCTTGCGCTGGGTGCCGTGGCTGGAGCCGAGGCCACCGAAGTTGTGGCGCTTCATGACACCGGCGAAGCCCTTGCCCTTGCTCTTGCCGGTCACGTCGACCTTGACGCCCGACTCGAAGGTCTCGGCGGTCAGCTCCTGGCCGAGGGTGTACTCGGACGCGTCCGAGGTACGGATCTCGACGAGGTGGCGGCGCGGGGTCACGTCGGCCTTGGCGAAGTGGCCCTTGAGGGGCTTGTTCACCTTGCGCGGGTCGATCTCGCCGAAGGCGATCTGGACCGACTCGTAGCCGTCGCTGTCATTCGTACGGACCTGGGTAACAACGCAGGGCCCGGCCTTGACCACGGTCACGGGGACGACACGGTTGTTCTCGTCCCAGACCTGGGTCATGCCGAGCTTCTCGCCCAGGATGCCCTTGATCTGCTTGGTCATCTCTTCCGTGCCTCTCAGAGCTTGATCTCGATGTCGACGCCGGCCGGAAGGTCCAGGCGCATCAGCGAGTCAACGGTCTTGGGCGTCGGGTCGAGGATGTCGATCAGGCGCTTGTGCGTGCGCATCTCGAAGTGCTCGCGCGAGTCCTTGTACTTGTGCGGCGACTTGATGACGCAGTACACGTTCTTCTCAGTGGGCAGCGGCACCGGGCCCGCGACCGACGCACCAGTACGCGTCACCGTCTCGACGATCTTCTTCGCCGAGGAGTCGATGACCTCGTGGTCGTAGGCCTTGAGCCGGATGCGGATCTTCTGTCCCGCCATGGCTACTTAGTAGTCCTTTGTCTCGAACGCTCTGGCTCCCGGGAGGCCCTGTTTTCTACCTCCTCCGACCCACGCGGTCGGGCGTGTCGCAGTCCCGCTCACACAGATCTCCCGAAGGATTTCCCTGCTAGGGGCTGCGGCCCTGGATGACCGCTGGTCCGGGGGAAGAAACCCACCGGGCGCCTGGCCGAGCCACCGCGCCGCACTTCCCGAAAGATTCCCGTACGTCCGCCACAGCGCTGCCTTACGGCAGATGGGGCGACGAGTACTGTGGGACTCGCTTTCAGTCCTCCCGGCGGGAGGCGCACAGCATCGGCACTCAACCGAGCAACCTGAACAGTGTGCCACACCTGGGACGACGAAGGCCAATCGAGCCGCTTGTCAAGCGGCACGGCCGGGCCCACTCCCCCTCCGGACGACAAAAGGCCCCACCCGCCGTAAGGCGGATGGGGCCTCTCGCTGCGCTCAGTTCAGAGCAGCCGGGTCGCCCCGACCAGCAAGCAAGAAGACTTACTTGTTGATCTTGGTGACCTGGCCGGCGCCGACGGTCCGGCCACCCTCACGGATGGCGAACTTCAGGCCCTCCTCCATGGCGACGGGCTGGATGAGCTCCACCTTCATCTCGGTGTTGTCACCCGGCATGACCATCTCGGTGCCCTCGGGGAGGGTCACGACGCCGGTCACGTCCGTCGTACGGAAGTAGAACTGCGGGCGGTAGTTGTTGAAGAACGGGGTGTGACGGCCACCCTCGTCCTTCGACAGGATGTACGCCTGCGCCTCGAACTCGGTGTGCGGCGTGACCGAGCCCGGCTTGATGATGACCTGGCCGCGCTCGACGTCCTCGCGCTTGATGCCGCGGAGCAGCAGACCGACGTTCTCACCGGCCTGGCCCTCGTCGAGCAGCTTGCGGAACATCTCGATGCCGGTGACCGTGGTGGTGGTCTTCTCCTGCTTGATGCCGATGATGTCAACGGTCTCGTTGACCTTCAGGACACCACGCTCGATACGACCGGTGACGACGGTGCCACGACCGGTGATCGTGAAGACGTCCTCGATCGGCATCAGGAACGGCTTGTCGACGTCACGCTCGGGCTGCGGGATGGCCTCGTCGACGGCCTTCATCAGGTCGAGGACGGACTTGCCCCACTCGGCGTCGCCCTCGAGCGCCTTGAGCGCCGAGACCTTGACGACCGGGACGTCGTCGCCCGGGAACTCGTACTCGGAGAGCAGCTCACGGACCTCGAGCTCGACGAGCTCCAGGATCTCCTCGTCGTCCACCATGTCGGCCTTGTTCAGGGCGACGACGATGTACGGAACGCCGACCTGGCGGGCCAGGAGCACGTGCTCCTTGGTCTGCGGCATCGGGCCGTCGGTGGCGGCGACCACGAGGATGGCGCCGTCCATCTGCGCGGCACCCGTGATCATGTTCTTGATGTAGTCCGCGTGACCGGGGCAGTCGACGTGGGCGTAGTGACGCGTCTCCGTCTGGTACTCGACGTGCGCGATGGAGATGGTGATACCGCGCTGGCGCTCCTCGGGAGCCTTGTCGATCTGGTCGAAGGCCGAGGCCTCGTTCAGGTCGGGGTACGCGTCGTGCAGCACCTTGGTAATGGCGGCCGTGAGGGTCGTCTTACCGTGGTCAATGTGACCGATGGTGCCGATGTTGACGTGCGGCTTAGTCCGCTCGAACTTCGCCTTCGCCACTGGGGTCCTCCTGTGGAGTGGTTCTGTACGCCTTACTTCATCGGCGCCAGGTGATCTTTGCTGGGGTGCCGACCGCCGGGGCATTCCTCACGGATCGCGGGGTTTGCCCCGGCCGACGGTGTCAAGCCTAAAGCGTGTGCTCGGGTGAGCTACTCGCCCTTGGCCTTCGCGATGATCTCCTCGGCGACGTTCCGCGGAACCTCGGCGTAGGAGTCGAACTGCATCGAGTAGCTTGCGCGACCCGACGTCTTGCTGCGGAGGTCTCCGACGTAGCCGAACATCTCCGACAGCGGGACCAGGCCCTTGACGACCCGGGCGCCACTGCGCTCCTCCATGGCCTGGATCTGGCCACGGCGGGAGTTGATGTCGCCGATGACGTCGCCCATGTAGTCCTCGGGCGTGGTGACCTCGACGGCCATCATCGGCTCGAGCAGCACGGGCTTGGCCTGCCGCGCGGCCTCCTTGAAGGCCTGCGAACCGGCGATCTTGAAGGCCAGCTCGGAGGAGTCGACCTCGTGGTAGGCACCGTCGAGCAGCGTGACGCGGACGCCCGTCATCTCGTAGCCCGCCAGGATGCCGAACTGCATGGCCTCCTGCGCACCCGCGTCCACCGACGGGATGTACTCCCGCGGGATGCGGCCACCGGTGACCTTGTTCACGAACTCGTACGACGCGTCGCCGTCGACGATGGGCTCGATCGCGATCTGCACCTTGGCGAACTGACCGGTACCACCGGTCTGCTTCTTGTGGGTGTAGTCCACGCGCTCGACGGCCCGGCGGATCGTCTCGCGGTACGCGACCTGCGGCTTGCCGACGTTCGCCTCGACGCGGAACTCGCGCTTCATGCGGTCGACGAGCACCTCGAGGTGAAGCTCGCCCATACCACCGATGATGGTCTGGCCGGTCTCCTCGTCCGAGTGGACCTGGAAGGAGGGGTCCTCCTCCGAGAGGCGCTGGATGGCGACACCCAGCTTCTCCTGGTCGCCCTTGGACTTCGGCTCGATGGCGACCTGGATGACCGGCGCCGGGAAGTCCATGGACTCCAGGATCACCGGGGCCTTGTCGTCACAGAGCGTCTCACCCGTGGTGGTCTGCTTCAGACCCATGACGGCGACGATGTCACCGGCGCCCACCGACTCGATCTCCTCACGCTTGTTCGCGTGCATGCGGTAGATCTTGCCGATGCGCTCCTTCTTGCCCTTGACGGAGTTCAGCACGGCGGTGCCGGAGTCAAGGCGACCGGAGTAGATCCGGACGAAGGTGAGCTTGCCGAGGTGCGGGTCGCTCGCGATCTTGAACGCGAGGGCCGCGAGCGGCTCGTCGTCGGACGGCTTGCGCTTGACGATCTCCTCCGGGTCCTTGGTGCCGTGGCCCTCGATGGCCTCGACGTCCAGGGGGGAGGGGAGGTAGCGCACGACCGCGTCGAGCAGGGGCTGGACGCCCTTGTTCTTGAACGCGGTGCCGCAGAACACGGGGGTGACGGTGGTGTCGCCGCCCTTGCCGGAGGCGATGGTGATGCGACGGATCGCCGCGTACAGCTGCTCCTCGGTGGGCTCCTGGCCCTCGAGGTACAGCTCCATCATCTGCTCGTCGTTCTCGGCGACGGCCTCGAGGAGCTTGCCGCGCCACTCGTCGGCGGCCTCGGTGTGCGTGGCCGGGATGTCGACGACGTCGTAGGCCTCGCCCATCTTGGTCTCGGCGGACCAGACGAAGGCCTTCATCGTGACGAGGTCGACGACGCCCTTGAAGTCAGCCTCCGCGCCGATGGGCAGCTGCATGACGATCGGGGTCGCACCGAGGCGGTCGACGATCATGTCGACGCAGCGGTGGAACTCGGCACCCGTGCGGTCGAGCTTGTTGACGAAGCAGATGCGCGGGACGCCGTAGCGGTCCGCCTGACGCCACACGGTCTCGGACTGGGGCTCGACACCGGCGACGCCGTCGAACACCGTCACGGCACCGTCGAGCACGCGCAGCGAGCGCTCCACCTCGACGGTGAAGTCGACGTGGCCCGGGGTGTCGATGATGTTGATCGTGTGATCGACGTCGTTCAGCGGCCAGTGACAGGTGGTGGCGGCAGAGGTGATCGTGATGCCACGCTCCTGCTCCTGCTCCATCCAGTCCATCGTGGCGGCACCGTCGTGGACCTCACCGATCTTGTACGAGACACCGGTGTAGAACAGGATCCGCTCGGTGGTCGTCGTCTTGCCCGCGTCGATGTGAGCCATGATGCCGATGTTGCGCACCTTGGCCAGGTCAAGTGAAGTGGTAGCCATATCGGCTCAGTCTTCTCTCGGTCTCGATGGGGGTAGCGACTACCAGCGGTAGTGCGCGAAGGCCTTGTTGGACTCGGCCATCTTGTGGGTGTCCTCGCGCTTCTTCACAGCGGCACCGAGGCCGTTGGAGGCGTCGAGGAGCTCGTTGAGCAGACGCTCGGTCATGGTCTTCTCGCGACGGGCGCGGGAGTAGCCCACCAGCCAGCGCAGGGCCAGCGTGTTGGCGCGACCGGGCTTGACCTCGATCGGCACCTGGTAGGTCGCACCACCGACGCGGCGGGACTTGACCTCGAGGGTCGGCTTGATGTTCTCGAGCGCGCGCTTCAGCGTGATGACCGGGTCGTTGCCCGTCTTCTCACGCAGACCCTCCATGGCGCCGTACACGATGCGCTCGGCGGTGGAGCGCTTGCCGTTCAGCAGCACCTTGTTGATGAGGGAGGTCACCAGAGGAGAGCCGTAGACCGGGTCAATGATGACCGGGCGCTTCGGGGCGGGGCCCTTACGAGGCATTCTTACTTCTCCTTCTTGGCGCCGTAGCGGCTGCGGGCCTGCTTGCGGTTCTTGACACCCTGGGTGTCAAGCGAACCGCGGATGATCTTGTAACGAACACCGGGCAGGTCCTTCACACGGCCGCCGCGCACGAGCACGATGGAGTGCTCCTGCAGGTTGTGTCCCTCACCCGGGATGTAGGCCGTGACTTCGATACCGGAGGTCAGACGCACACGCGCGACCTTCCGCAGAGCGGAGTTCGGCTTCTTCGGGGTGGTCGTGAACACACGCGTGCAGACGCCACGACGCTGGGGCGAACCCTCGAGTGCGGGCGTCTTGTTCTTCTCGACCTTGTCCTGCCGGCCCTTCCGGACCAGCTGCTGGATCGTAGGCACTACTTCTCCGGTTTCTGTGTGCCGAGTAGTAAAGCTAACCTGGAACGTTGCCGACCCACGCGGTCGGGTGTGTCGAATGCTGCAGACCCCCGCCAGAGGCGAGAAGGGCGCAGATTGCGGTGGCCGGATCAGACTCACGATGCGGTTGAAGACACGCGCGCGAGCCCAGGCACACCCCAGGCACAAGGTCTGAGCGTACCTACCTCATTGGCTGCGGTCAAAACAAATACCCCGCACCCCGGACACGCCAGGCGCCTCGGGCGCCGTGAGCCGGGTTATCGGCCTTCGGCCTCGTCCTCAAGCGCCGGACGGGCTGAAACGTGCCCCGCGGGTTCAGTTCGCTGCCGACACCACCAGGAGCAGGATCAGCGTCCAGCCCACGATGGACAACCAACCGAGGGCCAGGCCCGCGACCGCCTGGCCGTCGCCGCTCTCGTGGGTGCGGCGGATCTCGGAGCGGGCGATGTGGCCGAGCACCACGGCGGGCACCCCCGTGGCCCCGAACGTGAAAAACGTCGCGATCCCGCAGATCATGGCGGCGGTGGCCTTGCCGTTCACGGGCGGCGCCGCCCTGAAGGTGTGCGGCACCGCGGGCGGGCCCTGGTGGAAGCCTGCGGGGCCCTGAGGCAGGTCGGCGACGAGGAGGCTCAGCTCCCCCACCGTACGGGCCTGGTACGCCCGCTCCACGCGGCGCTCGTACTCGCCCTGCTGGAGGCGGCCCTCGGCGAAGCCCGCGCGCAGCACGTCCACCGCGCGCTCCCGGTCGGAGTGGCCCGCCAGCATCGACGGCTGCCCCTGCTGTCCCGGCCACGGCGCCGGCTGCCACGACGGATTCGTCACGAGACGCACACTCCCCCACACGACGTGTGCCCTCCATCATGCGACAAAGCGCCGCAGGGCGGCCACCCGGCTCTCGTCGGGTGACCGCCCTGCGGTGAGACTCGCTGCTGGGGCGAGGACTACTGGTTGTAGGGACCGTAGTCGTAGTCCTCCAGCGGAACGGCCTGGCCGGAGCCGGTGCCGAACGGCGAGTAGTCGATGTCGTCGTAGCCGACGGCCGAGTACATCGCGGCCTTGGCCTCCTCGGTCGGCTCGACCCGGATGTTGCGGTAGCGGGACAGGCCCGTACCGGCCGGGATGAGCTTACCGATGATGACGTTCTCCTTGAGGCCGATGAGGCTGTCGGACTTGGCGTTGATCGCCGCGTCCGTCAGCACTCGGGTCGTCTCCTGGAAGGAGGCGGCCGACAGCCAGGACTCCGTCGCGAGCGAGGCCTTGGTGATACCCATCAGCTGCGGACGGCCGGAGGCGGGGTGACCGCCCTCGGTGACCACGCGACGGTTCTCGGTCTCGAACTTCGAACGCTCGACCAGCTCGCCGGGCAGCAGCTCGGCGTCGCCGGACTCGATGATCGTCACGCGGCGGAGCATCTGCCGGATGATGATCTCGATGTGCTTGTCGTGGATCGACACGCCCTGCGAGTTGTAGACCTTCTGGACCTCGCCGACCAGGTGGACCTGGACGGCGCGCTGGCCGAGGATGCGCAGCACGTCGTGCGGGTTGGTGGCACCCACGGTGAGCTTCTGGCCCACCTCGACGTGGTCGCCCTCGCCCACCAGGAGACGGGCGCGCTTCGAGATCGGGAACGCCGTCTCGTCGCTGCCGTCGTCCGGGGTGACGACGAGCTTCTTGGTCTTCTCGGTCTCCTCGATGCGGACGCGGCCCGCGGCCTCGGAGATCGGGGCGACACCCTTCGGCGTACGGGCCTCGAAGAGCTCGACGACACGGGGCAGACCCTGGGTGATGTCGTCACCGGCCACACCACCGGTGTGGAAGGTACGCATCGTCAGCTGGGTACCGGGCTCACCGATGGACTGGGCGGCGATGATGCCGACCGCCTCACCGATGTCGACCAGCTTGCCGGTGGCGAGCGAACGGCCGTAGCAGAAGGCACAGGTGCCGACCGCGGACTCACAGGTCAGGACCGAGCGGGTCTTGACCTCCTCGACGCCGTTGGCGACCAGGGCGTCGATCAGGACGTCACCCAGGTCGACGTTGGCCGGCGCGATGACCTTGCCGTCGATGACGACGTCCTCGGCCAGCATGCGGGCGTATACGGACGTCTCGACGTTCTCCGTCTTGCGGAGCACGCCGTCCTCGCCACGGACCGCGATCTTCAGCTTCAGACCGCGCTCGGTGCCACAGTCCTCCTCGCGAATGATGACGTCCTGGGAGACGTCGACCAGACGACGGGTGAGGTAACCGGAGTCGGCGGTACGGAGAGCCGTGTCCGCCAGACCCTTACGGGCACCGTGCGTGGAGATGAAGTACTCGAGCACGGAGAGGCCCTCGCGGAACGAGGCCTTGATGGGACGCGGGATGGTCTCGTTCTTCGCGTTCGACACCAGACCACGCATACCGGCGATCTGCCGCATCTGCATCATGTTTCCTCGGGCACCCGAGTCAACCATCATGAAGATGGGGTTGGTCTTGGGGAAGTTCGCGTTCATCGCCTCGGCGACCTCGTTGGTCGCCTTGGTCCAGATCGCGATGAGTTCCTGCGTGCGCTCTTCCTTGGTGATCAGACCGCGCTCGTACTGCTTCTGGACCTTCTCGTCCTGGGCCTCGTAGCCCGCGACGATCTCCTTCTTCGCCTCAGGCACGACGACGTCGGAGATGGCCACGGTGACGCCGGAACGGGTCGCCCAGTAGAAGCCGGCCGCCTTCAGGTTGTCGAGCGTCGCCGCCACGATGACCTTGGGGTAGCGCTCGGCGAGGTCGTTGACGATCTCGGAGAGCTGCTTCTTGCCGACCTCGTAGTCGACGAAGGGGTAGTCCTCGGGCAGCAGCTCGTTGAAGAGCGCGCGGCCCAGGGTCGTGCGCAGGCGGAAGCTGTCGCCCTGCTGGTACTCGCGCTCCCCGACGCCGTCGTCCCCTTCCTCGGCGACCGGAGGGGTCCAGCCGCGCGGCGGGATGGTGCCCACCGGGAAGCGGATGTCGACCTTCGACTGGAGCGACAGCTCGCCCGCGTCGAACGCCATGATCGCCTCGGCGGTGGAGCCGAACGCGCGCTCCTCGCCCTTGACCCCGCGGCCCTCGCCGTCGGTGGTGAGGAAGAACAGACCCAGGACCATGTCCTGCGTCGGCATCGTCACCGGCCGGCCGTCGGCGGGCTTGAGGATGTTGTTCGAGGACAGCATCAGGATGCGGGCCTCGGCCTGCGCCTCCGCGGACAGCGGCAGGTGCACGGCCATCTGGTCACCGTCGAAGTCCGCGTTGAACGCGGTGCAGACGAGCGGGTGGATCTGGATGGCCTTGCCCTCGACCAGCTGCGGCTCGAAGGCCTGGATGCCGAGGCGGTGCAGCGTCGGCGCACGGTTCAGCAGAACCGGGTGCTCGGCGATGACCTCTTCGAGGACGTCGTACACGACCGTGCGGCCGCGCTCGACCATGCGCTTGGCCGACTTGATGTTCTGCGCGTGGTTCAGGTCGACCAGACGCTTCATCACGAACGGCTTGAACAGCTCAAGGGCCATGGCCTTGGGCAGACCGCACTGGTGCAGCTTCAGCTGCGGACCGACGACGATCACGGAACGCGCGGAGTAGTCCACACGCTTACCGAGGAGGTTCTGACGGAAGCGGCCCTGCTTGCCCTTCAGCATGTCGCTGAGGGACTTCAGGGGGCGGTTGCCGGGGCCCGTGACCGGGCGGCCACGACGGCCGTTGTCGAACAGCGCGTCGACGGCCTCCTGGAGCATGCGCTTCTCGTTGTTCACGATGATCTCGGGCGCACCGAGGTCGAGAAGGCGCTTCAGGCGGTTGTTGCGGTTGATCACACGGCGGTACAGGTCGTTCAGGTCGGAGGTCGCGAAGCGGCCACCGTCCAGCTGCACCATCGGACGCAGGTCCGGCGGGATGACCGGCACGCAGTCGAGCACCATGCCCTTGGGGCTGTTGGACGTCTGCAGGAACGCGGAGACGACCTTGAGGCGCTTGAGCGCACGGGTCTTCTTCTGGCCCTTGCCGGTGCGGATGATCTCGCGGAGGCGCTCGGCCTCCTCGTCGAGGTCGAAGGACTCCAGGCGCTTCTGCAGCGCCGCGGCACCCATCGAGCCGTCGAAGTACGTGCCGAAGCGGTCCCGCAGCTCGCGGTAGAGCAGCTCGTCGCCCTCGAGGTCCTGGACCTTGAGGTTCTTGAAGCGCGACCAGACCTCGTCCAGACGGTCGATCTCGCGCTGCGCGCGGTCGCGCAGCTGCTTCATCTCGCGCTCGGCACCCTCGCGCACCTTGCGGCGCACGTCGGCCTTGGCGCCCTCGGCCTCCAGCTCGGCCAGGTCGGTCTCGAGCTTCTTGGCGCGGGCCTCGAGGTCGGCGTCGCGGCGGTTCTCGATCTGCTGACGCTCCACGGAGACGTGCGCCTCCAGGGAGGGCAGGTCGCGCGTGCGGCGCTCCTCGTCCACGAACGTGATCATGTACGCGGCGAAGTAGATGACCTTCTCGAGGTCCTTCGGCGCGAGGTCGAGCAGGTAGCCCAGACGCGACGGGACACCCTTGAAGTACCAGATGTGCGTGACGGGCGCGGCCAGCTCGATGTGGCCCATCCGCTCACGACGCACCTTGGCGCGAGTGACCTCGACGCCGCAGCGCTCGCAGATGATGCCCTTGAAGCGGACACGCTTGTACTTGCCGCAGTAGCACTCCCAGTCCCGGGTCGGACCGAAGATCTTCTCGCAGAAGAGTCCGTCCTTTTCGGGCTTGAGCGTGCGGTAGTTGATGGTCTCGGGCTTCTTGACCTCGCCGTGGCTCCACTGGCGGATGTCGTCCGCGGTGGCCAGGCCGATCCGGAGCTCGTCGAAGAAGTTGACGTCGAGCACTATGCGTCAATCCCTCTCAGGGTTGTGCCACCTCGCGCTAGCGAGATATTGGCGCTTCATCAATGGTCTGTCGGGGTCCGGGGGCCCGCCACCCCGGTATGCCGGGGTGGCGGGGGACCCGTCAGACCTCTTCGACGCTGCTCGGCTCGCGCCGGGACAGGTCGATACCGAGCTCCTCCGCGGCGCGGAAGACGTCCTCGTCCGTGTCACGCATCTCGATGGACATGCCGTCCGAGGACAGCACCTCCACGTTGAGGCAGAGCGACTGCATTTCCTTGATGAGCACCTTGAAGGACTCGGGAATGCCGGGCTCGGGGATGTTCTCGCCCTTGACGATGGCCTCGTAGACCTTCACGCGGCCGGTCACGTCGTCGGACTTGATCGTAAGGAGTTCCTGGAGGGCGTACGCGGCGCCGTAAGCCTCAAGGGCCCACACCTCCATCTCACCGAAGCGCTGGCCACCGAACTGAGCCTTACCACCCAGCGGCTGCTGGGTGATCATGGAGTACGGACCGGTCGAGCGGGCGTGCAGCTTGTCGTCGACCAGGTGGTGCAGCTTGAGGATGTACATGTACCCGACGGAGATCGGGTCCGGGAACGGCTCGCCGGAGCGGCCGTCGAACAGCCTCGCCTTGCCGGACGGGAGCACCATGCGCTCGCCGTCGCGGTTCGGGATGGTGTGCTGGAGCAGACCGGCCAGCTCGTCCTCGCGGGCGCCGTCGAAGACCGGGGTCGCGACGTTGGTGCCCGGGGCGACCGAGTCGGCGCCGATCACCTGGAGGCGCTCGGCCCACTCGTCGGCGAGGCCGGAGACGTCCCAGCCGCGGCTGGCGAGCCAGCCGAGGTGGATCTCCAGGACCTGTCCCGGGTTCATTCGGGACGGCACACCCAGCGGGTTCAGGATGATGTCGACCGGAGTTCCGTCCTCGAGGAACGGCATGTCCTCGATCGGAAGGATCTTCGAGATAACACCCTTGTTGCCGTGACGGCCTGCGAGCTTGTCACCGTCGGTGATCTTGCGCTTCTGGGCCACGTAGACGCGGACCAGCTGGTTCACGCCCGGGGGCAGCTCGTCGCCCTCTTCGCGGTCGAAGACGCGGACGCCGATGACCTTGCCGGTCTCGCCGTGCGGCACCTTCAGGGAGGTGTCGCGGACCTCGCGGGCCTTCTCGCCGAAGATCGCGCGGAGCAGGCGCTCCTCCGGCGTCAGCTCGGTCTCACCCTTGGGCGTGACCTTGCCGACGAGGATGTCGCCGGCGATGACCTCGGCGCCGATGCGGATGATGCCGCGCTCGTCGAGGTCGGCGAGGACCTCCTCGGAGACGTTCGGGATGTCCCGGGTGATCTCCTCGGGGCCCAGCTTGGTGTCACGGGCGTCGACCTCGTGCTCCTCGATGTGGATCGAGGAGAGGACGTCGTCCTGCACGAGGCGCTGCGACAGGATGATCGCGTCCTCGTAGTTGTGGCCCTCCCACGGCATGAAGGCCACGAGCAGGTTCTTGCCCAGGGCCATCTCGCCTTCCTGGGTGGCGGGGCCGTCGGCGAGGACCTGGCCCTCGATGACGCGCGCGCCTTCCTCGACGATGACCTTCTGGTTCACCGAGGTGCCCTGGTTCGAGCGGGAGAACTTCGCGACGCGGTACGTGGTGTACGTGCCGTCGTCGTTCGTGACGGTGATGTAGTCCGCGGAGACCTCCTGGACCACACCCGCCTTCTCGGCCTTGATGACGTCGCCGGCGTCGACGGCGCAGCGGTACTCCATGCCCGTACCGACGAGGGGGGCCTCGGCGGTGATCAGCGGCACGGCCTGGCGCATCATGTTCGCGCCCATGAGCGCGCGGTTGGCGTCGTCGTGCTCGAGGAAGGGGATCATCGCGGTCGCGACCGACACCATCTGGCGCGGCGAGACGTCCATGTAGTCCACGTCCGTCGGCGCGACGTAGTCGACCTCGCCGCCGCGGCGGCGGACCAGGACGCGGGCCTCGGCGAACCGCAGCTCGTCGGTCAGCGGCGCGTTGGCCTGCGCGATGACGAATCGGTCCTCTTCGTCAGCGGTCAGGTAGTCGACGTCGTCGGTGACCTGACCCTCGACGACCTTGCGGTACGGGGTCTCGATGAAGCCGAACGGGTTGATGCGGCCGTACGAGGCGAGCGAACCGATCAGACCGATGTTCGGGCCTTCGGGCGTCTCGATCGGGCACATGCGGCCGTAGTGCGAGGGGTGCACGTCACGGACCTCGAAGCCCGCCCGCTCACGGGAGAGACCACCCGGGCCGAGCGAGTTCAGACGCCGCTTGTGGGTGATGCCCGACAGCGGGTTGTTCTGGTCCATGAACTGCGACAGCTGGCTGGTGCCGAAGAACTCCTTGATGGAGGCGACGACCGGCCGGATGTTGATCAGGGTCTGCGGCGTGATCGCCTCGACGTCCTGGGTGGTCATGCGCTCGCGCACGACGCGCTCCATACGGGCGAGACCCGTACGGACCTGGTTCTGGATCAGCTCGCCGACGTTACGGATGCGGCGGTTGCCGAAGTGGTCGATGTCGTCGGTCTCGACGACGATGGACGCACCGCTGTCGCCCACGGTCTCGGTCTCACCGGCGTGCAGCTTCACCAGGTACTTGATCGAGGCGATGATGTCCTCGACGGTGAGCACACCGGCGTCGAGCGGGGCGTCCGCGCCCAGCTTCTTGTTCACCTTGTAGCGGCCGACCTTCGCGAGGTCGTAGCGCTTGGGGTTGAAGTACAGGTTCTCGAGCAGCGTCTGCGCGGCCTCGCGGGTCGGCGGCTCGCCCGGGCGGAGCTTGCGGTAGATGTCGAGCAGCGCGTCGTCCTGGCCCTGGGTGTGGTCCTTCTCCAGGGTGGCGCGCATGGACTCGTACTCGCCGAACTCCTCGAGGATCTGCTCGGTCGTCCAGCCGAGGGCCTTGAGCAGCACGGTGACCGACTGCTTGCGCTTGCGGTCGATGCGCACGCCGACCATGTCGCGCTTGTCGATCTCCATCTCGAGCCAGGCACCCCGGGACGGGATGATCTTGACCGAGAAGATGTCCTTGTCGGACGTCTTGTCGATGGAGGAGTCGAAGTAGACGCCGGGCGAACGGACGAGCTGCGACACCACGACACGCTCGGTGCCGTTGATGACGAAGGTGCCCTTGTTCGTCATGAGCGGGAAGTCGCCCATGAAGACCGTCTGGGACTTGATCTCGCCGGTCTCGTTGTTGGTGAACTCAGCGGTGACGAAGAGCGGGGCGGCGAACGTGAAGTCGCGCTCCTTGCACTCGTCGATGGAGTTCTTCGGGGGCTCGAAGCGGTGGTCCCGGAACGTCAGGGACATCGACCCGGAGAAGTCCTCGATCGGGGAGATCTCCTCGAAGATCTCCTCCAGACCGGACTTGGTGGGGACGTCCTGTCCGGACTCCAGAGCCGCCTCGACACGAGCCTTCCACGCGTCGTTGCCGAGCAGCCAGTCGAAGCTCTCGGTTTGCAGCGCAAGAAGGTTCGGAACCTCGAGGGGCTCCTTGATCTTTGCAAAGGAGATGCGCAGCGGGGCGGTGCTGGCGCCGTTGTTCGTATTCGCGGTCGAGGCAGTGCGCGAGGCGGCCAAGAGGGGGTCCTTCCGAGGGCTCGGACTCACTACGCGCGTACCGGTCCCAGCCTTGGCACGGGGGAGAGACGGTCTTGAAATGGCTAAAAGGCCAGGTCAGGACGGTTACAACCCACGATGCTCAGGGATGGGCATGCCCCTGGTGACGGGCAGGAGGCAGCTAACAGGCAGCGCAAAGGGTCAGTGTAGCCACCTGGCCCACTGATGTCCAGTGCGGGTTTCTGAAGACCCTCTGTGTTCTCAACACCTGCGGCAAGCCACGTCCTCAACGCACATCGATACTGCCCTCTTCGCCGCCGATCCATGCCTCGGATGCGGATCCTTGTGACGACGCGTCCTGAGAATTGCGCGCTGCGTGCGGTTCGTCAAGGCCCCCCAGCCCTGACAGGCTCCGATTCAGGAACCTTCGGGGGCCGCTCGGAGGCACAACGAAGATCACCATACTCGCCGGTGCCGACAGTGCAAGGCAGCCGTCACGGGAACGCCGAAGGGCGACCACCCAACTGGGTGATCGCCCTTCAGTGTGTGCGCGTTACAGCGCGGGAGCCGTGCGGTCCCTCACAGGACCACGAAGGCTCGGGGAGTCGCGTACGACCCCGTGAGGTGTTACTTGACCTCGACGGAGGCGCCGGCGCCCTTGAGGGCCTCGGCGGCCTTCTCCGCGGCGTCCTTGGCGACCTTCTCGAGGACCGGCTTCGGGGTGCCGTCGACGAGGTCCTTGGCCTCCTTCAGACCCAGGGAGGTCAGCTCACGCACGACCTTGATGACCTGGATCTTCTTGTCGCCCGCACCGGTGAGGATGACGTCGAACTCGTCCTTCTCCTCCTCGGCGGCGGCAGCGGCGCCACCAGCGGCACCACCGGCGACGACGACCGGCGCGGCAGCGGCGGCGGTGACGTCGAACTTCTCCTCGAAGGCCTTCACGAACTCGGAGAGCTCGATGAGGGTCATGCCTTCGAACTGCTCGAGCAGCTCGTCCTGGGTGAGCTTCGCCATGATGGCGGTCCTTCCACTAATTCGGCAGGTGCCGGATGTACTGGTGTGGCGGGCGTACGTCTGGCCCGCTGTGACCGTCGCCGTCAGGCGGCGGTCAAAATGCGAGCCGAGTTACTCGGCACCGCCCTGCTCGTCCTGCTTGGCACGGAGCGCGTCCACGGTGCGGACGAGCTTCGACGGCAGCGCCTGGAAGACAGAGGCAGCCTGGGACTGCTTGCCCTTGAAGGCACCGGCCAGCTTGGAGAGCAGAACCTCGCGGGACTCGAGGTCCGCAAGCTTCTTGATGTCGTCGGCGGACAGCGCCTTGCCGTCCAGAACGCCGCCCTTGATGACAAGGGAGGGGTTCTCCTTGGCGAAGTCACGCAGACCCTTCGCCGCCTCGACCGGGTCACCGGTCACGAAGGCGACAGCGGTCGAGCCCTTGAGGTGCTCGTCCAGCTGAATCCCGGCCTCGTTGGCCGCGATCTTGGTCAGCGTGTTCTTCACCACACGGTACTGAGCGTTGTCGCCGAGAGAACGACGGAGCTGCTTGAGCTGCGCCACGCTCAGTCCGGTGTAAGAAGTCACAACAGCAGCGTTGGAGTCGCGCAGCTTCTGCGTGATCTCCTCGACGGCTGCGACCTTGTCGGACGTCGCCATGAGCCTCGGCCTCCTTCCGGGGTGATGATCCTCGACTGACCTTCCTCGATCAGCCGTGCGTCGCCGGACCGCCTGAATCAGGCACAAGGAAGGGGCTCTGCACAAAACGAAACGCCCCGGCGCAGGCGCACGGGGCGTGGCTCGACCGGACACGAATGCGTCCAGGAGCACTTCCACGGTCACCTGCGCGGGTCGTCCGCAGTTCAGCGGATCCTTCGGCCGCCGCGCACTCTCACGAGCACACGACAACGACCAGCGGTCTTTGGCTTCGATGGAAGGCTACGCGAACGGGGCCGAGTCAAGCAAATCGGGTCAGCCCTTCGCGCCCGAGTCCTTCATCATCTGGGCGAGGTCCATGACCTGGCTCTTCGGCGGCGCCGTGACCGTCACCGGCTTGTTCACGTCGAAGAACGTGATCGTCATGTCGAACTTGCCCTTGTCGGCGTCGCCCTGGGTACGGAACTGCTTGGCCCGGTCGTCGCCGTCGATCCACATGTCCATCGAGAGCTTCTCGATGCCCATGTCCTCGAACTTCTCGATGTTCTTCGTGCGGCTCGCCCGCGTCTTCGCGTCCTCGCCCTTGAGGTCGGCGCGCAGGTCGTCGAGGGTGACCGTGCCCTTGTAGTGGGTCGTCTCGACGCCGTCGACGGTCTCCTCGCCGACCTTCTTCACGTCCTTGGAGCCGGTCAGGAAGGCGGCCTCCTGGGCCGGGTTCTTCTCGGCCTGGCTGGACATGGAGGCGCCCCCGGGCTTGCCCGCGCCCTGCTTCTCCATGGCCTTGGCGTCGAACTTCATCCAGCTCTTGCCGTCCGCCTCGGCGCTGGGCTTGCCGCCGCCGAGGTACAGGCCGCCGTCGACGAGGCGGATCTCGGCCTTCTGCGCCCCCTGGTCGAGCGCGGTCATCTTCATCCGCATGGCGAGCGGCTCGGCCGTCATCGACGCCTCGGCCTTCATGCGCCCGTCACCGGGCACCTGGCCCTTCATGCGGAAGCTGAAGGACTTCAGCTCCTCGCTGTTCTTCGCGGCCTTCTTCACGGCCGCGGCCGGCGAGAGGTCGTCCCCCGCGCTGTCCGACTTCTTGTCCGTGCCGCAGCCCACCGCGCCACCGGCGAGCAGCAGGGCCGCCACGGCGGCGCCGGCCGCCCTCTTGCTGCCCTTGCGTACGGAAATGATCATTACCCCACCCCTAGGAACATTTGATCCATTTATTGCGGTGGGCTGAGATTACCTGACGGACGCGCGCGGGGTCTCCGGGATATCTGCCGAGGTCAGACCGAGATCGGGCCGCTACCGGACCGAGATCAGGTGGCGGGCTGACGGTTCATCAGGTCCTTGAAGTCGGCGGTGTCGGCCGCGGGCGGCTCCTCGGCGGTGACCTTGGTGCCGTAGTCGCTGTAGTACGCGGTCGCGGCCAGCTCGCCGGTCTTCATCTGGCCCTTTTCGACCTTCTTGACCAGCAGGTTCTCGTCGTTGACCCAGATGTCGACGGTCTCGGTCGTGACGCCCGCCTGCTCCAGCTGCCGCTTCATGTCGGAGAGCTGGGACTCGCTGAGGCCGGAGGACTTCTCCGCCAGCTCGGCGACGTCGACCGTGCCGGAGTAGTGCGTGGTGTTCACGCCGCGGACCTTCTCCTGGCCGACCTTCTTCACGTCACCGGAGGCGAGCAGCATCTTCACCGACTGGTGCGGCGTGCTGTTCTGCATCGCGTCCTTCATGTACGCGCCCGAGCCGCCGCCGATCCGCTCCAGGTCGTCGTACGCGTACTTCACCCAGTGCTTGCCGTCGGCCTGGGCGGCGAACTGCTCGCCCATCTTGGCGTAGTACGCGTCGGGCAGGTAGCGGGCCTCCATGGAGGTGCTGCCCGTCCTGCGCATCGTCTCCGCCAGCTGGCCGCCGGTGTAGGTGATCGTCATGGTGCCGGTGAGGCCGTCCTCCCAGCCGAGGGCGCCGCTGGCCTTCATGGACATCGCGGAGCCCATGGTGGTCTCGGACTCCACCTTGGCCGAGTCCGCCTTGTCGGTGGACTTCTCGATGGTGCGCAGGGCGGCTATCGGGCTCGCGCTCAGGCCGCCGCCCCCGCCCTTGCCGGAGGAGTCCTTGGAGTCGCTGTCCGAGCCGTCCGACGAGCCACAGGCGGTGATGCCGGTCAGCGCCGTCGCGGCCGCGATCGCCAGTGCCACGCGGCGTGCTGTCGTGCCGTTCATGTCGTCCCACCCCTTGCGTCCATGGAGAGCCGGCACGCTAGCGCGGCCCGCTCTCCGGCGTCCCGCGTACGTGGTCGACATCACGTACGGCGAAGTCACTTGCGGAGAAGCTCGTTCACTCCCGGGGAAATCCCGTTCCCCCAGCGTCTACCCGTACAACGGGACGGGTCCCGCACCACGAATGGTTGCGGGACCCGTCGGATACGCGCCAGACGCGCGGCTGCCGTCAGTGTCAGACGGCGGCCGGGTCCTCCTCGACGAGGAGGTTGCGGGTGCGGTTGGAGTCGACCGGAATGCCGGGGCCCATCGTGGTGGTGATGGCGGCCTTCTTGATGTAGCGACCCTTGGCGGCCGACGGCTTCAGACGGAGGATCTCCTCCAGGGCCGCGGCGTAGTTCTCCACCAGCTTGGTGTCGTCGAAGGACACCTTGCCGATGATGAAGTGCAGGTTCGAGTGCTTGTCGACGCGGAACTCGATCTTGCCGCCCTTGATGTCGTTGACAGCCTTGACGACATCGGGGGTCACGGTGCCGGTCTTCGGGTTCGGCATCAGACCACGCGGACCGAGCACGCGGCCGAGGCGGCCGACCTTGCCCATGAGGTCCGGGGTGGCGACGACGGCGTCGAAGTCCAGACGGCCCTTGGAGACCTCGTCGATCAGCTCGTCGGCGCCGACGATGTCGGCCCCGGCGGCTTCCGCGGCCGCAGCACGGTCACCGGTCGCGAAGACCAGGACCCGGGCGGTCTTACCGGTGCCGTGCGGGAGGTTCACGGTGCCACGGACCATCTGGTCGGCCTTGCGCGGGTCGACACCCAGACGGAAGGCCACCTCGACGGTGCCGTCGAACTTGGTCGCGGAGGTCTCCTTGGCGAGACGGACCGCCTCGAGCGGGGCGTACAGCTTGTCCCGGTCGATCTTGGCGTCCGCAGCGCGGAGAGTCTTGCTGCGCTTCACTTCGTACTCCTGAGGTTCAGGTTTGGAGTTCGTGGTCCGGGCCAGCGCTGGCCCTGCCACTCAAGGTCAAACGGGGGAGGTTCAGCCCTCGACCGTGATGCCCATGGAACGGGCGGTGCCGGCGATGATCTTCGACGCGGCGTCCAGGTCGTTCGCGTTGAGGTCGGGCATCTTGGTGGTGGCGATCTCGCGGACCTGCGCCTCGGTGATCTTGGCGACCTTGGTCTTGTGCGGCTCGCCGGAGCCCTTCTCCACGCCCGCGGCCTTGAGGATCATCTTCGCGGCCGGCGGGGTCTTGGTGATGAAGGTGAAGGAACGGTCCTCGTAGACCGTGATCTCCACCGGGATCACCCAGCCACGCTGCGACTCGGTCGCGGCGTTGTAGGCCTTGCAGAACTCCATGATGTTCACGCCGTGCTGGCCCAGCGCGGGGCCGACAGGCGGGGCCGGGTTGGCGGCGCCGGCCTGGATCTGGAGCTTGATCAGCCCCGTGACCTTCTTCTTCTTGGGAGGCATTGCTCTCTCCGGGTCCTAGTGAGAGTGTTGAGCAGCCCCATCCGGCATGATCCAGCGGCATTCCGCGACGACCGTCACACGATCGTCTGGATCATTTGGATGGAGGCATACCGCCCTACGATAACGGGTAACGCGCCGGGGCCCAAACCGGCCCCGAGCAGGCCCGTGGGCCCGCCCCCGTATGACGGGCCCACGGACGTATCAGCGGCCCCGCTCGACGAGGGCCGGGAGGGCGGCCCCCGCCGAGCGAGCGTGGGAGCGCGGCTCGGCTCAGCAGCGCTTGGACGTCAGCGCCTGGCCGGGCAGCGGGTCGCCGGGGGCGCGCAGCTGGCCGATCGCCGCGGTGCATTCGGCGGCGGTGGCCGCGGGCAGCGACCAGAACTCCGCGCTGTTGGTGGCGTTCCACCAGTCCTGGCCGACGATCTCGTCCCGGCTGTAGCTGTAGACGCCGGTGCTGACGTCGTAGTCCTTGATCTTGTCGCGGAAGCTCTTCCACACCCACACGTAGCCGTAGTTCTTCTTGCACGAGGGCGAGTAGAACTGCTTGACGGACGCCGCGTGCGCGCCGCCGCGGTCGATGTAGGCGGTGGTCCCGATCTGGTAGGCGTCGGCACAGACCCCCGCGGCCTGTGCCTTGGCGCTCTTCGGGTTGCCGTCCGCGGAGGGCGCCGTCGACTGGGGCGCGGCCCCGCGGGCGCCGGGCGCGGGCGCGGGGCCGGTCCCTGCGAACGCGGAGCCGGCGCCGAGCAGGACGAAGGCACAGGCAGAGGCGGCGATCGCGGTCTTGCTAGCTCTCATGAGGTGTCCCCTTGCTCGTGGTGAGTGAGCCCATCCGGCCATACCTCCGCAGAGCACCACAAATCGCCGCGCCCAGGTCGCGGAGATCCCTTGGGGCGTGGGTGGTGAGTGGTGGGAAGCGGTGCGAAGGCCGGGGGGTTCCGTCTAAGGGGTCAGACAGCCCGAGCGGCCCGATGGTTGTGGTGCGGGACACATTTGCTTCGCCCGCGGGCCGGCCCGGGCTCGCCGGAGGGCCGGCCCGGGCACGCCGCAGGCTCGGCCCGGGCATGCGACAGGGCCCCCTCCCGGCGGAGATCCGCTGGTCGGGGGCCCTGTCGGAAGAGCGTGGTGTCAGTTCTTCTGGATCTGGTCGAAGCTCAGCTCGACCGGGGTCTCGCGGCCGAAGATCTCGACGAGGCCCTTGACCTTCTTCGAGTCGGCGTTGATCTCGTTGATCGTGGCCTGGAGCGTGGCGAAGGGGCCGTCGGTGACGGTGACCGAGTCGCCGACCTCGAAGTCCAGGACCTGGACCTCGACCTTGCGCTGCGGGGCGGGCTTGCCCTCGGCCTCGGCGGCCTCGCGGGCGGCCTTCTCCTCGGCCTCCGGGGCGAGCATCTTGACGATCTCGTCCAGGGTCAGCGGGTACGGGTCATAGGCGTTGCCCACGAAGCCGGTGACGCCGGGGGTGTTGCGGACGACGCCCCAGGACTCGTTCGTCAGGTCCATGCGGACCAGGACGTAGCCGGGGAGCTTGTTCTGGCGGATCGTCTTGCGGTCGCCGTTCTTGATCTGGACGACCTCTTCCTGCGGCACCTCGGCCTGGAAGATGTAGTCCTCGACGTTGAGCGAGACGGCGCGCTGCTCGAGGTTGGTCTTCACGCGGTTCTCGTAACCGGCGTAGGTGTGGATGACGTACCACTCGCCGGGCAGGCCGCGCAGCTCGTCGCGCAGGGCGGCGATGGGGTCGACCGGCTCGGCGGGCTCCGCCTCCTCGGCCTCCACGGCCTCTTCGGCCTCCGCGTCGGCGGCCTCAGCGTCGAGGTCGGTCTCGTCCTCGACCAGCTCGGCGGCGTCGGCGTCCTCGTCGGTCTCCGCGACGGCCTCGGCCTCGTCGTCCTCGTGCACAGCGGCTTCTTCGGCAGCCTCACCGGCGGCGGCGTCGGCAGCCTCGACCTCGTCCGGGTCCACGGCGTCCGCCGCCTCGACGATGTCGATCTGGTCCTCCACGGACTCCGCCGACTCGATGGCGTCGTTCAGGTTCGGGTCAGACACGGTGGCTGCTTCTTCCTGGATGCATGGGGGTGGAACGCGCGAAAGGGGCGCCTGGATCGGCGCCCTTCGCTTTCGGTCTAGCCGAAGACGTACTTGACGAGGTGGCTGAAGCCGTAGTCAATCACGGTCACCAGACCGATCATGATGACGACGAAGACGATCACGACGGTGGTGTACGTCGTGAGCTGACTGCGGGTGGGCCAGACGACCTTGCGCAGCTCGGCGACGATCTGGCGGTAGAAGAGCGCGAGACGGCCCAGCGGGCCCTTCTTGCCGCGCTTGCCGCCCTTGCGGCCCTTCTTCTTGGACTCCGGCGCCTCGTCCTGGGCATCAGGCATGTCGATGGAGCCCACGGCGTCCGTCACTCGTCCTCACCTGATTCCGGGTCGTGGCCGTGCCGCGCCCGGTTGAGCCGCACGGCGGTGCAATGCAGTACGTACATGCGCACACATCCTGGCGAAGGAGTGTGTAGCAGGGCCGGAGGGACTTGAACCCCCAACCGCTGGTTTTGGAGACCAGTGCTCTACCAATTGAGCTACGACCCTTTGATTTCCCCCAACCTACCGCATCCGACCAGGTGCACGGAGTGCGGTGGAAGGAACGGCCGGTGAGGGCCAACGACGAGTGAGTGTACGTGGTCCGGAGCGCCCCGTCGAACAGCTCGGGTCCCGCCGGTCGCTCCGGAGTGTGGTCACGGGTCCGGCAAACCCGTGTGCCCGGGCCTCGCGGGGTCTGGAACGATGGGCGCATGAGCGCTGTCACTCCACCCACCGAGCGCCGGGTCTCCGCCCGAGTCGGCGCGATCTCCGAGTCCGCGACCCTCGCCGTCGACGCCAAGGCCAAGGCCCTCAAGGCCGCCGGGCGCCCGGTGATCGGTTTCGGCGCGGGCGAGCCCGACTTCCCGACCCCGGACTACATCGTCGAGGCGGCCGTCGAGGCCTGCAAGAACCCGAAGTACCACCGGTACACCCCGGCGGGCGGCCTGCCCGAGCTGAAGGCCGCGATCGCCGCGAAGACGCTGCGCGACTCCGGTTACGAGCCCGAGGTCTCCCAGATCCTGGTCACCAACGGCGGCAAGCAGGCCATCTACGAGGCCTTCGCCGCGATCCTCGACCCGGGTGACGAGGTCATCGTCCCGGCGCCGTACTGGACGACGTACCCGGAGTCGATCCGCCTCGCGGGCGGCGTCCCGGTCGACGTCGTCGCCGACGAGACCACCGGCTACCGCGTCTCGGTCGAGCAGCTGGAGGCCGCGCGCACGGAGAAGACCAAGGTCGTCCTCTTCGTGTCGCCGTCGAACCCGACGGGCGCGGTCTACAGCCGTGCGGACGCGGAGGCCATCGGCCGCTGGGCGCACGAGCACGGCCTGTGGGTCATGACGGACGAGATCTACGAGCACCTCGTCTACGGAGACGCCCAGTTCACGTCCCTCCCGGCGCTCCTGCCCGAGCTGCGCGACAAGTGCGTCGTGGTGAACGGCGTCGCGAAGACGTACGCGATGACGGGCTGGCGCGTGGGATGGATCATCGGCCCGAAGGACGTGGTGAAGGCCGCGACGAACCTCCAGTCGCACGCCACCTCCAACGTCTCGAACGTCGCGCAGGCCGCCGCCATCGCCGCCGTCTCCGGCGATCTGACCGCCGTCGAGAAGATGCGCGAGGCCTTCGACCGCCGCCGCAAGACGATCGTGCGGATGCTGAACGAGATCGACGGCGTCGTCTGCCCCGAGCCCGAGGGCGCCTTCTACGCCTACCCGTCGGTGAAGGGCCTCATCGGCAAGGAGATCCGCGGCAAGCGTCCGCAGGACTCCGTCGAGCTGGCCGCGCTGATCCTGGACGAGGTCGAGGTCGCGGTCGTCCCGGGCGAGGCCTTCGGCACGCCGGGCTACCTGCGTCTGTCGTACGCCCTGGGTGACGAGGACCTCGTCGAGGGCGTCTCGCGGATCCAGAAGCTGCTTGCGGAGGCCCGCGACTGACAGCCGCCTCTTCAAGGGACGGGCACCGCATCACGTGATGCGGTGCCCGTTTCTTCGTTCGGTGGCGTACCCCGTGGGAAGAAGCGGCTACCGGGACCGGGGGTGCGTACGGCAAGATCCTGGAATGGAGCGTGTACGAGACGTCAGCGAGCTGCCCAAAGCCCATCTGCACCTGCACTTCACCGGGTCGATGCGGCCCTCCACACTCCTGGAGCTCGCCGACAAGTACGGGGTCCGTCTGCCGGACGCGCTGACCGGCGGGGAGCCGCCGAAGCTGCGTGCCACCGACGAGCGGGGCTGGTTCCGCTTCCAGCGGCTCTACGACATGGCGCGGTCCTGTCTACGCGAGCCCGAGGACATCCAGCGGCTGGTGCGGGAGGCGGCGGAGGAGGACCTGCGGGACGGTTCCGGCTGGCTGGAGATCCAGGTCGACCCGACGTCGTACGCTCCACGGCTCGGCGGGCTCATCCCGGCCATGGAGGTCATCCTGGACGCGGTCGACAGCGCCTCGCGCGAGACCGGCCTGGGGATGCGCGTTTTGGTCGCCGCGAACCGCATGAAGCACCCGCTGGACGCGCGTACGCTCGCCCGGCTCGCGGTCCGGTACGCCGACCGCGGCATCGTCGGCTTCGGCCTGTCGAACGACGAACGGCGCGGCATGGCGCGGGACTTCGACCGGGCCTTCGCGATCGCGCGCGAGGGCGGCCTGCTCGCGGCCCCGCACGGCGGCGAGCTGACGGGCCCCGCGTCGGTGCGCGACTGCCTGGACGACCTGCACGCGCGGCGCATCGGGCACGGCGTGCGGGCGGCCGAGGACCCGCGGCTGCTGAGGAAGCTCGCGGAGCGGGGCGTGACGTGCGAGGTGTGCCCGGCGTCGAACGTGGCGCTCGGTGTCTACGAGAAGCCCGAGGACGTCCCGCTGCGCACGCTGTACGAGGCCGGGGTGCCGATGGCGCTCGGGGCCGACGACCCGCTCCTGTTCGGCTCGCGGCTCGCCGCGCAGTACGAGATCGCGCGGCGCCACCACGGCTTCAGCGACGCCGAGCTTGCCGAGCTGGCGCGGCAGTCGGTGCGCGGCTCGGCGGCCCCCGCGGACATACAGGCGAAGCTGCTCGCGGGGATCGACGCGTGGCTCAGCGGCTGACGCCGGCGAGCAGCGTGCGGGCGAGCCCGGCGGCGAAGGCGTCGACCGGCAGCGGGGGCCGCTTGCCGACCGTGGCGTCGTAGGCGAAGGCGCGCTGCGCGCAGGCGCCCAGGAGCAGCGAGGCCGCGGCGAAGGTGTCGGCGCCGGGGTCGATGCGGCCCGCGTCGCGTTCGGCGCGCAGATAGGTCTCCAGGGCCTCGATGGGCATGTGGGGGCCCATGCCGCGCTCGCGCATGGCGTCGTCGTGGCGGCGCTTGAGCTTCGTCTCCGCGTACAAGGAGGCGGCGACCGGGAAGCTCTGTGCGTAGAACTCGCAGGCCAGGACGGCGATCTCGGTGAGGTTCTGCTCGACGGTGCGCTCCCCCGGCTCCTCGATGAGGCGGCGCAGGAGCGGTCCGAGGCGGGGCAGCCGCTCCTGGAGGACGCCGACGAACAGGTCTTCCTTGCTCGCGAAGTGCTTGTAGAGCGCGGCTTCGGAGCAGCCCGCGGCCTTGGCGATCTCCTTGGTGGTGGCCCGGGCGAGGCCGAGCGTGAACATGAGCTGGTGGGCCGCGTCGAGGATGCGCTCGCGCGTGGGCTTTCGCGGTGCCTGCCGTTCCATGAACCGTCCAACCGGGCTTGACGACGGGGTGAGTACGTACTCACCCTAGTGGTGAGTGAATACTTACCCACCTGGAGGGCGCGCGATGAGGATCACGGTGTTCGGGGCGAGCGGCGGCATCGGCGGGGAGATCGTCCGCCAGGGCCTGGCGGCGGGGCACGAGGTCACGGCGGTGGTGCGCGATCCGGCGCGCCTGACGGCGTCCGGGGACCGCCTGGAGGTGGTCCGGGCGGACCTCACGGACGCGGAGGAGCTGCGCGGGGCCGTGGCGGGGCGGGACGCGGTGCTCTCCGGCCTGGGGGCGCGTGGACGTGCGGACGCGCGCGGGGGCATCGCGACGCGCCTCACCGTGCCGGTGCTGCGCGCCATGGAGGCGGAGGGCGTGCGCCGTCTCCTGGTGGTGAGCGCGGCGCCGCTGGGCCGGGCGGCGGAGCGCGAGCCGCTCGCCGACCGCGTCACGATGGCCCTGGTGAGCAGGGTGTTCGGTCCGGTGTACGCGGATCTGCGCGTCCTGGAGGACGAGCTGGCGCGCAGCGCGACGGACTGGACGTCCGTGCGCCCGCCGCGGCTCCTCGACCAGCCGCTGACGGGCGTCTACCGGACGGCTGTCGGCCACAACCCGCGCAGTGCCCGGCAGATCGGCCGGGCCGACGTGGCGCACGCCATGCTGACGATGATCGACGACCCGGCGACGGTGAAGCAGGGCGTGGGGGTGGCGTACTGAGCGCCTTGCCGGGGCTGCCCGGGTCTCCCCTACGGCTGCCCCGGGGGCTACAGGCTGACGCCCACCGTCACCGGCTCGTTGACGAGCGTGACCCCGAAGGCGTCCCGTACGCCCGCGACGACCTCGCGCGCCAGGGTGAGCAGGTCCTCGGTGGTGGCGCCGCCGCGGTTGGTGAGGGCGAGGGTGTGCTTGGTGGAGATGCGGGCGGGGCCCTGGCCGTAGCCCTTGGGGAAGCCGGCCTTGTCGATGAGCCAGGCGGCGGAGGTCTTCACCCGGCCGTCGCCCGCGGCGAACGCGGGCGGGGCGACGTCCGGGCCGAGCCGGTCGGCCACGCGCGCGTGGAAGGCGGCGAACTCCTCGTCGGTGAGGATCGGGTTGGTGAAGAAGGATCCGGCCGACCAGCTGTCGTGGTCCTCGGCGTCGAGCACCATGCCTTTCCCGGCGCGCAACTTCAGGACGGTCTCGCGGGCGACGGCTGCGGGCACGCGGTCGCCGACCTCGACGCCGAGCGTGCGGGCCGTCTCCGCGTACCGGATCGGGGCGCTCATGCCGTCCGCGTCCTCCAGTGCGAAGCGCACGCGCAGGACCACATAGCGCTCGGGGTCGGCCTTGAAGCGGCTGTGGCGGTAGGAGAAGGCGCACTCCGCGTTCGAGAGGGTGACCGTCTCGCCGGTCCTGCGGTCGTAGGCGACCACTTCGGTGATCGTCTGGGAGACCTCCTGGCCGTACGCGCCCACGTTCTGGATGGGCGTCGCGCCGGCGGAGCCGGGGATCCCGGCGAGGCACTCGATGCCCGCGAGGCCGGCCGCGACGGTGCGCTCCACGACGTCCGTCCACACCTCGCCCGCCGCGATCTCCAGGGTGGTGCCGTCGAGCGTGAAGCCGGTGGTGGCGATGCGCAGCGCGGTCCCGGCGAAGCCCTTGTCGCCGATGACCAGGTTGCTGCCGCCGCCGATGAGCAGCAGCGGCGTACCGGATGCGTCGGCCTCGCGGACGGCGGCGACCACATCGGCGTCGGTCGTCGCGGTGATCAGCCGGTCGGCGGGGCCGCCGAGCCGGAAGGTGGTCAGCGGGGCGAGGGGGGCGTCGTGAAGTACCTGCACGCACACCAGGGTATGCGGGGCCGCCGCGGCGCCCGGGCGGCGGGCCCGCGGGACCTGGGCGGACAAGCGGGGGCCCACCCGCCCGGAAGGGCGGGTGGGTCCGAGGGAGGGCCTCACGCGGCGACCGGCGCCTTCTCCTGGACCGGAGCGGCAGCGGACCGCTCCGGCTGCCGCCGGGGCAGCAGCGCCGCGGCGGCGGCCGCCAGGGCGACGACTCCCGCGCCGCCCCACAGCGCGGGCTCCAGGCCGTCCACGAACGCGCGCGGCGACTCGTATCCGCCGTGCGCGGAGAAGACCGAGGCGAGGACGGCGATGCCGAGGGCGCCGCCCAGCTCGCGCAGCGCGTTGTTCGCCCCGGAGGCGATGCCCTGTTCGGCGGGCCGGACGCTGGACATGACCAGGCTGGCGGCCGGGGCGAAGAACAGGGCCATGCCGACCCCGCTGATGATCAGGGCGGGGAGCTGGGCGGCGTACGACACGTCAGGAGCCACGATCAGGGCGAACCAGCCGAGGCCCACGGCCTGCAACGCGAGGCCCGCGGTGACGATCGGACGGCCGCCGACGCGGTCGGAGAGGTACCCGGCGATGGGCGCGACGATCATCGGCATGCCGGTCCAGGGCAGCATCCGCAGCCCCGCCTCGGTCGGCGAGTAGCCGAGCACGCCCTGGAGGAACTGGCTGAGCAGGAAGATCGAGCCGAACATCCCGACGAACATCAGCAGGCTGGCGGCGTTGATCGCGGAGAAGGCACGGTTGCGGAACAGCCGCATGGGCAGCATCGGGGCCCGGTTGTGGATGCCGTGGTGCACGAACCCGGCGAGCAGCGCGCCGCCCGCGATCAGGCCGGTCAGGACGGGTGCGCTGGCCCAGCCGTCGATGTTGCCGCGGATCAGCGCGTACACGATGCCGAACAGGCCGCCGCTGGCGAGCAGGGTGCCGGCGATGTCGAGGCGGGCACCGGTGCCGTACGACTCGGCGAGGCGGAGGCGGGCCAGCGGCAGCAGGGCGAGGCCCAGCGGCACGTTCAGCCAGAAGATCCACTGCCAGGACACGTGTTCGGTCAGGGCGCCGCCGATGAGGGGCCCGCTGGCGACGGCGAGGCCGTTGACGGCCCCCCAGATCCCGTACGCCATGCCGCGCTTGGCCGCGGGCACGGCGGCCGTGAGCAGGGTCAGGGTGAGCGGCATCATGACGGCCGCGCCGACGCCCTGGACCGCGCGGGCCGCGATCAGCTCCTCGATGCCGGGCGCGAGGGCCGCGGCTGCGGAGGCCGCGGTGAACACGGCGAGGCCCGCCCCGAAGAGCTTGCGGCGCCCGAACCGGTCCCCCAGGGCCGCGCCGAACATCAGGAGCACGGCGAAGGTGAGGGTGTAGGCGCTCACCGTCCACTCCAGCTCTTCGAGCCCGCCGCCGAGGTCCTCACGGATGGAGGGCAGCGCGGTGGTGACGACGAGGTTGTCGAGGGCCGCCATGAACCCGGCGACGCTGGTGATGACGAGGGCCCACACGACTCCCCCGCGCGGTGCTGCTTGCTGTGACATCGCTCCCCCTGACACGGATGTACTGACGTGGATGTACTGACGTGGATCTGCCGACGTCGATCTACTGACGTCGATCTGCTGACGTCGACATTGATTAGTGATTAGTTACTAACTTTCGCGGGCAGGGAAATGCCCGGCGACGGGCGGTTCCACTGGAAGCCCGAGGCTCTTACCGAGGCTCCCTTGCGGGTCAACCCTGCTGCGGCACCCCCGGCGGCTGAGCCGAGATGTAGAACCCCTCCCACACCCGGTGCTCGGGCGGGAACCCCATGGCCGACAGGGCGTTGACCAGCATCCCGTAGGCCAGGAAAGTCGTGGTCTCGTTCACGTCGGCGCCGAGCGGCAGGTGCACCGTCTCCCACAGCTCCATCCAGTCGGCGCGCACCATCTCGCCGAACTCATGGTCCCCGGCCGCCTCGGCGGCGGCCACCGCCACGTACGTCTGGAGCTGCATGTGCAGCTTGTCGGGGTCCTCGGTGATGAGCCTCTGGTACGCCTGGGCCATGGAGTGCAGGGCCTCTTCGCCTTCGAGCCCCTCGCTCGCGGCCTGGAAGACCTTCCGGACCTCCTCGCAGCAGCGCGCCGACGCCGCGAGGAAGATCGCCTTCTTGCCGGGGAAGAGCCGGAACAGATACGGCTGCGAGACCCCGACGCGCTTGGCGATCGCCTCGGTGGACGTCCCGTAGTAGCCGCCGCGGGCGAATTCGCTCATCGCCGCCTGGATGACGCTTTCGCGTCGCTCCTCCGCGCTCATCCTGACCATGCGGCTAAGTTAGTACTCAATCACTAACTAGGTCAAGGGGCTCGGGATCGGGTCCGGGCTCCGGATCCGGTCCGGGCTCCGGATCCGGTCCGGGCTCGGGCCTTGGGGTGCCTCGGGGCCCCTCAGGAACGCCCTCCCCACGTGGAGCGTTGATCAGGCCGGGGGGCCGCAACGCGTAAGGGGCGCCCCACAATGGAGAACGCCCCTTACCTCTTGGCCTCTTCGGCCAGGCCTGTCGCCGTCTCAGGCGAGCCGCACGACCGCCCGTGACATCCCGAGGACCTTCTGCCCGGCGCTGGTCGCCAGCAGGTCCACGCGGACCTTGTTGTCGTCGAGCTTGGCCGCGACCTTGGCGCTGACCTCGATCGTCGCGCCCTCGTCGTCGTTCGGGACCACGACGGGCTTGGTGAAGCGCACGCCGTACTCGACGACGGCGGCCGGGTCACCGGTCCAGTCCGTCACTACGCGGATCGCCTCGGCCATGGTGAACATGCCGTGCGCGATGACGTCCGGCAGGCCGACCTCCACCGCGAACTTCTCGTTCCAGTGGATGGGGTTGAAGTCCCCGGACGCGCCCGCGTACCGCACCAGCGTGGCGCGCGTCACGGGGAAGCTCTGGGCCGGCAGCTCCGTGCCGACCTCCACGTCGTCGTATGCGATCTTCTCCGCCATCGCCTTACGCCTCCTCGGTCCCGGCCGCTCGCGCGACGAGCTTGGTCCACGCGGTCACCACGTGCTCGCCCGCCTCGTCGTGAACCTCGCCACGAATGTCCAGGATGTCGTTGCCCGCCATCGACTTGATCGCCTCGATGGTCGAGGTGACGGTGAGCCGGTCGCCCGCGTACACGGGGCGCGTGTACGCGAACTTCTGGTCGCCGTGGACGACGCGGCTGTAGTCGAGCCCCAGCTGCGGGTCCTCGATGACCTGGCCCGCGGCCTTGAACGTGATCGCGAACACGAACGTCGGCGGGGCGAGGACGTCCCGGTGGCCGAGCGCCTTGGCGGCCTCAGGGTCGGCGTACGCGGGGTTGGCGTCGCCCACCGCGACCGCGAACTCGCGGATCTTCTCGCGGCCGACCTCGTACGGGTCGGTGGGCGGGTAGGTCCGCCCGACGAAGGACTGGTCGAGCGCCATGGCTCGGCACCTCCTGCAACTGGGTTCCGATGGGCTCGCCTTCTCGCGAGCCCGGTTCCGCCGGCGGCACCCGCACCGCGTCCAGGGCCGCCCGTGAACGGGGCCACGGGCTGCGCCACGGACTGAGGCGAGAGACGCTACCGGCGATCCACGAAGACTGGGTCCACCAGATCTCTTCCGGATCTACTGGATCTACATCCGGATCTGCATCCAGGTCTACATCCAGGTCTACCTACGGATCGACATCCGGGTCTTCTCGGATCTACATCCGGGTCTTCTTGGATCTACTGGATCTGCTGAGCTACTCGATCTGCTTGAGCTGCTCGATCTGCTGAAATCTTCTGGATCTACAAACGCCTAGAGGCCGCCCCCGTTGATCCGGGGACGGCCTCTAGTACTAGCCTGTGTTTATCGCGTCTCGCGGTGCGCGGTGTGCGAGTTGCAACGCGGGCAGTGCTTCTTCATCTCAAGACGGTCCGGGTTGTTACGCCGGTTCTTCTTGGTGATGTAGTTCCGCTCCTTGCACTCCACGCAGGCCAGCGTGATCTTCGGGCGGACGTCGGTGGCAGCCACGTGAGTGCTCCTATGACGGACGGATGGACGGATGAACGCAAAAAGAGTAGCCGATCGAAGGACCGACCCCGCAATCGGCTACTGTGAGTAGCGGTGACCGGACTTGAACCGGTGACACAGCGATTATGAGCCGCTTGCTCTACCGACTGAGCTACACCGCTGCGATGTGATGCAGCTCCTCGCCGAGGCGAGGAACCCTTCACATCAGAGCCCCAAAACGGAATCGAACCGTTGACCTTCTCCTTACCATGGAGACGCTCTACCGACTGAGCTATTGGGGCGAGCGATGAAGACATTACACGCTCGGCAGCCGTTCGCCCAAATCCGTTTCGCGAGGCCCGTCCGGGGTCACGGCAGGCGCCCCGATCAGCCCGTCTCGTACGCATCGCCACGCGTCGCGACCCGCCACGGCTCACTCACGCCACACCGGCACACGGGCCCCCTGGCGCCGCACCGGCACACAGGGTCACCTGCGCCACGTCAGCACGCGCCCTCAACCGACGTCACGCCGCGCGTGCGCTCATCGTCACCACACGGGTACGTACGCCCGCTGTCACCACAGGGGTACGCGCGCCCGCTGACGACTCAGGGGCACGTGCGCCCGCTGACGTCACACCGCCACGCGCACCCACGGTCACCACACCGGCATGTGTGCTCACTGACGTCACACCGGCACAAGCCCTCGCACGCGCCGCACCAGCAAGCCTGAGTGCGCTCGCACCACAGCGGTACGACTATTGCGCTCCTCCGCGATGCGGGGCCGCCGCGGTCCTAGGCTCGACTCACGCTGCGTGATCTTGCGCGCCTCGAAGCCGCGTCCGCGCGCTCCCGGTGCCGTGCCCGCGCGGCGGCGCCGGGGCCCGGTGCCGCGCGCTCCGAGCCGTCCGCAGCCGCCCCCGAGCCCCAGGAGCGCGATGCCCGACAGCCAGCCGCAGCAGCCGAACTCCGCCGAGCCCGCAGCCGAGTCCGGGTCCCTGCTGCTCAGCGGGGCGCGGCTCGTGGACGGCAGGTCCGTGGACGTCCGGCTCGGCGCCGGGCGCATCGAGGCCGTCGGCACGGCGGGCAGCCTCAGCGCGCACGCCGCGCGCGTGGACCTGAGCGGCTATCTGCTGCTGCCCGCCGCCGCCGAGCCGCACGCCCACAGCGACACCGCGCTGTCGGCGCTCCGTGAGGGGCCGGTCTCGTACGACGCGCAGGATGTCCAGCGGCGTACCACCGAGGCGGCGTTGCTCCAGCTCGGGCACGGGGCGACGGCGCTGCGGGCGCACGTGCGCGTCGGGGACGTGCAGGGGCTGAGCTGTCTTGAGGCGGTGCTCCAGGCGCGCCGGTCGCTGCGCGGGCTCGTCGACCTGTCGGTCGTGGCGGTGCCGCGGCTCCTGACGGGCGCGGCCGGGGCCGACGGGGTCGCGATGCTGCGGGACGCGGTGCGGATGGGTGCCTCCGTGGTGGGGGGTTGCCCGGACCTGGACCCCGATCCGACGGGGTACGCGGAGACGGTCCTCGACCTGGCGGCGGAGTACGGCCGTCCGGTGGACCTGCACACGGACGGGGGCGACCCGGCGCGCGTCGGCCGGCTCGCCGTGCTGGCCGGGGGCCTGCGGCCTGGCGTGGCGATCGGCCACTGCGGCGGCCTGGGGCGGCTGCCGTCCGACGTGGCGGCGCGCGTGGCGGAGCAACTCGCGGCGGCCGGAGTGACGGTGGTCTGCCTGCCGCAGGGCGGTTGCGGCGCGCTGCCGGGCGGTACCGGTTCAACTCCGGTACGCCTGCTGCGGGCCGCCGGGGTGCGGGTCGCGGCGGGCAGCGGCGCGCTGCGTGACGTCGCGAACCCTGTGGGCCGTGGGGATCCGCTGGAGGCGGCGTATCTCCTCGCGTCGCGCGGCGGACTGCGGCCCGACGAGGCGTACGCCGCGGTGAGTTCGGCCGCCCGGGCGGCCATGGGCCTGCCGCCCGTCAGGATCGAGGCGGGTTTCCCCGCCGAACTCCTCGCCGTCCGTGGCGACAGCCTCGAAGGTGCGCTGTCCTTGGCGTACAGCCGTGTGGTGGTGCACCGGGGGCGCGTGGTGGCGCGGACGAGCGCGGTACGCGAGTACTGCGACTCCGCGGCCGCGGTGGCGCTGGATCTGCCGCGGCAGGGGCGCGGGGCGTGACGGCGTACACCTGAGGGGCGGGGGTGCCTCGTGCGCCGCCCGAGGCCGAGTGGCCGGATCTGCCGTACCGTCGAAGACATGCGCATTGTCATCGCTGGAGGCCATGGACAGATCGCCCTGCGTCTGGAGCGGCTGCTCGCCGCGCGCGGGGACGAAGCCGTAGGGATCATCCGCAATTCGGCGCACGAGTCCGACCTGCGGGACGCCGGCGCCCAGCCGGTGCTGTGCGACCTGGAGTCGGCGTCCGTCGAGGAGGTCGCGGGGCACCTGGAGGGCGCCGACGCGGCCGTGTTCGCCGCGGGCGCGGGTCCTGGCAGCGGCGCCGCGCGGAAGGACAGCGTGGACCGCGCGGCCGCGGTCCTGTTCGCGGACGCTGCGGAACGGGCCGGCGTGCGCCGGTACATCGTGGTGTCGTCGATGGGCGCGGACCCGCAGCACGCCGGGGACGAGATCTTCGACGCGTACTTGCGTGCCAAGGGCGAGGCCGACGCGGACGTCCGCGGCCGTTCGGCGCTCGACTGGACGATCCTGCGGCCGGGGATGCTCACGGACGACGCGGGCACGGGGCTCGTGCGCCTGGAGGCGTCGACGGGGCGCGGCCCCATCCCCCGCGACGACGTCGCCGCGGCGCTCGCGGAACTGTTGGAGACCCCGGCGACGGCGGGTCTGACCTTGGAGCTGGTCAGCGGTTCGACGCCGGTGTCGGTGGCGGTGAAGTCGGTCGCCGGGAACTGACCCGCGCGCCACCGGGCTCAGAACAGGGGCAACTGCCCGGGAAATTCAGGCACTACGTAGCCGTCGAGTGCGGGCTGCGCGGCGCCGAGCTGGGCGTGCCGGCGTGAGCCGGTGCACGAGACCAGGTCCTCGCCGCCGCGCGGCCCCGGCGGATCGTGACGGGCGAACCGCCCGCCGACTACGGCGATTTCGCGACGGCACTCCGGGCAGTGCCTGCGACGCGCTGAACTGGACGACGACGACATGGCACCAGTGTGCCCGCGGCACCTGGTTCAGCGGCGAACCCGCTCCCGTCGGTACGCAGGTCGGTGGCGTGCCGCTGCCTTGCGGGGCGCGCGGCCGAGGCGGGCCAAGGCCAGAGCAGGGCAAAGTGAGGCACATCACTAATTTTCGACCCTGCCCGCACGGCCGCGTCCAGGCACACGCAAAGACCCCCTCCGATCCTGCGTAATCGCAGGTCGGAGAGGGTCTCTCTCAGCGTGGCGGCGCCAGGATTCGAACCTGGGAAGGCTGAGCCGGCAGATTTACAGTCTGCTCCCTTTGGCCGCTCGGGCACACCGCCGGGGTTGCTGCCTGGCCCCGCTCTCGCGGTGCTCCGTGGCAACGACGTAAACGATACCTGATGCCCAGGGGTGCTTCGCCACTCGATTGATCAGCACCCGGCACGGGGGGCAGTGGCTAGGCTTTGCGGATGCGGTCGGCGACTGAAGGCCGTGTACCCGCTGAGTACGCAGATACCGATACAAGGAGCCACAGGACATGGCCGACTCCAGTTTCGACATCGTCTCGAAGGTCGAGCGGCAGGAGGTCGACAACGCCCTCAACCAGACGGCCAAGGAGATCTCGCAGCGCTACGACTTCAAGGGCACGGGCGCCTCGATCTCGTGGTCCGGCGAGAAGATCCTGATGGAGGCGAACGGCGAGGACCGCGTGAAGGCGATCCTCGACGTGTTCCAGTCCAAGCTGATCAAGCGGGGCATCTCGCTGAAGTCGCTGGACGCGGGCGAGCCGCAGCTGTCCGGCAAGGAGTACAAGATCTTCGCGTCGATCGAGGAGGGCATCTCCCAGGACAACGCGAAGAAGGTGGCGAAGATCATCCGCGACGAGGGCCCCAAGGGCATCAAGGCGCAGGTGCAGGGCGAGGAGCTGCGCGTCAGCTCGAAGAGCCGCGACGACCTCCAGACCGTGATCGCCCTCCTGAAGGGCAAGGACTTCGACTTCGCGCTGCAGTTCGTGAACTACCGGTAGGCAGGGCGCAGGACGTAAGGGGGCGGGCACCCGGTGGGGTGCCCGCCCTTGCTGCTGGCTGCGGTTTTCGGGGTGCCCGGCGGAGTCAGCGTCGGGAGTGGCCGAAGACGATGCGGTAGGCGACGAGCAGGACGAGTGAGCCGCCGATGGCCGCCGTCCAGGTCGCGGCGTCGAAGAACTGCTCGGCTATGGGCCGGTCGAGGAAGCGCGCGGAGATCCAGCCGCCCACGAAGGCGCCCGCGATGCCGATCACCGTCGTGCCGATGAAGCCGCCCGGGTCGCGGCCCGGGAGCAGCAGTTTCGCGGTGGCACCGGCGAGGAGTCCCAGAATGATCCAGCTGATGACACCCATGCGGTGACCTGACCTTTCGTGCCTTTTCGTACGTTGTTGTCCTGGAGGACGCCGTGCGGGCCGGTGGTGGTTCCCGGGCGCCGGTAGGGTGCGGGCCCATGACACGGCGGGCGGGGCGGCGGGGCCCCACGGAGGCTGTTGAGCTGCGGCGGACGCTGGGGGTCCGCGACGCCGTGGTGATCGGGCTCGGCGCGATGGTGGGGGCCGGGATCTTCGCGGTCCTCGGGCCCGCGGCGGACGCGGCCGGATCCGGGCTGCTGATCGCGCTCGCCGTCGCCGCCGTGGTCGCGTACTGCAATGCCGTGGCCTCAGCTCGGCTCGCGGCGCGGTATCCCGAGTCCGGTGGGACGTACGTGTACGGGCGGGAGCGGCTCGGGGAGTTCTGGGGCTATCTGGCGGGCTGGGCGTTCGTCGTCGGCAAGACGGCCTCGTGCGCGGCCATGGCACTGACGGTCGGGGCGTACGCGTGGCCGGGGCAGGCGCACGCCGTCGCGGTGGCCGCCGTGGTGGCGCTGACGGCCGTGAACTACCTGGGCGTGCGGAAGTCGCTGTGGGTGACCCGGGTGATCGTGGCCGTGGTGCTCGCGGTCCTCGTCCTGGTCGTCGCGGTCTGCCTGGGTTCCGCCGGGGCCGAGGCCGGGCGCGTGGAGGTGGGGCTCGCCGGGGGCGGGTTCGGCGGGGTGCTGGAGGCGGCGGGGCTGCTGTTCTTCGCCTTCGCCGGGTACGCGCGCGTGGCGACGCTGGGCGAGGAGGTACGCGATCCGGCACGCACCATTCCGCGCGCGGTTCCGCTGGCGCTCGGCATCGCGCTCGCGGTCTACGCGTGCGTGGCCGTGGCGGTGCTCGCCGTGCTGGGGGCGGGCGGGCTCGCGGAGGCTTCGGCTCCGCTGGCGGACGCCGTACGGGCCGCGGGGGCGCCGGGCCTGGTGCCCGTGGTGCGGGCGGGCGCGGCCGTGGCGGCCCTCGGTTCGCTGCTCGCGCTCATCCTGGGGGTGTCACGGACGACGCTCGCCATGGCGCGCGACCGCCATCTGCCGGGGGTGCTGGCCGCCGTGCACCCGCGGTTCCAGGTGCCGCACCGGGCGGAACTCGCCGTGGGCGCGGTGGTGGCGCTGCTGGCCGCGACGGTGGACGTGCGCGGCGCCGTGGGCTTCTCGTCCTTCGGGGTGCTGGTGTACTACGCCATCGCCAACGCGTCCGCGTGGACGCTGAGCCGGGCGCCACTCGCGCGCGTGGGGCCGGTGGTGGGGGCCGCGGGGTGCGTGGTCCTTGCGTTCGCGCTGCCGGGGGTTTCGGTGGGGGTGGGCGCGGCGGTGTTGGCGGTGGGGGTGGTGGCCTATGGGGTACGCCGGTGGAGCGGGGGGCGGGGGTGACACGGGGCTGCGGGCTGGGGCGGTGGGCGGCTGGGGCTCGGCTGTTGGAGCGCTGTTCTGCCTGGCGGGGCTTTCGTGGCACGGGTTCCGCTGCCGCGTTCGGGGGCCGTCGTAGCGTCGGGTGGCCGCCCTTTGTGGGGCGGCTTCTGCGCTGAGCTATGGCTCTGTGTGGGCAGGGCTTTCGTGGTCCGGCTGGGGTGGCCTGCCGACGGGCTAGTGGGATGGCAGGGCCGCTGTCCCGCTGGGTTGCCGTCGTCCTGCCTGGGCCGGCCGTTCCGCCGGACCACAGCCCCGTGTAGGGCTGCCGGGCCTGTAGCGGCCGTTCCGCCGGACCACTGCCCCGTTGTGGGCCGCCGTTCCGCCGAGTCGCCCCCCCTGCCTAGGGCAGCCTCTGTGCCGGGCCGGCGCCGTGTCCAGGCGAGTTCATCCCCTGGCCCCCCGTCCACGTCAGGCCCTCCGGCCAGGTGGCGGCCCCGCACCGGCCAACCTCCGCCGGGCCGGACGAACCCGACCGCCGCCCCGCCAGGGCAGCCCCTACGCCGGACCCACCCTGCCCAGGCAGACCCCGCGCCTCACCACCCCTGATTCGGCGCGTGCCCCGCAGGGGCAGGTCGTACCGACGCGGCGCCGAACGGCTCGTCCGTGGGGACGATTTCGCGGCCCAGCGGCATCAGGGAGATCGGGATCATCTTGAAGTTGGCGAGGCCCAGCGGGATGCCGATGATCGTGACGCACAGCAGGACGCCGGTGATGATGTGGCCGATGGTCAGCCACCAGCCCGCGAGGAGCAGCCACACCACGTTGCCGATCAGGGACGGCGCGCCCGCGTCGGGTCGCTCGACGGCCTTGCGGCCGAAGGGCCACAGGGCGAAGAGGCCGATGCGGAAGGCGGCGAGGCCGAGCGGGATGCCGATGATCGTGACGCAGAGGATCAGGCCCGCGACCAGGTAGGCGAAGCACATCCACAGGCCGCACAGGATGAGCCAGATGAGGTTCAGGATTACTTTCATCGCGGGCGACCTGCCATCTTTTCGAGCCGGGCGATGCGCTCCGCCATCGGCGGGTGAGTGGAGAACATCTTCGACATACCCTGGCCCGGCCGGAACGGGTTCGCGATCATCATGTGGCTCGCCGTTTCCAGCCGCGGCTCGGGTGGGAGCGGCAACTGCTTTGTACCGGCGTCGAGTTTACGCAACGCGCTCGCGAGGGCCAGGGGGTCGCCGGTGAGCTGCGCGCCCGACGCGTCGGCCTCGTACTCCCTGGAGCGGCTGATGGCGAGCTGGATGATCGACGCCGCCAGGGGGCCGAGGAGCATGATCAGGAGCATGCCGAAGATGCCCGGGCCCTCGTTGTCGTTCGACCGGCCGATGGGAATCAGCCAGGCGAAATTGACCAGAAACATGATGACCGAGGCGAGGGCGCCGGCGACCGAGGAGATCAGGATGTCCCGGTTGTAGACGTGGCTCAGCTCGTGGCCGATGACGCCGCGCAGCTCGCGCTGGTCGAGGATGCGCAGGATCCCCTCCGTGCAGCAGACGGCGGCGTTGCGCGGGTTGCGGCCCGTCGCGAAGGCGTTCGGTGCCTCGGTGGGTGAGATGTACAGGCGGGGCATGGGCTGGCGGGCCTGCGTGGACAGCTCGCGCACCATGCGGTACAGCTCGGGGGCCTCGAACTCGCTCACCGGGCGGGCGCGCATGGCGCGGAGGGCCAGCTTGTCGCTGTTCCAGTACGCGTACGCGTTCGTCCCGATGGCTACGAAGAGCGCGACGATCAGGCCCGTACGCCCGAAGAAGCTGCCGATGACGAGGATGAGTGCCGACAGTCCCCCGAGGAGTACGGCGGTTTTCAGCCCGTTGGTTCGGCGGTGCACGGTACGCCCTCCTGGTGGTGCGCGGGGGAACCCTCTGGTCGCAGGTGCTTCCACTGTTCAGTGGACCCTCCCTTCCTGGTCAACGCCAGGCGGGAGGAGCTAGTTCCCTTGTGCGCGCCGGAGCCGCTGTGGGCCGCCCGGGTGACGCTGTCACATCCGGGGGGCAGCGGCTTCAGGAAGGCGTCAGAACGGGCTGGTCCCGGTGAACCTCAGGACGAGCTGGGGCGCCCCGGAGAGGGCGATGCCGAGCACCGCGGTCAGGACGATGGCCGCGGTGAGCGGGGCGGGGACGCGGTGCCGGGCGGGCTCGCCCTCGGGGGCGCGGAACAGCAGCGCCGTCCACTGGAGGTAGTAGTACAACGCGATCACCACGTTGACGGCCATGATCACGGCGAGCCAGCCGAGGCCCGCGTCGACCGCCGCCGAGAAGACGGTGACCTTCGCGAAGAGGCCGATGATGCCGGGGGGCAGGCCCGCCAGGCAGAGCAGGAAGAAGGCGAGGGTGAGGGCGGACAGCGGGCTCTTGGCGTACAAGCCCCGGTAGTCGCTGACGCGGTTCTTGCGCCGTGTGCGGCCGACGAGCGCGGCGACGGCGAAGGCCCCCAGGTTCACGACGGCGTACATCAGGGCGTACGCGACGGTGGCGCCGACGGCGTCCGTGGGGTCGTCCTCGCCCCTGCCGTTGTCGAACCCTGCCGCCGCGATCGGCACCAGGAGGTAACCCGCCTGGGCGACCGACGACCAGGCGAGCAGCCGGACCGCGCTGTACGCGCGCGTGGCCTGCTGTCTGAGGGCGGCGACGTTGCCCGCCGTCATGGTGAGCGCGGCCAGCGCGGCGATGGCCGGGCCCCACACGTCGTCGTACGACCGGAAGCCGACGACGGTGACGAGGATGAGGCCGGTGAAGCCGACCGCCTTGCCGACGACAGAGAGGTACGCGGCGACGGGCAAGGGCGCGCCTACGTAGGCGTCGGGTACCCAGAAGTGGAACGGGACGGCCGCCACCTTGAAGGCGAACCCGACGAGGGTGAGCACGACGCCGGCCTGGACGAGCGTCTCCAGCTGCCCGTCGACCTGGCCGAGCTTCTCGTCCAGTTCGGTGAGGTAGAGGGTGCCCGTGGCCGCGTACACGAAGCTCACGCCCAGGAGGGTCACGGCGGTGGCGGCGACCGAGGAGAGGAAGAACTTCAGGGCGGCCTCGGAGGACCGCTTGTCACCGCGCTTGAGGCCGACCAGGGCGAAGGCCGGAAGGGACGCCACTTCGAGAGCGACGACGAGGGTGGCGAGGTCGCGGGAGGCGGGCAGCAGGACGGCGCCCGCGACCGAAGACAGGAGCAGGAACCAGAACTCCCCTTCGGGGAGTTCCCTCTTGGCGGCCCGCGCGTCCTTGAGGGTGCTCAGGGACAGCAGGCCTGCGAGCAGCGCCCCGCCGAGGACGAGGAGCTGGATGGCGAGGGTGAACTCGTCGACCGTGTAGCTGCACACGGTGCCGCCCGTGCCGACCACGCAGAAGGTGTCGCGGTGGTGGGAGTCGGCGATCGGCAGCATGGAGAGCGCGGCGGCGGCCAGGCCCGCGAGGGAGATCCAGCCGAGGAGCGCCTTGCGGTGCTCTCCTACGAAGAGGTCGATCACGAGCACGGCCAGCGCGACGACGGCCGTGATGGTGGGCGGCAGGATCGCGGGCCAGTCGACGCTCTGGACGACACTGGCCGCGCTCTCGACGAAGGCGCTGTCGGTGGGGGCCACGGTCACGACTTTCCTCCCGCGAGGAGCTGCTGCACGGCCGGGTCGGTGAGGCCGAGGAGGGCCGCGGGCCAGAGTCCGGCGAGGACGGTGAGGGCGACGAGCGGGGTCCAGGCGGCGAACTCGTAGCCGTGGACGTCGGCGAGCCGGGGCACGTCCGGGCCGGCGGCCGGGCCCATGCACACGCGGCGTACGACGATGAGCATGTACGCGGCCGTGAGGAGGGTGCCGAAGGCGGCGATCGTCATGAACGTGAGGTACGCCGGTCGGCTGAGTTCCTCAGCGGGCTCGAACGCCCCGAACAGGGACAGCATCTCGCCCCAGAACCCGGCGAGGCCGGGCAGGCCGAGGGAGGCGACGGCGCCGAAGGCGAGCAGGCCGCCGAGGCGCGGGGCCTTGCCGTACAGGGCGGCGCCGGACCCCTCGGCGAGGGCGTCGAGGTCGCTGGTGCCGGTGCGGTCCTTGAGGGCGCCGACGAGGAAGAAGAGCAGGCCGGTGATCAGGCCGTGGGCGATGTTCGCGAACAGGGCGCCGTTCACGCCGGTGGGGCTCATCGTGGAGATGCCGAGCAGCACGAAGCCCATGTGGCCGACGGACGAGTACGCGATGAGGCGCTTGAGGTCGCCCTTCGCGCCGGGCCTGGCGAGGGCGAGGCAGGCGAGGGAGCCGTAGATGATCCCGACGACGGCGAACGCGGCGAGGTAGGGCGCGAAGGTCCGCATGCCGTCGGGCGCGATGGGCAGCAGGATCCGGACGAACCCGTACGTACCCATCTTCAGCAGGACACCGGCGAGCAGGACCGAGCCGACGGTCGGCGCGGCGGTGTGGGCGTCCGGCAGCCAGCTGTGCAGCGGCCACATCGGCGTCTTGACCGCGAGCCCGATCCCGATCGCCAGAACGGCGGTGACCTGCACGGACTTGGTGAGCCCCGAGTGATTGTCAGTGGCGAGTGCCACCATGTCGAATGTGCCGGACCTGAGACCGATGAGGAGGAGGCCGAGCAGCATCACGACGGAGCCGAGCAGCGTGTAGAGGATGAACTTCCAGGCCGCCCGCGTGCGTTCGGCCCCGCCCCAGCGGGCGATGAGGAAGTACATCGGGATGAGGACCATCTCGAACGCGAGGAAGAACAGCAGCAGATCGAGGACGGCGAAGGTCGCGAGGGTGCCGGACTCGAGCACGAGGATCAGCGCGACGAAGGCCTTGGGTGACGGGCCCTCAGGCAGCTTGAAGTAGCTGTACAGCGCGCACAGGAAGGTCAGCAGCGCGGTCAGGACCAGAAGGGGGAGGGAGATGCCGTCGATGCCGAGGTGGATGCGCACGTCGAGCGCGGGGATCCAGCTGATGTCGGTCGTGGCCTGCATCTTCGACGGGTGGTCGTGGTCGAAGCCGAGCGCGAGGACGATCGCGGCGAGCAGGATCACGCCGGTCACGGTCACGCCGTGGCGCAGCACGGCCTGGTCCGGTGACTTCCCCTTCAGCCCGGGCGGCGCCGGCAGGAGGGCGGCCACGGCGCCGGCGAGCGGACCGACCACGATCAACGCGAGAAGGAACTGCATCACGGACTCACTGATACCGATCACTGCTGCTCACGCTCCGGCGGTGGCGACGAGGACGGCGGCGACCGCCAGGACGACGGTGCCCGCGAGCAGCGCGCTGAGGTAGGTCTGCACGTTGCCGGTCTGCGCGCGCCGGACGGCGGCGCCGAGCAGGCGGGGCGCGGCTCCCGCACCGCGGACGTACGTGTCGACGACCTCGCGGTCGAGGAAGCGGACGAGGCGGGCGCCCGCCTGGACGGGGCGGACGAACAGGGCCGCGTAGACGGCGTCCAGGTGGAAGCCGGCGGCGGCGTGGCGGTGCAGCGGGCCGAGCAGGAGACGGCCGGGGTCCGCCGGGTCGGGGGCGCTCGCGATGTCGCCGTACGCGGGGGTGTGGGTGGCGATGGCCTCCGCCTCGACCTCTCCCCCGTCGGCGTCGAATGGGGTCTCCCCTGTTCGAGCGGAGCCGAGACCTTGATGACGGGTGGCGACGGCACCGATCGGTACGCGGGCGGCGAGGGCCGTGGTGTGCCGCCAGGCGCCGTAGGTGACGAGGGCGCCGGCGAGGGCGAGGCCGGTGCCGAGGACGGAGGTGATGAGCTTCGGGGCGAGTTCGTGGCCGTCGAACCAGTCCGGCAGGGCGCCGACGGCCAGACCGAAGGCGAGCGACGGGACGGCGAGCACCCAGAGCACGGCGGTCATGGGGACCGGCTGCCTGCCGTGATCCGGGGCCTCCGCTCCCCTGCCGTGGAAGGCGAGCAGCCACAGACGGGCCGCGTAGGCGGCGGTGAGGAGGGCGCTGACCAGGCCCGTGACGAGGACGATCCAGCCCGCCGCGCCGGGGACGGACCCGGCGTGCCCGGTGGCCGCGTGCTCGGCGGCGCCGAGCACCGCCTCCTTGGAGAAGAAGCCGCTGAAGGGCGGGATCGCGGCGAGCGCGAGGAGCGCCACGGTCATCGTCCAGTAGGCGTCGGGGACGCGGGCGCGCAGGTTCCGCATGCGGGACATCGCGGCCAGGGAGTTGGTGCCCGCCGCGTGGATGATCACGCCGGCGGCGAGGAAGAGGAGCGCCTTGAAGGCGCCGTGGGACAGGAGGTGGAAGACGGCGGCGCCCCGGTCGCCGACGGCGAGCGCGCCGGTCATGTAGCCGAGCTGGCCGATCGTCGAGTACGCGAGGACGCGCTTGATGTCGTCCTGGGCGAGCGCGGCCAGGGCGGAACCGGCCATGGTGGCGGCGGCCATGACGGCGAGGACGACCAGGGCGGCCGAGGAGGCGGCGAAGACGGGGAGGAGCCGGGCGACGAAGTAGACACCCGCGGCGACCATCGTCGCGGCGTGGATCAGCGCGGAGACGGGTGTCGGGCCGGCCATCGCGTCGGGCAGCCACGTGTGCAGCGGGAACTGCGCGGACTTGCCCGCGACGCCCGCGAGCAGCAGCAGGGCGATCAGCGTCGGGTGGTCGAGGCCGCCGTCCGCGACGGTCGCGAGGACGGTGGTGATCCGGAACGACCCGGCGTCGACGGCGAGCGCGAACAGGCCGATCAGGAAGGGGACGTCGCCGAGCTTGGTGACCAGGAAGGCCTTCAGCGAGGCGGCGCGGGCCTCGGGGGTCTCCCAGTAGTGCCCGACGAGGAAGTACGAGCAGATGCCCATGACTTCCCAGCCGACCAGGAGGACCATCAGGTCGCCGGAGTAGACCACGAGCAGCATCGCGGAGGTGAAGAGCGACACGAGGGCGGCGTACGAGGGGTAGCGCGGGTCGTCGCGCAGATAGCCCGTCGAGTAGATCTGCACGCAGGAGGCGACGACGCCGACGAGGACGGCGACGAGCGCGGCGAAGCCGTCGATGTGCAGGGCGAGATCGATCGGCACCGAGCCGGTGGGGGTGAGCTGCGTGGCGGCGTCCACGGCGGAGTCGCCGCCCTGGCGGGCGGCCACGATGGCGGCGAGGGCGAGCGAGGCCAGGGTGGGCAGCACCGCGAGGGGCCGCACCAGGCCGGGGACGGTGCGGCCGAGCAGCAGGCCCGCGGCGGCGCCGAGGAACGGCAGGAGGGGGACGAGGACGGCGAGGGTGGTCGTGGTCACGCGGTGGCCTCGGCCTTCTGCGACTGCTGAGACGTCTGGGACTGCTGAGCCGCCTCGTCGGGGGCGGGCTCGGGCTCGTCGAGGGCGGCGCCGTCAGCCATGTCGTCGCCGTCGTCGCCGTCGTCGCCGTCGGGGTGTTCGGCGGTGTCGCGGAGGTCGTCGACGGCGGAGGAGCCCCGGTTGCGGTAGACGGCGAGGACGATCGCGAGGCCGATGCCGATCTCGGCCGCGGCGATGGCGATGGTGAAGAGCGTCAGGGCCTGGCCGGAGTGCAGCTGGTCGCGCAGCCAGACGTCGAAGGCGACGAGGTTGAGGTTGACGGCGTTGAGCATCAGCTCGACGGACATCAGGACCAGGATCGCGTTGCGGCGGGCGAGGACGCCGTAGAGGCCGACGCAGAAGAGGAGGACGGCGAGGACGGCGGGGTAGGCGAGGTGCATCAGCGGGTCCTCTCCTGCTGGGCGGTCCCGCCCTCGGGGGTCCGCGGGCCGGGGCGGCCCCGCGGGGGCTTGTCGCCGGGGCCGTCCTTGGCCTTGCGGGACAGCACGATCGCGCCGACCAGTGCGGCGAGGAGCAGCACGGACAGGGCCTCGAAGGGCAGCACCCAGTTCCGGAAGAGGAACGCGCCGGTCACCTCGGTGGAGCCCTGCGGGGCGCCGTCCAGGTCGATCCACTGCGTACGGAACGCGTCCACGACGACCCACACCAGGGCGGTGGCGGCGGCGAGGGCCACGGCGAGCGCGACCCAGCGGTTGCCCGAGTCGGCGTCCGGGGAGCGGCCGATGGGGGCCCTGGTGAGCATCAGGCCGAAGAGGAGGAGGACGACGACGGAACCCACGTAGATGAGGACCTGCACCCAGGCGATGAACTCGGCGGTCAGGAGCAGGTACTCGACGGCGAGCCCGCCGAGCGCCACGACCAGCCAGAGCGCGGCGTGCACGAGCTGCTTGGTGGTGACGGTGACGATCGCGGCGCCGAGGGTGACGAGGCCGACGAGGAGGAAGGCGATCTCGACGCCGGTCGGGGACAGGAAGCCGTGGGGGGCCGTGGCGGCGACGGAGAAGTTCACGCGTCCCCCTCGGCCGTGGTGTCCTGCTGCCCGGCCGCGGGCCGCCCACCCGCGGGCTGCTCGGCGGCCGTACGCTCGGCGGCTTCGCGTTCGGCGGCCAGCTTGTCGGCGGTCTTGCGGGCGGCGCCCAGTTCCTTGGGCTCCTCGGCGGCGGGGTCGAGGGCGGGCGGGGCCGGGACGGTCCACATCCACTCGCGGAGCTTGTCGCGCTCGTGGGTGAGTTCGCGGATGTCGGTCTCGGCGTACTCGAACTCCGGGGACCAGAACAACGCGTCGAAGGGGCAGACCTCGATGCAGATGCCGCAGTACATGCAGAGGGAGAAGTCGATGGCGAAGCGGTCGAGGACGTTGCGGCTGCGCTCGCGGCCGCCGGGCGCGGCGGGCGGCACCGTCTCCTTGTGGGAGTCGATGTAGATGCACCAGTCCGGGCACTCGCGGGCGCAGAGCATGCAGACCGTGCAGTTCTCCTCGAACAGGCCGATGACGCCGCGGGTGCGGGGCGCCAGGTCGGGCTGGACGTCCGGGTACTGCTCGGTGACGGACTTCCGCGTCATGGTGCGGAGGGTGACGGCCAGGCCCTTGGCGAGGCCGCTGCCAGGTACTGGGGCCATCAGTTGATCGCCACCTTCACGATTCCGGTGAGCGCGATCTGCGCCAGGGCGAGCGGGACGAGGAGGGTCCAGGACAGCTTCTGGAGCTGGTCCTCGCGGAGCCGGGGGTAGGTGACGCGCAGCCAGATGACGACGAAGGCGAGGACGCCGGTCTTCAGGAGGGTCCACACCCAGCCGAGCCCGTCGGCGCCGCCAGGGCCGTGCCAGCCGCCGAGGAAGAGGACGGTGGTCAGGCCGCACAGGACGACGATCCCGGCGTACTCGGCGAGGAGGAAGAGCGCGAAGCGAAGGCCGGTGTACTCGGTGTACGCGCCGAAGATAATCTCCGAGTCGGCGACCGGCATGTCGAAGGGCGGGCGCTGGAGTTCGGCGAGCCCGGCCACGAAGAAGACCAGGGCGCCGACGATCTGCCAGGGCAGCCACCACCACTCGAAGGCGTTGAGGATGCCGGGCAGCGAGACCGTGCCCGCGGCCATCGCGACGGAGGCGGCGGCGAGCAGCATCGGCAGTTCGTACGCGAGCAGCTGGGCCGCGGTGCGCAGGCCGCCGAGCAGGGAGAACTTGTTGGCCGACGCCCAGCCCGCCATCAGGGAGCCGAGGACGCCGACGCCCATGACGGCGAGGACGAAGAAGACACCCGCGTCGACGACCTGGCCGACGGCGCCTTCCTGTGGGCCGATGGGGATGGCGACGAGGACCAGGAGGTAGGGCAGCAGCGCGACGGCCGGGGCGAGCTGGAAGACGCGGCGGTCGGCGTCGGCGGGTACGACGTCTTCCTTCTGCGCGAACTTCACGCCGTCGGCGACGAGCTGGGCCCAGCCGTGGAAGCCGCCCGCGTACATGGGGCCGAGGCGGCCCTGCATGTGGGCCATCACTTTGTGCTCGGTCTGGCCGACGATCAGGGGCAGGGCGAGGAAGGCGACGAAGACGACAAGGAGTCGCAGGGCGACGTCGAGGGCGTCGTTCACTGCGGGCCTCTTTCGTCGCCGGTGTCTCTGGTGTCCTCGGTGTTCCCAGGGGCCTCTGGGGCCTCAGGGGCCGCCGGCCCCTCTCCTGGCGCCGCCTCAGGCTTGCGCCCGGGTTCCGGCTCCGGCGTGTCGAAGGCCGGGCGGGCGTGGTGCCACGGGGCGTCGGAGGCCGGGGCCGCGCTGGGCTCCGCCGTACGCTGCGACGCCGATCCCTGGCTCGCGCTGCGCGCGCGGCGCGGTGGCCGTGCGGGAGCGGGGGCCTGGTCGGCGGCCGGGGCGTCGGCGGCCGGAGTCTCGGCGGCCGGAGTCTCGGTGGCCGGGGCGTCGGCGACCGGCGCGGCGCTCTGGCTGGCCGAACCCGCGCTCGCGCTGCGCATCCGGCGCGCGGGACGCTCCCCCGCGCCCCCGGAGGCCCCGGCAGCCGCGGCGCGGCCCGCGCCGCGTGCGGGGCGCGCCGGGGCAGCGGGCAACTGGCCCTTCAGAGGGCCCCACTCGTTCGGGTCGGGCACACCGGGCGGAAGCATCTGACGCCGCTTGGGGCCACCATGCGCCGCACCCGCCGCAGGCTCCCCCGGCTCCTTCGCGCCCGGCCACGCCTTCGCCACCCGGGCCGCGAGCACGAAGTCCTTGCGCAGGGGATGGCCCTCGAAGTTCTCCGGAAGCAGCAGCGGGACCAGGTGCGGATGGCCCTCGAAGCGGACGCCGAACATTTCGTGGGTCTCGCGCTCGTGCCAGGCCGCGCCCGCGTAGACGTCGACCGCGGAGGGCAGGACGGGCGCCTCGTGCGGCACCGTCGTACGGACGAGGAGGCGCCGTACCGGGGACAGCGCCACCACGTGGGCGCTCACGCGAAAGCCGGTGCCCGGCTCGTCGACGGCGCTCAGCCAGTCGAAGTACGTGCAGCCGAGCGTGTCCCGGGCGGTCCGCAGGGCCTCGGGCCAGGAGACGGACGGCACGTCCACGGTCAGCAGTTCGTACGCCTCATCGGCGGTCGCCTCCGCGCCGAACAGCTCCTCGACGGGGGCGGGCAGCCAGCCGGTCATCTGCCGTCCTCCTGAGCCGAAGTCGAAGACAAAGACGAAGCCGAAGCGGGCGGAGCCACCAGGCCGCTGCGCAGCGCGGCCGTGGAAGGACGCGCCCCGTCAGCGGCGTAGCGCTCGCCGAGGGACTCCCGCGCGATCTTCTCCTGGAGCTTGAGGATGCCCTGGAGCAGCGCCTCCGGCCGGGGCGGGCAGCCGGGCACGTACACGTCGACCGGGATGATCTGGTCGACGCCCTTGGTGACGGAGTACGAGTCCCAGTACGGGCCGCCGCAGTTGGAGCAGGCGCCGAAGGAGATGACGTACTTGGGCTCGGGCATCTGCTCGTACAGGCGCTTCACGGCGGGCGCCATCTTGTCCGTGACCGTGCCGGAGACGACCATCAGGTCGGCCTGGCGCGGGCCCGGGGCGAAGGGGATGACGCCGAGCCGGATGAAGTCGTGGCGGGCCATGGAGGCGGCGATGAACTCGATGGCGCAGCAGGCGAGCCCGAAGTTGAAGACCCACAGGCTGTAGCGGCGGCCCCAGTTCAGGACCACCTTCATCGGCTCGGGGGCGAGCCGGGACAGGACGCCCAGCTTCTTCGGCTCCGGGAGGAGCACGGGCTCGGGCGGCCCCGCGGGCTCCTGGTTCACGTCCATGTGAGGACGCCCTTCTTGTAGGCGTACAGCAGTCCCACGGCGAGGAAGCCGAGGAAGATGAACATCTCGACGAGGGTCGTCGCGCCGTAGCCGGACTCGGCGAAGACCGTCGCCCACGGGAAGAGGAAGATCGAGTCGACGGCGAAGATCACGTAGAGGAAGGCGTACACGTAGTAGCGCACTTGGGTGTGTGCCCAGCCCTCGCCGACCGGGTCCACGCCGCACTCGTACGTGAGGAGCTTCTCGGGGGTCGGCACGACGGGCCTGAGCAGCCGTCCGGCGCCGAAGGCGACGGCGACGAACAGCACGCCGACCACGGCGAGCAGTCCGACGACGGAGTACGACTCGTAGTAGCTCGCCGCGACGTACGTCGTCCCTGGCACGTCAGCCCCTCGCTCCCTGCACTCCGTCACTCGCCCTGTTCGACGATCTGTACGCACGGGAGTCTAGGGCCTGCTAAAGGCGAGGTAAGCAGACCGTCACGGACCGGTCGGCCGCGGGCCCGTCATCGGCCGGATCCGCCGGATCGGTCCGCCGGCTCCGCCGTGGGTGATCTGGTGGGGTTATCCACAGCCCGGTCCGGCGGCCCCCCTCATGGCGCGCGGTGGGGCGCGCCGGGCACCCTTGCCCGTATGACCCCACGTTCCACGTCTTCGCAGGCCACGCCGGAGCCGCTGCCGCCTGCCCGATTCGCGTACGACGCGCACACCTGGAAGGAGATCCTGCACCTCCTGGTGAATCTCCCGGCCGGCCTGGTCGGGTTCACGTACGTGGTGACGGCGTGCTTCATCGGCGGATTCCTGTCGTTCACGGTCATCGGGCTTCCGCTGCTCGCGCTGGCGCTGTACGGGGCGCGGCTCTTCGGCAAGTTCGAGCGGGCGCGGGCGCGGCGGCTGCTCGGCGTGCACATCGACGAGCCGAGCCCCATGCCGCTGAAGTCGCGGCGCGGCGGCGGGGTGCTCGCCTGGCTGTGGTCGACGCTGAAGGACCCGGTGGGCTGGCGGGCGGTGCTCTACGGCTTCGTCCGGCTGCCGTGGGGCATCGCGACGTTCACGCTGACGCTGTGCGGTCTGTTCCTGCTCTGGCCGGTGCTGCCGTTCGCCGTGCGGGCGCTCGCCAACGCCGACCGGGCCATGGCCCGCGGGCTGCTCTCGCCTTCGGACGAGCTGGAGCGGCGGATCGCGGAGCTGGAGTCGGACCGAGGTGTCGTGGTGGACACCGCCGCCGCGGATCTGCGCCGCATCGAGCGGGACCTGCACGACGGCGCGCAGGCCCGGCTCGTCGCCCTCGCCATGGGGCTCGGCCTCGCCAAGGAGAAGCTCCTCGAGGACCCGGACGCGGCGGCGGCCATGGTCGACGAGGCGCACGGCGAGGTGAAGCTCGCCCTCCAGGAGCTGCGCGACCTGGCCCGGGGCATCCACCCGGCGGTCCTCACCGACCGCGGCCTGAGCGCGGCGCTTTCGTCGGTGGCCGCGCGGTGCACGGTGCCGGTGAAGGTGACCGCCGACCTGACCGCGCGCCCGGCGGCCGCGATCGAGGGCATCGCGTACTTCACCGTCTCCGAGCTGTTGCAGAACGTGTCCAAGCACAGCGGAGCCCGCACCGCGAGCGTGGAGGTGTGGCGCTCGGACCAGCGTCTGCTCATCCAGGTGCGTGACGACGGGCGCGGCGGGGCCAGCCTGGACGGCGGCACGGGCATGGCGGGCCTCTCGGAGCGGCTCGGCGCGGTCGACGGCCTGTTCGTCATCGACTCGCCGGAGGGCGGCCCGACGACGATCACGGCGGAGCTGCCGTGGCGGGACCGGACGGGATGAGGCGTTCGCGGCGCCGGAGCGTGTCCTTCCGCGGACGGGGCCCGCGTCCTCCGGTACGGGGTCCACATCCCCCGGAGGGGTAGGGAAAACCCCCGGCCGAAGACGCCGACGCGCTCCATGGCCCGGCGCACGCCCCGGAGCGCACTCTGGGGGTACGACAAGGGGTAGCCCGCGCAGGTCACGGAGGGCCGGGAACCCGCGCGGTACGAGCAGAACGGACGGCAGCGATGGCCACGGACTACGGACAGGGGTACGGACGCGTCATGAGGAGCGACCTCGACGGCCGCTGGGCCGAGGACCGCGGCGGCGACGGAGCGGCGGACGCCCGCCGCCCCCGCCTCCCGGTCTGGCTGCGCGCGCCCTTCGAGGGGCGCACCCTGCGGGAGTTCCTGTACGTGCTGCTCTCCCTGCCGCTCAGCGTCGTCGGCTTCGTCTTCGCCGTGACGATGCTCGCGCTCGGCGCGGGCCTGCTGGTCACGTTCATCGGCGTCCCCGTCCTCGCCCTGGGGCTGACCGGCCTCCGCGGCTTCGGCTCCCTTGAGCGGGTGCGGGCGCGGACGCTGCTCGGCCTCGACGTGAAGGACCCGCACCCGCTTCAGCCGCGCGACCCGGGGCCGCTGGCGTGGATGGGCGCCGTCCTGAAGAGCGGCGTCTCCTGGCGGCACGCGCTCTACGCCGTCATCCACATGCCGTGGGCGATCTTCTCCTTCACGGTGACGGTGGTCTTCTGGACGTACGGCTGGGCGATGCTCACGTACCCGCTGTGGTTCTGGGTCTTCCCCGTGTACGCGGGCCAGGACGGCATCCAGCTCTACGGGGACGACACGCACCGCGTCTACCTGGACAACCCCTTCGAGATCGGCCTCACCGCGTTCACCGGCCTGCTGATCACGCTGGCCACGCCCTGGATCATCCGCGCCCTGACCACGGTCGACCGCGGTCTGGTGCTCGGGCTCCTCGGCCCCTCGCGCCTGGTGTCGCGCGTCGCGGAGCTGGAGTCGGACCGGGGCGTCGTGGTGGACACCGCCGCCGCGGACCTGCGCCGCATCGAGCGGGACCTGCACGACGGCGCGCAGGCCCGGCTCGTCGCCCTCGCCATGGACCTGGGTCTCGCCAAGGAGAAGCTCGCGGAGGACCCGCAGGCGGCGGCCCGCATGGTGGACGAGGCGCACGGCGAGGTGAAGGTGGCCCTCCAGGAGCTGCGCGACCTCGCGCGGGGCATCCACCCCGCGGTCCTCACCGACCGGGGGCTCGACGCGGCCCTGTCCGCCCTGGCCGCGCGGTGCACGGTGCCGGTGGACGTGGAGGTCGACCTGCCCGCGCGGCCCGCCGCGGCGATCGAGGGCATCGCGTACTTCACGGTCTCCGAGCTGTTGCAGAACATCAGCAAGCACAGCGGGGCCTCGCGGGCCTCCGTGGACGTGTGGCGGGTGGCCGACCGGCTGATGCTCCAGGTGACCGACGACGGGCGCGGCGGGGCCGACGTGGGCGCGGGCTCCGGGCTCGCCGGCCTCTCCGAGCGCCTTGACGCGGTGGACGGGATCCTCGTGGTGGAGTCCCCCGTCGGCGGGCCGACCCTGGTGACGGCGGAGCTGCCCTGGCGGGGCTAGCCCGCACCGGCCGCCCGCACGCGGCTGGAAAGCCACGCCCCGGACGGGCTTGATCTGCCCGTTCGGGGCGCCGCGCTGTTCGGTCCTGGCCGGAGTCGGTCCCCTGGGGGTCCGGATGCTGGGATGCTGGGGTCTGTCAATGGGGTGGGGACAGGCTGTGGGGGCCGGAACATCGTGGAGGACAAGGTGCGGGTGGTCATCGCCGAGGATTCAGTGCTGCTCAGGGAGGGGCTGACCCGGCTGCTGACCGACCGCGGGCACGAGGTCGTCGCGGGCGTCGGGGACGCGGAGGCGCTGATCAAGACGATCACGGAGCTTGCTGCCCAGGGCGAGCTGCCGGACGTCGTGGTCGCGGACGTGCGGATGCCGCCGACGCACACGGACGAAGGGGTGCGCGCGGCCGTCAAGCTGCGCAAGGACCATCCGGGGCTCGGTGTGCTCGTGCTGTCCCAGTACGTGGAGGAGCAGTACGCGACGGAGTTGCTCGCGGGGTCGAGCCGGGGCGTGGGCTATCTGCTCAAGGACCGGGTCGCCGAGGTCCGCGAGTTCGTGGACGCGGTGGTGCGGGTGGCGCAGGGCGGGACCGCGCTCGACCCGGAGGTCGTGGCGCAGCTGCTCGGGCGCAGCCGCAAGCAGGACGTCCTCACGGGGCTCACCCCGCGCGAGCGCGAGGTCCTGGGTCTGATGGCCGAGGGACGGACCAACTCCGCGATCGCGCGCCAGCTGGTGGTCAGCGACGGGGCGGTGGAAAAGCACGTCAGCAATATCTTCCTGAAGCTCGGGCTTTCCCCGAGCGACGGCGATCACCGAAGAGTGCTTGCCGTACTCACCTATCTGAATTCCTAATTCCGTATTTCCGGTGCCGTTCCGGAGCGCCCGGAGCCATTCCCGAGGCGTTCCGGATTTACCGCACACCCACCGCACTGACACCGTGTCAGGGGTGCCGGACGAGGTACTCCGACCAGGCGGGGACGTCCCGGCAGCGGGACAGCGCCCGGCCCGGGAACGCGCCGGTCCTAGGCCCGGCGCCCTAGAACCAAAGGATGAGCGGAGAGCGTCTTCATGAGAGGCCGGGGGGCGAGGCAGAACGTGATAAATCAGGGCATCAAGCTGTCTCAAAGGTGCGTCCACCATGCGAGCGGCCCCAGGAAGGTACCCCTTACAGACGTAGGGTGGGCGATGGGAGGGCAGGTCTGCCTGCGATTCCCGCACAGTCGCCTCGAGGGAGGTCCAGTTCAGTGACCAGCCAGGTCAGTAGCCCGGCCGAGCAGGCCGACGAAGCCGTAGTCGGAGAACAGCGCAAGCCCGCGGGCGAGAAGGACGTACGCCGACTCGACCGAGTGATCATTCGTTTCGCGGGTGACTCCGGTGACGGCATGCAGCTCACCGGTGACCGGTTCACCTCCGAGACGGCGTCCTTCGGCAACGACCTGTCGACGCTGCCGAACTTCCCCGCCGAGATCCGCGCCCCCGCCGGCACGCTGCCCGGCGTCTCCAGCTTCCAGCTGCACTTCGCCGATCACGACATCCTCACCCCGGGCGACGCGCCGAACGTGCTGGTCGCGATGAACCCGGCCGCCCTCAAGGCGAACATCGGCGACGTGCCGCGCGGCGCCGAGATCATCGTCAACACCGACGAATTCACCAAGCGGGCCATGCAGAAGGTGGGGTACGAGACCTCACCGCTGGAGGACGGTTCGCTCGACGGCTTCCAGGTCCACCCGGTGCCGCTGACCACGCTGACGGTCGAGGCCCTGAAGGACTTCGACCTGTCCCGCAAGGACGCGGGCCGCAGCAAGAACATGTTCGCGCTGGGGCTGCTCTCGTGGATGTACCACCGGCCCACCGAGGGGACCGAGCGGTTCCTGCGGACGAAGTTCGCCAAGAAGCCGGACATCGCCGAGGCGAACATCACCGCGTTCCGCGCGGGCTGGAACTTCGGCGAGACGACCGAGGACTTCGCGGTCTCGTACGAGGTGGCGCCCGCGGCGACCGCCTTCCCGCCGGGCACCTACCGGAACATCTCCGGCAACCTCGCCCTGGCCTACGGCCTGATCGCCGCCTCGCGCCAGGCCGACCTGCCGCTGTACCTGGGCTCGTACCCGATCACCCCGGCCTCGGACATCCTGCACGAGCTGAGCAAGCACAAGAACTTCGGCGTGCGCACCTTCCAGGCCGAGGACGAGATCGCGGGCATCGGCGCCGCCCTCGGCGCCGCTTTCGGCGGCTCCCTCGCGGTGACCACGACGTCGGGTCCCGGCGTGGCCCTGAAGTCCGAGACGATCGGCCTCGCGGTCAGCCTGGAGCTGCCGCTCCTCATCGTGGACATCCAGCGCGGTGGGCCCTCCACCGGGCTGCCCACCAAGACCGAGCAGGCCGACCTGCTCCAGGCGATGTACGGCCGCAACGGCGAGGCGCCGGTGCCGGTGGTCGCCCCGCGCACCCCGGCGGACTGCTTCGACGCCGCCCTGGAGGCGGCCCGCATCGCGCTGACGTACCGCACGCCCGTCTTCCTGCTGAGCGACGGCTATCTGGCCAACGGCTCCGAGCCGTGGCGCATCCCGGAGCCGGACGAACTGCCGGACCTGCGCGTGCAGTTCGCCTCCGGGCCGAACCACACCCTCGCGGACGGCACCGACGTCTTCTGGCCGTTTAAGCGCGACCCGAAGACCCTCGCCCGGCCGTGGGCGATCCCCGGCACCCCCGGCCTCGAACACCGCATCGGCGGCATCGAGAAGCAGGACGGCACGGGCAACATCTCCTACGACCCGGCCAACCACGACTTCATGGTCCGCACCCGCCAGGCCAAGGTCGACGGCATCGACGTACCGGACGTCGAGGTCGACGACGTGACCGGCGACGCGCGTCTCCTGGTCCTCGGCTGGGGCTCCACCTACGGGCCGATCACGGCCGCCGTGCGCCGGCTGCGCGCCGCGGGGCAGAGCGTCGCGCAGGCCCATCTGCGCCACCTCAACCCGTTCCCGCGGAACCTGGGCGACGTCCTGAAGCGTTACGACAAGGTGGTGATCCCCGAGATGAACCTCGGTCAGCTCGCCACACTGATCCGCGCCGAGTACCTCGTGGACGCGGTCTCCTACAACCAGGTCAACGGAATGCCGTTCAAGGCCGAGCAGCTCGCCACGGCTCTGAAGGAGGCCATCGATGGCTGACACCACGATCGAGGGGCCCACCGGCTCCGAGACGCTTCTGAAGCTCGTGCCCAAGGCCGAGGCCAAGCAGTCCATGAAGGACTTCAAGTCCGACCAGGAAGTGCGCTGGTGCCCCGGCTGCGGTGACTACGCGGTCCTGGCGGCCGTCCAGGGCTTCATGCCCGAGCTGGGCCTGGCCAAGGAGAACATCGTCTTCGTCTCCGGCATCGGATGCAGCTCCCGCTTCCCGTACTACATGAACACGTACGGGATGCACTCCATCCACGGCCGCGCCCCCGCCATCGCCACGGGCCTCGCCTCCTCGCGGCGCGATCTGAGCGTATGGGTGGTCACCGGTGACGGCGACGCCCTGTCGATCGGCGGCAACCACCTGATCCACGCCCTGCGGCGCAATGTGAACCTGAAGATCCTGCTGTTCAACAACAGGATCTACGGCCTCACCAAGGGTCAGTACTCCCCCACCTCCGAGGTCGGGAAGATCACCAAGTCGACGCCGATGGGTTCCCTCGACGCGCCCTTCAACCCGGTGTCCCTGGCGATCGGCGCGGAGGCCTCCTTCGTCGCGCGCACGGTGGACTCCGACCGCAAGCACCTGACCGAGGTGCTCCGCCAGGCCGCCGACCACCCCGGCACGGCCCTGGTGGAGATCTACCAGAACTGCAACATCTTCAACGACGGCGCGTTCGAGGTCCTCAAGGACAAGCAGCAGGCCGAGGAAGCCGTGATCCGCCTGGAGCACGGCGCGCCGATCCGCTTCGGCGCCGAAGGCTCCAAGGGCGTCGTGCGCGACCCGGCCACCGGCGACCTCAAGGTCGTCCCCGTGACCGCGGAGAACGAGGGCGACGTCCTCGTCCACGACGCCCGCGCCGCCTCCCCGACCACGGCCTTCGCGCTCTCCCGCCTGGCCGACCCGGACACCCTGCACCACACCCCGATCGGCGTGTTCCGGAACGTGGAGCGGCCGGTGTACGACACGCTGATGGCCGACCAGCTCGACTCGGCGATCGAGCAGCACGGCAAGGGCGACCTCGCGGCGCTGCTCGCCGGCGGCGACACCTGGACGGTCGTCGGCTAGCCGTCACCGCCCGCGTTCGACGAGGCCCGGTCCTGATCCCTCAGGACCGGGCCTCGTCGTACTTCTCGCGCGCTTTCAGTACGTCCTCCATGCGCCGGTCCGTCCAGGTGGCCAGGGCCCTGACCTGCTCGGCGGCCTCGCGGCCCAGGCCGGTGAGGGAGTAGTCGACGCGCGGCGGGATGACCGGCTTGGCGTCGCGGTGCACCAGGCCGTCGCGCTCCAGGATCTGGAGGGTCTGGGCCAGCATCTTCTCGCTGACGGTCCGGCCACCGCCGGTGCCGATCGCGCGGCGCAGCTCGCTGAAGCGGTACGAGCGCTCGGCGAGCGCGATCAGGACGAGCACGCCCCAGCGGCTGGTGACGTGCTCCAGGACGAGGCGGTGGGGGCACATCTGCTCGGCGTCGGAGTCCCCGACCCTACTTACTGCCATACCAGTACCTTACTTCAAAGTGGGTACTTACGCGTGGTTAGCGCGGTGGCTAGCGTGAGTGGCATACCGAATCCCAAATAGGGCACAAGGGAGTAATCACCCATGAGCATCGTCGTCACCGGAGCCACCGGACACCTCGGCCGTCTCGTTGTCGAGGGCCTGCTCGCCGCGGGCGTGCCCGCCGGGCAGGTCGTGGCCGTCGTACGGAACAAGGAGAAGGCCGCCGACCTCGCCGCGCGCGGCGTCGAGCTGCGGATCGCGGACTACAGCGCGCCCGAGACCCTCGCGGGCGCCTTCGCGGCGGGCGACAAGGTGCTGCTGATCTCCGGCAGTGAGGTCGGGCGCCGGGTGCCGCAGCACCTGGCCGTCATCGACGCGGCGAAGGCGGCCGGGGTCGCGCACCTCGTGTACACGGGTGTCCTCGGCGGGCCCGACGCCGACTTCGAGCTTGCCGCCGAGCACAAGGAGACCGAGCGGGCGGTGCTCGCCTCGGGCCTCGCGTACACGTTCCTGCGCAACGGCTGGTACCACGAGAACTACACCGAGCACCTCGCCCCCGTCCTGGAGCACGGGGCCGTCGTCGGCAGCGCCCCGTCCTCGGGCCGTGTCGCGTCCGCCGCGCGCGCCGACTACGCAGCCGCCGCCGTCGCCGTCCTGACCGGCGAGGGGCACGAGGGCCGCGCCTACGAGCTGAGCGGGGACGTGGCGTGGACCTTCCCCGAGTACGCGGCGGAGGTCGCGAAGGCCTCCGGCAAGGAGGTGACCTACGCCCAGGTGTCGCCCGCGGAGCACCTCGCGGTGCTGACCGGGGCGGGTCTGCCGGAGGGCATCGCCTCGGTCCTGGTGGACGTGGACGCGGCCATCGGGCGCGGGCTGCTCGCCGGGACCGGCGGGGACCTCGCCCGGCTGATCGGGCGGCCGACCACGCCGCTCGCCGCGGCCGTCGCCGCCGCGGTGGCCTGAGAGGGCGGGGCGTGTCATGACCGTATGGCGAAACGGGCATGACACGGAAGGGCCGTGGGCGCTACCTTCGGGATGCAGCGTGGGGCTGCCGGTACGGAGGAGGAACTGTGGGACCTGCGCAGGCGAAGGGGGAAGCCCGCACAGGCCTCCTGAACGGCATCGCCGCCTACGGCATGTGGGGCCTCGTCCCCCTCTTCTGGCCGCTCCTCAAGCCCGCGGGCGCGGGTGAGATCCTGGCCCACCGCATGGCCTGGTCCCTCGTGGTCGTCGCCGTCGCGCTGCTCTTCGTACGCCGCTGGGCCTGGGCCGGTGAACTGCTGCGCCAGCCCCGCAAGCTGGGCCTGGTCGCCATCGCCGCGGCCGTCATCACCCTCAACTGGGGCATCTACATCTGGTCGGTGAACACCGGCCACGTCGTCGAGGCCTCCCTCGGCTACTTCATCAACCCCCTGGTCACCATCGCGATCGGCGTCCTGCTGCTCGGCGAGCGGCTGCGGCCCGTGCAGTGGACCGCCGTCGCCGTGGGCCTCGCCGCCGTGCTCGTCCTCGCGATCGGCTACGGCCGCCCGCCGTGGATCTCGCTGTGCCTGGCCTTCACCTTCGCGACGTACGGTCTGGTGAAGAAGAAGGTCAACCTCGGCGGCCTGGAGTCCCTGGCCGCCGAGACCGCCGTGCAGTTCCTGCCCGCCGTCGCCTATCTCGCGTGGCTCGGCACGCGCGGCGACCTCGTGTTCGGCACGGAGGGAGCGGGGCACGCCGCGCTGCTCGCCGCGACCGGCGTGGTGACGGCGGCGCCGCTGGTCTGCTTCGGCGCCGCCGCGATCCGCGTCCCGCTGTCCACGCTCGGCCTTTTGCAGTACCTCGCGCCCGTCTTCCAGTTCCTGCTCGGCATCCTGTACTTCCACGAGGAGATGCCGGCGGAGCGCTGGGCCGGGTTCGCCCTGGTGTGGCTGGCGCTCGCGCTGCTGACGTTCGACGCGTTCCGCTTCGCGCGGCGGGGCGCGACCCGGCTCGCCGCCGCGCGGGTCACCGCGCCCAAGCCCCCCGCGCCGCAGCAGCCTTCACGTACTCCGTGAAGTCCCGCGGCTCGCGCCCCAGTACGTCCCGTACGCCCGTCGCCAGCGACGAGAGGTGGCCCTCGGCCGTGAACGTGAAGACGGCCGTCAGCTCGCGCGCCAGCGGCTCGGGGACCTCCGCCGCGCGCAGTTCCGCCAGGAACTGCTCCGCCGTGACGGGTTCGAAGCGCATCGGGCGGCCCGAGGCCGCCGCGATCTCCGTGACCGCGTCGGCGTAGGTGAGGGCGCGCGGGCCCGAGAGGTCGTACACGCGGTGCGCGTGGCCCTCCTCGGTGAGCACCGCGACCGCGACGTCCGCGATGTCCTCCACGTCGACGAACGGCTCCGCCACGTCGCCGACCGGCAGGGCGAGGCGGCCCGCGAGGAGCGGCCCGTGGGCGAAGTCCTCGTCGAAGTTCTGCGCGAAGTTGTTGGCGCGGATCACCGTCCAGTCGACGTCCGCCTCGCGCACCACCCGGTCGGCCCGCGCCATGCCCGCGAGGAAGGACTCGCCGGACACGTCGATGCCGCGCCCGGACAGGACCACGAAGCGGCGCACTCCGGCCGCCACGGCCTGGGCCACGAAGTCCTCGACGGGCTCCGGCTCCTCCGGCGCGACCAGATAGAGGGCGGAGACGCCGTCCAGAACTGTCGGCCAGATAGAACGTTCGTTCCAGTCGAAATATGTTTCTCCGGAGCGGGAGGCCGCCCGCACGGTGTGGCCCGCCGCGCGCAGCCGGGGCACGATCCTGCGGCCGGTCTTGCCGGTGGCCCCGAGGACGAGGATCAGGTCGCCGGTGGTCCGTGGTGTTGTCGTCATGCGTCCAGCCAACCCCCGTGCGGCACCTGCCGACATGGGCGTCTGTCTCCGCCCCATAGGCGTCCGTCTACGGTGGGGGCATGGACGCTCTGGGGGATCTGCTGCGCGGCATCCGCGCGGACGGCGCGCTGTTCGGTCGTACGGTGCTGCGCGGCGCGTGGGAGCCGGAGCGGACGGAGCCCGCCGCGCTGACCCTGGTCATGGTGTTGCGCGGGCAGGCGCGGGTCACGGGCCCGGGCGGGACGCGCGTCCTGGGGGCGGGCTGCGCCGCCGTGCGCACCTCGGGCCCGTTCGGCGTGGCCGCCGCGGGCGACGGGGAGACCGAGCTGGTCACCGGCACCTACCAGTGGGACGGCAGCGGCGGGCGGCGGCTGCTCAGTGCGCTGCCGCCGCTGCTCGTGGTGCCGGGCGGCGAGGAGTGCCTGACGATCATCGGGCTCATCGCGGACGAGGTGGCGGCCGACCGGCCGGGGCGCCAGTACGTGATGGACCGGATGCTCGACTGGCTGCTGGCCTGCACCCTGCGGGAGTGGTTCGACCTGCCCGAGGCCTGCCCGCCCGCCTGGTACCGGGCGCTCGGCGACGACGTGGTCGGCCCGGCCCTGCGCGCCATGCACGACGAGCCGGGCAGGGCCTGGACGGTGGCGGCGCTCGCCGCGCGCGCCCAGGTCTCGCGCGCGGCCTTCGCCCGTCACTTCACCGACCTCGTCGGCAGGCCGCCGATGGCGTACCTCACCGAGTGGCGCATGGCGCTCGCCGCCGAGCTGCTCGCCGAGCCGGGGGCGACGGTGGCGTCCGTGGCGGGGCGGGTCGGGTACGCCGACGGATTCGGGTTCAGTGACGCGTTCAAGCGGATCCGGGGGATCACCCCGAGCGGTCACCGCGCCTCGCTGGTCACGGGCAGGGCGGCGGACCCCTCGCTCCGGGCCGCGGGCTGACCCGGACGCCTTCCGCGCACCACCCCGGCCAGGGCGACGGCCACGCCCACCAGGGCGAGGGCCACCGGCACCACGAGGGCCGCGCGGAAGGCGTCGAGCGAGTGCCCGGCCCTGTCCGTGCCGCTGTGGCCCCCGGCGGCGAGGCCGTACACCGCCGTCACGCCGGAGACCCCGATCGCCGCCCCGAACTGTGTGGCGGTGTGCAGGATTCCGCCCGCGAGGCCCTGCTCCCGCGCGGCGACGCCGTCGGTCGCCGCGATCATCAGCGGGCCATAGGCGAGGGCGAAGGACGTGCCCGCGATGAGCAGCGTCGGGAACATCGCCGCGTACGTCCAGTCCCTGCCGGCCGGCAGGAAGAGCGCGTACGCGAGGGCCGCGAGCAGGAAGCCGCCGAGGATCACACGGGCGTGGCCGTAGCGGTTCACCAGGCGGGGCGTGAGGGTCGGCGCGAGCACCACGTCGCAGCCCATCACGACGAGGGCGATCGCCGTCTGCCACGACGACCAGCCGCGCAGCTCCTGCAAGTACAGCGTGAGCACGAACTGGAAGCCCATGAAGGCGCCGAGGAACAGCAGCGCGCCGACCCCGGCCCGCACCACCGTGCCGGTGCGGAAGATCCCGAGGCGCACGAGCGGTACGGCCGCGCGGCGCTCGATGCCGACGAACGCCGCGACGAGCAGCGATCCGCCGAGGGCCGCCCCGAGGGTCAAGGGCCAGCCGTCGAGGCCGTGTTCGAGCCGTACGACGCCGTAGGCGAGCAGCAGCATGGCGCCCGCGGCCGCCGCCGCGCCCGGCAGGTCGAAGCCGCCGGAGCGCAGGGTCGCCGAGGCCTTCGCCGCGGGCGCCTCGGCCCCGGGCACGAGCCGGACGGCGGCGGCGAGGATCGCGGCGGCGAGGACGACCGGGGCGAAGAACACCCACCGCCAGCCGAGTTCGGTGAGCAGTCCACCGATGACCAGGCCGAGCGAGAAGCCGCCCGCCGATGTGCCCGCGAACACGAGCAGCGCCTTGTTGCGCTCGGGCCCTTGCGCGTACGAGGTGGTGATGATCGACATCGCGGCCGGTGTCATGAACGCCGCGGCCACGCCGGTCACGAACCGCGCCACGATCAGCATCCAGCCCTCGGTGGCGAACCCGCCGAGCCCGGAGAAGGCCAGGAACACCCCGAGCCAGGTCAGGAACATGCGCCGCCTGCCGAGCAGGTCCGCCGCGCGGCCGCCGAGCAGCGTGAAGCCCGCGTAGCCGAGGACGTAGGAGCTGATGACCCAGGCGGCGGTGGCGGTCGACAGGTCCAGGTCGGACCTGATCGTGGGGACGGCGATCGCCAGCATCGCGATGTCGGCGCCCTCCAGGAAGATCGTGCCGCAGAGGACGAGCAGCAGTGCCCAGGCACGGGCGCCCATGGTGACTCCTCGATTCAACCCGCTGGTTACCCAACTGGTGGCCGGTTCCTTCTTGTAACCACGGACAGCGTGCGGCAGCATCGAGGGGTATGGAAGAAGGCACTTTGAAGTCACCGAGTAACTCCAAAGGCACCGTGGCCCACGGCGGCGAGGAGTACGGGCACGGGACGGACTACGGGGACGCCGACCCCTTCCAGTGGGACACCCGCGAGGACTGCCAGGTGCGGCAGATCCTCGACCGGATCGCCGACAAGTGGTCGCTCCTGGTCATCGCGCTCCTGGACCGGCGCCGGCTGCGCTTCACCGAGCTGCGGCGCGAGATCGACGGCATCAGCCAGCGCATGCTCACCGTCACCCTGCGGCAGCTGGAGCGCGACGGTCTGGTGCTGCGCACGGTCCACCCGGTGGTACCGCCGCGCGTCGAGTACGAGCTGACGCCGCTCGGCGGCACCCTGCACCACACCATCCGCTCCCTGGTGACCTGGACCGAGCAGCACCAGAACGAGATCGCGGCGGCACGGTCCGCGTACGACGCGCGCGCGGAGGACGACGCCGGGCCCGGTGCTTGACTGAGCGCATGACCCTGCACTGGAAGCTCGTCATCGACGCACACGACCCGCACGCCCAGGCCGCCTTCTGGGCCGAGGCGCTCGGCTACGCGGTGGAGGACAACGACGCCCTCATCGAGCGGCTGCTCGGCCTCGGCGCCGTGAGCGAGGCCGAGACCGTGGAGTTCCGCGGGCGCCGCGCCTTCCGCGACCTCATCGCCGTACGGCACCCCGACGACCCGTACGAGGAGGACAGCGGCACGGGGCTCGGCCGCCGCCTGCTCTTCCAGCGGGTGCCGGAGCCGAAGTCCGGCAAGAACCGGCTCCACATCGACGTGCACGCCGCGCCCGGCACCCGGGACGAGGAGGTCGCCCGCCTGGAGAAGCTGGGCGCGGCCGTGCAGCGGCGGATGAAGGCCGCGGGCGGGGAGTGGGTGCTGATGACGGACCCCGAGGGGAACGAGTTCTGCGTGCAGTGAGGGCGCCGTCCCGCGGCGGCTAGGCCTTCAGGGCGTGGCCCGTCGTGACGTCCACGTGGTCGGGGACCTCGTCGTGCCGGTCCCCGACCGACAGCGTGCCCGTCGGCTCGAAGAGCAGGATCTCGGCGCCGACGCGCGCGCTCGGCTTGTGCTCGGTGCCGCGCGGGACCGTGAAGACCGACCCCTTCGGCAGGGTCACCGTGCGCTCCCCCGACGGCTCGCGCAGGGCGATGTCCAACTCGCCGTCGAGCACGAGGAAGAACTCGTCGGTGTCGTCGTGCACGTGCCACACGTGCTCGCCCTCGACCTTGGCCACGCGGACGTCGTAGTCGTTGACGTGGGTGACGACGCGGGGGCTCCAGCGTTCGTCGAAGGAGGCGAGGGCCTGGTCGAGAGCGATCGGCGTACGCCTCTGGGCTGCGGTTTCTCCGGTCATGGGCTCATGGTGACCCCTGGCCTGCCGCGAGGGTGAGTGCTAGAAATCGCATATGGCGCCAGAAAACTCGCAAGCGGTGGGGCGGCAGGGGCAGCCGGGTGCGGCCCCGGCGGGAAAGCCTGGCGCGGCTCCGGAGGGAACACCTGGCGCGGCTCCGGAGGGGGCGCCGCATCGGGTCGTCGTCATCGTGGACGAGAACTCCAACCCCTTCGAACTCGGCTGCGTCACCGAGATCTTCGGCCTCCAGCGACCCGAACTCGGCCGCGAGCGCCCCGCCCTGTACGACTTCGCGCTGTGCTCGCCCGAGCCGCGCACCCTCATGCGGGACGGCTTCTTCACGCTCACCGGGGTGGCCGGGATCGAGGCCGCCGACACCGCCGATACGCTGATCGTGCCCAACCGGCCCGACACGAAGGTGCCGCGGCGCCCCGCCGTCCTGGACGCCGTACGGCGCGCGCACGCGCGCGGGGCCCGGCTCGTCGGCTTCTGCAGCGGCGCGTTCACGCTCGCCGAGGCCGGGGTGCTCGACGGGCGCCGTGCCACCGCCCACTGGCAGTGGGCCGACGACTTCCGGGCCCGCTTCCCCGCCGTGCGGCTCGAACCGGACGTCCTCTTCGTCGACGACGGCGACATCCTCACCGCCGCGGGCAGTGCCGCCGCGCTCGACCTCGGCCTGCACATCGTGCGCCGTGACTTCGGCGCGGAGGTCGCCGTTTCCGTGTCGCGGCGGCTCGTCTTCGCCGCCCACCGGGACGGTGGACAGCGGCAGTTCGTGGAGCGGCCCGTGCCCGACGTCCCCGACGAGTCGCTCGCGCCGCTGCTCGCCTGGGCGCAGGAACGGCTCGACGAGCCCCTCACGGTGGCCGGGCTCGCCGCGCGGGCCGCCGTCAGCCCGGCCACGCTGCACCGGCGGTTCCGGGCGCAGCTGGGCACGACGCCGCTGGCCTGGCTGAACGGGGAGCGGGTGGGGCTCGCGTGCCGGCTCATCGAGCGCGGGGAGGAGCGGCTCGACGTGGTCGCGCGGCGCAGTGGCCTCGGCTCCGCTGCGAACCTCCGCGCACGGCTGCGCCGGGCGACGGGCCTCAGCCCCTCGGCCTACCGCCGCCGCTTCGGCCCCTGACGAACCCAGGGGCCCCGCGGGCACCGTCCGCGAGGCCCGGGCCGTGGCTCAGCCCGCGCGGAGCAGGTCCAGGACCCGCGAGCCCAGCTCCAAGGCCTCCCCCGGCTCCTCCACACACTGCTGCAAGTCGACGAAGCAGCCCTCGGCCCCGGTCCCCCGCACCTCACGCAGCACCCCGGCGATCTCCTCCGCGGAAGCCCCCGGCCTGGGGTTGTGACGGATCTCGCGGCGCAGCGCGCCGGGGTCGCGCCCGGCCTCCTCCGCGGCGCGGCGGGCCGCGGCCCACAGGCCCGCCAGCGCCTCGGGCGGCAGCGTGACGCCGACCCACCCGGCGGCGCGACGGCCGACGCGCGCCATCGCGGCGGGGCTGAACCCGCCCAAGTACACCGGAGGACCGGCCTTCTGGACGGGCCGGAGGCCGACGTGGGAGCGGGGGATCCGCCAGTGCGGCCCCTCGTGCTCGAAGGTCTCCTCGGTCCATATGCCGTCGAGCACGTCCAGGACCTCGTCGAGGCGCGCGCCCCGCTTGCCGAACTCCGCGTTCACGGCCGTGTACTCGTCGCGCAGCCAGCCGAGGCCGAGCCCCACGTCGAGGCGCCCGCCGCTGACGCGGTCGAGCGTGGTCAGGGAGCGGGCGAGCAGCAGCGGCGGATACCAGGGGGCGTTGAGGGTGCTGGTGCCGAGCCGCACACGGGTGGTCGCCGCGGCGGCGACGGTGAGGACCGTCAAGGGGTCCATGAAGGTCTTGAACCCCGGCGGATACGGGTTGTCCGGGGTGTGGCCCGGGTACAGGTCGCTGGGCGCGACCGGCGCGAGCGAGCGGTCCCCGACCCACAGCGAGTCGAACCCGACGGCTTCGGCGTCCCGGGCGAACGGCGCGACGGACTCTTCCCGGGCATGGGTGCCGTACTGCGGCAAGGCGATACCTATGTGCATGGGCCCATCCTGGGCGCGGGGCCCGCCCCGGACCGCGTAGCTCCACGTGTGACCCGCGCCACCAGTGGCCTCGCCCGCCCCGGGATCGGCCCGTTCGTTGAACAGCCGTTGACCGGCTCTGTACCGGCCCCCTCCACAGTCGCTCCATGACCGACCGCACCCTGGCCCCCGCTCCCGCCCCCGACCTGACCGGCATCCGCCTCGCCCACCGCGCGATCACCGGTGACATCGAGCGCCTGGCCGCGCTGGCCGACGGCATCGCCGCGTCCGGCCGCCCGGTGAGCGGCGCGTGGGCCCGCTCCATCGCCATGTACGTGCACCGCTACAACATCGGCGTCCGGCACCACCACGACAGCGAGGACGCCGTCCTGTGGCCGGTGATCGCCGCCGCCGTCGAACAGGCCCTGACGGACGGGGCCTTCGTCGAGGGCCTCTCCCCCGAAGGCGTCGCCGACCTCACCTCGCTCACCGAGGACCACACGGCCCTCGACGCGCTCCAGGACGCCACCGACTGGGCGGCCACGCTGTTCGGCGAGGACCCCGCGCGGCACGCCCGCCGCCTCGCCGACGCCCTCGCCGCCGAGTGCGCGGCCCTGGCCGGGCACATCGCCGCCGAGGAGCGGGAGGTGTTCCCGGTCATCACGCGGCACGTCAGCGCCGAGGACTACGCCGCCGCCGAGGCCAGGATCCGCGCGGCCACCCCCGTCGAGCACGCGCCGTGGCTGCGGGCCTGGCTGCTGTCGTTCGCGACGGCCGACGACCTGCACGCCCTCGCCCCGGGCGGCACGGCGCCCGCCGTGAGCGACACGGTGTTCCGGGCCTACGCCGAGCACGAGGTGGAGGTCTTCGGCCCGCTCTCCTGACGCCGGGCGGCGGCGCCGGTTCACGACAGCGCGAGCCACGCCGGACGGCAGGCGTACTGCCGTCCGCCCGCCCGCGTTCCTTACGGTGGTCAAGTGGCGCTCGACTTGAGGAAACAGGAAGCACGGCGCACCGCGCGTCGCGACCGCGAACAGCGCGCTCACCGCATGCTGCTCGCCGTCTGCGCGCTGTTCGCCCTCATCTCGCTCGTCCTCGTCCCGCTCGGCCTGCGGCTCGGCTGGGACGAGCTGGTCTACGCGAGCCGCTTCGACCCGTACGCGGGCCCGGGCGCCGGGGTGCCCTTCAGCGCGCCCCGCACCCGGGGCGTGCCGCTGCTCCTCGCGCCCGTCGCCACCTGGAGCGACTCGGTCCCGCTGCTGCGGGCCTGGCTGACGCTCCTGGCGAGCGCCGCGCTCTACCTCGGCTTCCGCCCCTGGGTGCGGGCCGTGCCGGACCGCCCCGAGGCCGCGCCGGTGGCCGCGGCCCTGTACGGCAGCCTGTGGTTCGCGCTCTTCTACGCGAACTCCGCGATGCCGAACCACTACACCGCCATGGGCACCGCCGGCGCCGTCGGCCTCTTCCTGCACCGCCGCCCCACGCCCCGCGTCTGCGCGGGCGTCGCGGGCGGCCTCGCCCTGGCCACCCTGATGCGGCCCAACGACGGGGCCGCCGTCGCCGGGCCGCTGCTGCTCGCCGCGGCCCTGGTGCCGATGTGGCGCTCCGCGGCGCGCGCGTCCGCGGCCCTGGCCGGCTTCGCGGCAGGCTTCCTGCCCTGGGCGATCGAGGCGTACGTTCGCTTCGGTGGCGTACGCGAACGTCTCAGCGCCGCCAGCGAAGTCCAGGGCGGGCTGCGGCTCACCGACTCCGCGCTGCACCTGTTCACCGTCATCGACGGGCCGCTGCTCTGCCGCCCGTGCTCCGGCGACGGGGTGCGGCCGACCGCCCTGGGGTGGTGGCTGCTGCTCGCCGCCCTCGTGCCGCTCGGTCTGTGGTCGGCGCGGGGCCTTCGGCGCACGGCCGCCGGGGGGCTGCTCGCCGTGGCCGTCGGGGTATCGGTCGCGCTGCCGTACGTGCTCGTCGTGCCGTACACCGCGCCGAGGTTCCTGCTGCCGACGCACGCCCTGCTCGCGGTGCCCGCCGCCTTCGGGGTGCTCGCGGCGGTCCGGGCGGCACGGCGCGCGCGGCTGCGGGAGGCCGCGTCGGGCGCGCTCGCGCTGGTCCTGGCGGCCCATCTGGCCGTGCAGTTGACCATGGCCGCGTCCACCTACCGCGTCCAGGACTCCGCGAGGCGCGACTGGGTGCGGGTCGCCGACGTCCTGCACGAGCAGGGCGTACGACAGCCCTGTGTGCTGGGCGGCAACACGTCGGTGATTCCGCTCGCGTACGTCGCGGGCTGCGAGCCCGCGCCCCGGGGAGCCGAACGGCACCCGACCGCCCTGGTCATGCGGTCCGCGGCTCCGCCGACGTGGGCCCGGTCCTGGACCCCGGTGCCGGTTCCGGATACGTACGCGCCCGGCTGGGTGGTCTACGTACGGCCCTGACGCGGCGCCGCCGTCACCCGCGAAGCGCACGGAATGCGGAACCATGCGTCCGGATCCCGCTCTTGACGTGAACTCAACACACCTCCACCATCGGGCACCCCGGGCTCATTCGACGTTCAACTCGGGATGTGAGCCCCGGGAAGCAACCCGGAATTCACCACACAGAAGCCGGAGCCCCCCACATGAGACTCTCCGCACCCGGACGCACCGCGACCGCGGCCGCCATAGCCGTCGCCGCGCTCCTGACGACCAGCGCGATATCCACCGCGGCCACCGGGACCACGGCGCCGACGCGCGCCGCCGCCCCCGACATCCCCGTGGCCAACGTCAAGGCGCACCTCTCGCAGTTGCAGTCCATCGCCTCCGCCAACGGCGGCAACCGCGCGCACGGCAGCGCGGGCTACAAGGCCTCGGTCGACTACATCAAGGGCAAGCTGGACGCCGCCGGATTCACCACGACCGTCCAGCAGTTCACGACCAGCGGCCGCGTCGGCTACAACCTGATCGCCGACTGGCCCGGCGGCGACCCGAACCAGGTCATCATGTCGGGCTCGCACCTCGACAGCGTCAGCCGCGGCGCGGGCATCAACGACAACGGCTCGGGCTCGGCGGCCGTCCTGGAGACGGCTCTCGCCGTGTCCCGTGAGCAGTACAAGCCCACCAAGCACCTGCGCTTCGCCTGGTGGGGCGCGGAGGAGCTGGGCCTCGTCGGCTCCTCGTACCACGTGCGGAACCTGCCCGCCGCCGAGCGCACGAAGATCAAGGGCTATCTGAACTTCGACATGATCGGCTCGCCGAACCCGGGCTACTTCGTCTACGACGACGACCCCACGATCGAGCGGACCTTCAAGAGCTACTACGCGGGCCTGAACATCGGCACCGAGCCCGAGCGCGAGGGCGACGGCCGCTCCGACCACACCCCGTTCAAGAACGCGGGCGTCCCGGTCGGCGGCGTCTTCACCGGCGCGAGCACGGCCAAGACCTCGGCCCAGGCCCAGAAGTGGGGCGGCACGGCCGGCCAGGCCTTCGACCGCTGCTACCACTCGTCGTGCGACACCACGGCGAACATCAACAACACGGCGCTCGACCGCAACAGCGACGCGGTCGCGTACGCGGTGTGGGGCCTGTCGCAGTAACGGCCGGCGCGGCACTCGATCACCCCTGGACCAGGATCCTTGCGCGTGCATATAGTGCACGCGCAAGGATTCGTCGCACGGTCCAGGGGGCCTCATGACCCGGAAGTTCCTGTTCGTCCTCGGCAGCGCCCGGCCCGAGGGCAACACCGAGACACTGGCCCGCAAGGCCGCCGAGCAACTGCCGCCCGGCGTCGGGCAGCGCTGGCTCCGCCTCGCCGACCACCCTCTGCCCGACCTCCAGGACCTGCGGCACGACCCGGCGCACGCCCGTGCCCGCCCCATGCCGGAGGGCGACAACGAGGCGCTGCTCCTGGAGGCCACCCTCGACGCCACGGACATCGTCATCGCCTCGCCGCTGTACTGGTACTCGGTCTCGGCCACCGTCAAGCGCTACCTGGACTACTGGGACGCCTGGCTGGAGGTCCCGGAGCTGGGCTTCCAGGACGCCATGAAGGGCCGCACCCTGTGGGGCGTGACGGCGCTCGCGCACCGCGAACAGGAGGTCGCCGAGCCGCTGATCGGCACCCTCCGCTACTCGGCGGCGTACTTCCCGATGCGCTTCGGCGGCGTCCTGCTCGGCAACGGCACCCGGCCCGGGCAGGTGCTCGACGACACCGACGCGCTGACCCGCGCCAAGACGTTCTTCGCCCGGGAAGCGCCGCTCGCGCGCTACCCGTACGACGACGGCGCGTGACCGGCGCCCGTCAGGTCGCGATGTCCTTCGCCCCGAACCGCGCCCACGCCGCCGAGCCGAACACACCCGCGTACAGGGCCTGGAGGCCGAGGTTCTTCACCAGCTCGTCCCAGTAGACCGGATCGCGCATGAGGTCGGCGAAGGACAGCCAGTAGTGCGGGAACAAGTACGGGTGGACCGCGTGCAGCTGCGGGATCTGGTCGACGATCTGGACGGTGATGAGCAGGCCCACCGTCGTCGCCATCGCGGCGATACCGCTGCTCGTCAGGGTCGACACGAAAAGGCCGAGCGCCGCCACGCCGACCAGTGAGGCGGCGACGACGAGCGCGATGAGCAGCGCGCGCAGCAGCCCGTCGGCGAAGCTGATGCGTGTCCCGGAGATCGTCGTGACCTCTCCCAGCGGGAACAGCAGGGCGCCGACCGCGAGCGCCGACACGGCCACCACCAGGGTCGCGACCACGCAGAAGACCAGCGTGGTCGCGTACTTGGCGAGCAGCAGCCGGGTGCGGCCCGCGGGCGCCACCAGGAGGTAGCGCAGCGTGCCCGCGCTCGCCTCGCCCGCGATCGCGTCGCCCGCGACGACGCCGACCGCCATCGGCAGGAAGAACGGCAGCGTCGCGGCGAGCGCCGTGAAGACGAGGAACAGGCCGTTGTTCGTGACCTGCGCGATGAACGCGGGGCCCTCGCCGTCCGGGCCGCCCGCGCCGACCGAACCGCCGTCGCTGGTCTCGATCTTCACCGCGATGCCCACGAGGACCGGCACGGCGGCAAGCACGGCGAGCAGCGCGAGGGTGCGCCAGCGCCGGAACGTCACGGACAGCTCGCTGCGGAACAGACCGAGGCTCCACAGGGGGCTCGGCGTGCGGGGCGCGCCGCCCGCCCGCTCCGCGTGGGCCTCTTCGGCCACGTCCGCGCTTCCTCTCGTCACTTCAGCCCGCGACATCGAACCCCTCTCCCGTCAGCGCCACGAACGCGTCCTCCAGTGAGGCCCGTTCGACGCCGAAGCCGCGGACGCGCACGCCCGCCCCGACCAGTGCGGCGGTCACGTCGGCGAGGTCGGGCACGCGGTCCGTGCCCGGCGGCTCGCCCGTCACCCGGTCCTCCTCGACGACGACGTCCGCGACGCCGTGCTCCTTCAGGACCCGGGCGGCGTCGCCGGTGTCCGGCGTCGTCACGACCAGGCGCCCCCGCGCGCCCGCGGCCAGCTCGGCCACCGGGCCCTGGGTGATCAGACGGCCCCGCGTCATCACCGCCGCGTGCGTGCACACCTGCTCGATCTCGTCGAGCAGATGCGAGGAGAGGAAGACCGTCGTGCCCTCGGACGCCAGCTCCCGCACCAGGGAGCGGATCTCCCGCATGCCCTGCGGGTCGAGGCCGTTCGTCGGCTCGTCGAGCACGAGCAGCTCGCGCGGCTGGAGCAGCGCGGTGGCCAGGCCCAGGCGCTGCTTCATGCCGAGCGAGTACGCCTTGGCCTTCTTGCCCGCGGCGGCGGTCAGGCCGACCCGCTCCAGCGCGGCCTCGGCGCGGGCGCGGCGGGTGCGGGGGTCGGCCGTCGGATCGGCGGCGTCGTACCGGCGGAGGTTCTCACGCCCGGAGAGGAAGCCGTAGAGGGCGGGGCCCTCGATGAGCGCGCCGACGCGCGGCAGGACGGAGCGCTGCGCGCGCGGCATGGGCCTGCCGAGCACCGAGGCGCGGCCCGACGTCGGTTCGATCAGGCCCATCAGCATGCGGATGGTCGTGGTCTTGCCCGAGCCGTTGGGCCCGAGGAAGCCGAAGACGCTGCCGCGGGGCACGACGAGGCTCAGCCTGTCCACGGCGACGTGCTTGCCGTACCGCTTCGTCAGCGCGGAGGTCTCGATCACGCTGTCGCCGCGTGCGCCGCCGCGCGGGTCCCCGTCGGTGCTCGGCACCCGTGTCCTCCTGTCGTCCGGCCCGCGGCCGGTGGTCGTGCCGGCTCCGCCGCCGGTGCGGCGGGGAGGGGCGCGGGCCGGGCGCCGCCGCGGCGGACCGAGGGATTCCGCCCTCGGCCCGCCGCCCGGTCACCCGCTACCGCTCCGCGCTCAGCGCTCGGCGGCCCGCACCAGCGCGTCCTTCGTCACCGCGCCCACGTATACCTTGCCGTCGTCCGTGATCAGGGCGTTGACCAGGCGGGTCTTGAAGACCGTGCCCGAGCCGAAGTCACCGCTGACCTTGTCGCCGAGCGAGTCGAGGAACCGCTGGGCGTCCGCAGGGACGTCGGCGGAGCCGGGCGCAGGCAGGCCCTGGCCGCCGGGCAGCTTCAGCTCGGCGACGGACGTCCAGCCCTCGCCGATGACGTTGACCTCGGGCTCCGCGCCCTTGAGGCCGTCGGGCCCGTGCTTGCCCGCCTTGCCGTCCTCCTCGGTGACCTTCGTGCCCTTCGCGGGCTTGAAGTCGAAGGTGGACGCGGCCGGCCGGGCGAAGTCGACCTTCGTGAAGCCGACGTCGACGACCGCCGCGCCGCCGCTCGCCGGGGTGAGCGTGAACTTCAGCGGCGTACCCGTCTTCGCGTCGACCGCGATGGTGATCCGGCCGACCGTCGTGCCGGTGTCCTTCGGCTTGAGCACCAGGCGGTACGCGTCGCGGCCCGCGACCTTCGCGCTGCCGTCGACCTTCACCGACGTCGTCTTGCCCGCCGCCTTCAGGGCCTGGCGCGCGAACTCCTTCGGCGTGGCCGGCACGCCCTTCGGCAGGTCGCCCTTCTTGCCGGAGCTGTCGCCCGCCTTGCCGGTGTCCTTCGTGTGGTACGCCTCGTTCGACGCGCTGTCGTACGCCCACACGTCGTCGCCGTTGTGGATCACGCTGTACTCGGCGGCGTCGTCCAGGACCGAGATCTTCTGCTTGTCGGGGCCGTCCGCCGCGACGCGCAGCGTGTGCGAGCCGGACGCCAGCTCCATCAGCTTGGTCGACGGGTCGGCGGCGGAGCCCTTGCCGTCCTTGCCGTCCCCGCCGTCGTGGGAGCCGCCGCCACCCGCGCCGCCCGGCGCGAAGGCGCCGCCGAGCGACGGCAGGCCCAGATCCGTGTTGATCTTCACGGTGCCGGACAGCTGCTCGGTGTCCGACGCGGCTATCTTCTCGATGAGTTCCTGCGCGGTCAGCTGGGGCAGGTCCGGGTCGCCGCCGGACGCGAGCGCCGGGACCAGCCCGATGGTCGCCGCCGCCACCCCCGCCACCGCGACCGGGACGAGGTAGCGCGCCGCCTTGCGGCGGCCCGCGCTCAGTTCCTCGGCGTCGGTCGTGCCCTGCTCCGGTTCGTACGGTGCCATTGTGTGCCCTACCTCCGTGGTCGGCGGCGGCTTTCCGTTTCGTACACGCGCTCGTCCACCCCGCGCCGCCATTCTCACCCGAATTGGTCAGGAGTGGTGGTCCGTGTTCGCCTTTCGACTGTCTCCATCCGACCAAATCGGCCAGCGGGAAGCGTCAGACCCCGGGAGCAACTCGACGTACTGCTACGGGATGACAAAAAGGGGCGGCGCCTCCCCCGTCCCGTAAGGGGAGGCGCCGCCCTGGAGGTGACGACCGGCCCGCCGGGGGTGTACAGGCCGGTCGTCCGCACAGTGGCTCGATGGGGCCCGCGCGTGGCGTAGCCCTACGGGTCCGCGCGGGTCGCGCGGGTCGCGCGGGTTCAGCGCTGGACGAACACGTAGTCCGCCTCGTACGGCACGGAGGCGATCGCCCCGGGCCTGCACGGGCCTGAGGGCTGGACGCCGCCCACCGTGTTCAGGCGCAGGATCTCGACGGTGTGCGCGAGCAGGCCGCTCCGCCGCCCCACCTGCTTGGCCCTGAGGTCCAGTTCGGGGATGTTCCTCGCGCCGTTGGGCGTCTTGGAGACCACCTTGCCGGTGACGGCGCTGCGGTCCGGGGCCCGCCAGCGCGGCGTACCGGAGTTCGGGGCGACGAAGTCGTGCGCGACACGGCGCCCGAGCGTCGCGCGTACGTCGCGCTGGGCGAAGGCGTACGTCCCGTCCGCGCGCTTGGCGCACTGGTAGATCTGCTCGCCTTTGACGACCGGGGCCTGGAAGCCGCGCGCGGCACCGGCGGTGACCCGGTGGAGCTGGCCCCGGACGGCGCCACCGGGGAACTGGGCGGTGTGCAGGTTGGCGTAGAAAACGGTCGGTTTCGTCTTCAGGCGCTTGAGCAGGGCCGCGTCGCGCACCGTGACCGTGCCGGTGACCCGCCGGTGCTCGGCGCGCGCCAGGAGTCCGGTGAAGTCGACCTTGACGCCGCCGTTCGCACCCTTCGCGCCCTGGTGGATGTGGAGGGCGGTGGGCCTGGCCGTGCCGCGCCAGGTGGCGGTGACAGTGACCTTGTCGCCCTTGATCCGGACGAACTGGAGGGCGGCGCCGTCCTTGTCGCCGACGGCGGGGCCACCGGGCACGGGCACCTCGTTGGCGCCGTTCAGGCTCGCCACGAGAAGGGCGCCGCTGGTGGCGGTGCCGGCGGTGTCCTTCGCCGTCGCGGGGAGCACGGCCGCGCCGAGGGCGCCCACCGTGGCCACCGCGACCCCGGAGGCGAGCAGCGCCCGGCGGCGGTTCTTCGCATACGCAGTGAAAGCGCCCATGACGTGAAATCTCCCCGTTCCGCAGCCGACGCCCCCTGCGTCGGCTTCCGGGCATGAGTACGGAACGGATCTGAGCCTGGACTCAATCCAGGCTCAGCCAAGTCGTGTGACGCGCACCACACGAGCGCGGCGCCCCGGGGGTCAGCCCGCCCGGTGCACCACCAGGTCGCACAGCTCGACGAGGGCGGCCTTCGCGTCCCCCTCCGCCAGCGGGGCCAGCGTGGCCCGCGCCTCCTCCGCGTACCGCACGGTGTCCCGCCGGGCCTGCTCGAGGGCGGGGTGGGCCCGCAGCAGCGAGAGCGCCTCGGCGTGCCGGGCGTCATCGGTGAGGTCGGAGTCCAGCAGCTCGCTGAGCGCGATGTCCTCCGCGAGCCCGAGCCGCTCCACCCGCTCCCGCAGGCGCAGCACGGGCAGCGTGGGAATGCCCTCGCGCAGGTCCGTGCCGGGCGTCTTGCCGGACTCGGTGGAGTCGGACGCGATGTCGAGCACGTCGTCGGCGAGCTGGAAGGCGACCCCGAGCCGCTCCCCGTACTGGGTCAGGACGTCCACGACCGTCTCGTCCGCCCCGGACATCATCGCGCCGAAGCGGCCGGCGACGGCGATCAGCGAGCCGGTCTTGCCGCCGATGACGTCCAGGTAGTGCTCGACCGGGTCGCGCCCGTCGCGCGGTCCCGCCGTCTCCAGGATCTGCCCGGTGACGAGCCGCTCGAAGGCCTCCGCCTGGATGCGTACGGCCTCGGGGCCGAGGTCGGCCAGGATGTGCGAGGCGCGCGCGAAGAGGAAGTCACCGGTGAGGACGGCCACGGAGTTGCCCCAGCGCTGGTTGGCGCTGGGCACCCCACGGCGCACATCGGCCTCGTCCATCACGTCGTCGTGGTAGAGCGTCGCGAGGTGCGTCAGCTCCACGACCACGGCGGACGGCACGATGCCGGGCGCGTAGGGATCGCCGAACTGGGCCGCCAGCATCACCAGGAGTGGCCGAAAACGTTTGCCCCCCGCGCGGACGAGGTGCTGCGCCGCCTCGGTGATGAAGGGCACTTCGCTCTTGGTGGCCTCGAGCAGGCCCTCCTCGACAGCCGCCAATCCTGCCTGGACATCGGCTTCGAGAGCCTGGTCCCGCACGCTCAGCCCGAAGGGCCCGACGACGGTCACGAGGGGTTCTCCTGTCTGCTGACGATCACAAGTCGATCACTCGGTCGATCATTCGTCGATGACACGGTTTGTCGATGTGTCGCTGCCATCACTCAAGTCAGCGTATCCGGTCGCCTTTCGATCACAGCCAGCGCCTGCCCGACCAGAGGGGGCCAGCCTGCCCGATAGACAGGAAATGACCGATTTACCACCCGCCGGGCGAAGCGCCCGACATGCCGATCGCCCTCCGTACAACCGTCGCCGCCAGCCGGTGACACGGGCCGCGCCGGCCCGCGTCACCGGATCACACCGCGTGAGCCGACGGCCACGCCGCACCGTGTCGGATACCCTCACGCGCGCTGCCTGCCACCCACCGCTTTCCGGCCATCGGTGCCGAGCATCCGCTCCAGGACGGCGGCGATCCCGTCCTCCTCGTTGGACAGCGTCAATTCGTCCGCCACCGCCTTGAGTTCGTGGTGCGCGTTGGCCATCGCCACGCCGTGCGCCGCCCAGGCGAACATGGGGATGTCGTTCGGCATGTCACCGAACGCGATCGTGTCGGCGGCCCGCAGGCCGAGCCGCTCCGCCGCGAGGGCGAGACCGGTCGCCTTGGTGACGCCGCAGGGCTGCAGCTCCACCGTGCCGGGCCCGGACATCGTCACCGTGGCGAGCGACCCGACGACGGCCCGGGCGACCGCCGCCAACTCGTCGTCCGCCAGCGTGGGGTGCCGCAGCAGCACCTTGCTGATCGGCTCCTCCCACAGCACGTCACGGCCGGGCACCCGCATCGCGGGCAGCGTCGGGTGCGGCATCTCGTACCCGGGCTCGATCAGGGTCAGGCCGTCCGCCCCGTCCTGGTCGACCGCCGCGAAGACCTGGCCGACCTCCGCCTCGATCTTGCCGAGGGCCACCTCCGCCAGCTCCCGGTCCAGGGTCACCGACCACACCAGGCGCTCCGCCCCTGCGTCGTACAGCTGCGCGCCCTGCCCGCACACGGCGAGCCCGTCGTACCCGAGGTCGTCGAAGAGCGGGCGCACGCGGGGCGCGGGGCGTCCGGTGACGACGAGGTGCCGCGCTCCGCCCTCGCTCGCGGCGGCCAGTGCCCGGCGGGAGCGGTCGGAGACCGTGTCGTCGCCGCGCAGCAGCGTTCCGTCCAGGTCAGTAGCGATGAGGGAATATGCGAGGGGAGCGGCCATGATCCGAAGAATACGGATCTGAGCCCGGCCGGTAAGCCGTGTCACAGGACCTGTGACGCTTTGGGTGCGCCCGGCGCACTCCCGGCAGACACCTGGTCGTGCGGCCAACGCCACCCGCTCGTACGCGCCGGGGGCGCAGAGGCGCGCCGGGCGTGACCGCCCGCTCCCGGTTCACCGGAACGGGGCGGGCCGGGCGGTGGCCTCCGCGACGCGGGCGCCGGTTCTCCCCGCGCCCCGCCGTCCGCCCCGGGCGCGCCGCACCGCCGCCGGACGCCCGCGGGGGCCGGTGAGGCAATTCCTTTGTGAACGGGGTGCCTTGGCTGCTGTGTACGGGGGGCCGTGAGCGCTGTGCAGGGGGTGGCCCGGCCGCTGCCTGCGGGGTGCCCTGGCCCCGCCCGGCGATCGCGGCGCCCCGGACCTTTCGCAGGTGACGGAACCTCTCGGCGCCCGGCCACGTCACAGGAGTATCGATACGCCCGGAATGCAGCTCGACGACCGAGACACCGAGACACCGAGACACCGAGACACCGAGACACCGAGACACCGAGACACCGAGACAAGGAACGACATGGCCCTCCCGCAGAACCGCAAGCTCGCCCTCGTCACCGCGACCGCCGCCGCGGTGCTCACCGCGGGCCTCGCCTGGCAGGCGTCGGCCGCGGACGGGAGCGGACGACCGGCCTCGCCCGGGGCGGGTGCGCGGTCGGACACCGTGAGCAGCGAGCGCGTCGAGCACGCCCCGGGCCCGGCCGAGGACTACTGGACGCCCGAGCGCATGCGCACGGCCGGGCCCGCCCCGATGCCAGTGCTACCCAACGAGTAACCCCCGGCAGCGCCGCCCCTTAAGGGGCGCGGGGAACTGCGCGACCAGCCACCACGGCCCCGCAGACGACAACGGCCCTCCGCAGCAGCAGCCACGGCGGCGCTCAGCCAGACGCGGCACTCAGCCGTAAGCCGCCGCCAGATGCCGGGCCAAACGCGGTGACGCGTACTCCGTGCCGCACACGAACCGCATCACCGGCCCGTACGACGACGCGGCCGCCATGCCCGTGAAGTACAGGCCGGGGACCGATGAGGCGTAGCCCTCGCCGAGCCTGGGGGTGCCACGGCTGACGGCCATGGCGGCGCGCAGGCCGTGCCCGAGGAAGCTCAGGGCGGCGAGGTCGACGCGGTAGCCCGTGGCGGCGATGACGTGGTCGGCGGTGAGTTCCCGGGTGCGGCCGCCGAGCGACTCCACCGTCAGGAGGGGGCGGCCGTCGTGGACCTCGGCCCGCACCAGGCGCCGCATCTCCCGCGCGTCGACCTGGTCGCGGAAGCGCTCGCGCAGCCACCAGGCGCCGAGCGGGCCGAGGACGCGGCGCGCGAGGAAGTGCCGGGTCCGCGGCGGGAGATGGCGGTAGAGGCCGGCGTGGTGGCTCAGCGCGTACAGCGTCCAGGCGCGACCGAAGGGGGACTCCGGGCGCAGCCTGGGCTGCTCCCACGGGGGCGCGCCGAAGCCGATGGAGCCCCTGCCGCGGGCCACGAGCCGGACCCGGGCGCCCGCCTCGGCGGCGAGCACGGCCGTCTCCAGGGCGGACTGGCCCGCGCCGACGACGAGCAGGTCGGTGTCCGCGTACCGCGACAGGTCGTGGTGCTGGGCGCTGTGCGAGAAGGGGCCCGCGGGCGAGGGCCCTTCGGGCACGGCGGCGGCAAGGGCGGGCGGGAGGTGCGCGAGGCCCGTCAGGCCGCTGGCGACGACGACCGCGGGGGCCGTGAACTGCTCCCCCGAGTCGAGCTTCAGCTCGAAGCCGCCCCGCTCGCCGCGCTCGACGGTCACCACCCGCACCTGCTCGAGGCCGGGCACGAGCAGCTCCTGGAACCACTGTCCGTACCCGGTGAACGTCTCGACCGGGATGATGTCCTCGTCCGTGACCAGGCGCGGGATGCCCACTGCCGCGCAGTAGTCGGTGAGGGTGTGGCCCGGCTGCGGGGCGTCGATGTCCGACGCAGCCGGGGTCGACTTCAGGAGCATTCCTGCGGGCATGTGGGAACGCCAGCTGACCATGGGGTCGCCGAAGACGCGCACGGGCAGGCCGCGGGCGCGCAGATGGGCTGCGGTGGACAGGCCGTAGGGGCCCGCCCCGATGACTGCTACTGGTTGCTTCACGAAGTCCCTCCCCAGGACATCGCATGTGCCGTGCCGTGGCCCGGCACACTGTCTTACCTCGTGGGTGTTGCCTTCCCGCGCCCCTCGACTGCCGGGCGGCGGTCATTCCCGCGACGACGACGGGTCGCCCCTTCGGCCCGACGGCGTCGCGCTGCCCCGGCGGCTGGTCCGCCACAGCTGGTACAGGTGGGTCGCCCCCGGCCGCACGAAGCGCGCCAGCATCGTGAAGAACGGCTTCATGTCGTCCGCGGCGAACCAGGCCAGCTCCGTGCCGCTGGCGCGGGCGGGGGCGTGCGGCGTCACGTACCCGCTGCGGCGGTAGGCGATGAGGGCGGGCAGGTCGATGTTCTCCACCACATAGCGGTGGCCGGCGCGCTGGTCGCCTTCCGGAACGGGGCGGCCCGTCAGGTGCAGATGCATGGCCCGGACGACGTCGATGCCTGTCTCGCTCTCGAAGAGCCGGAACTGGGCGCCCATGCGCGGGTTGAAATCGAGCAGTTTGTACTGGCCGTCGCGGCGGTCGAATCGGAGGTCCAGGTCGATGACGCCGGTGAAACCGATCTGTTTGATGAAACGCGCCGCGATGTCGGCGAGTTCCGGATTGTCGACGACGTACGCGTGGGCCGTCATGCCCGCGTGCGGCGGCCAGGAACGGACCTTCACCCCGGTGAACAGCGCGAGGGGCGCCGAATGCTCGTCGAAGTAGGCGTGCACCACGCAGTCCTCGGCCTGCTCGCGCGGCAGATACTCCTGGAGGATCACCCCGGGCCGCTCGCCCCAGTCACGGGCGAGGTCGCGCAGGCCCTGGGCGGTGTCGATGCGGGTGGTGCCGTGCACCGCGGGCCGCTCGCGGCGCTGGAACGCCTCGCGGTTCTTCGCCACCACCGGGAACGTCGCCGTCTGCGCGAACTCCTCGATGTCGCCCCGGCTCCGCGGGCAGGCCGACGCGGGCGAGCTGAGGCCGTGCTCCTCGCACAGCTCGTGCAGGCCCTGCTTGCTGGCGAGGCGCCGCGGCAGGGCGGCGTCGACGTGCGGGAACAGGAAGCCCCCGAAGTCCGTGTCGCCCAGCTCACGCTGGTGCTCGGCGATGAGGACGGCCGCTTCCTCGTCGGTCGGGATGAGCACCGCCGGCCTGCCGATGCGCCGCCCGATGCGCAGCAGTCCGTCGACGAGGTATCCCGGGTCCTCCGCTCCGGTGGTCCGCCACGGGAAGGCGCCGGTGAGATAGCGGGACACGGCGGCGGGTGTGCGCCGGTCCTCCGTGATCGCGTACATCGGCACGCCGACGCGGCCGAGGCTCCGAATCGCTCCCACGCCACCGTGGTGCAACGGATAGTCGCCGAACTTCACGACGAGTCCGGGCACTTCACGGTCGGGTGCGCAGGGCACACCACCGCTGGAATTGGTCACGGGTCCCCCCACGCGTCCGCATCGCACCGACCCGGACCCACCCCGTCCGCGTCCCCCGAGGAACCTAAGCCGGAATTGAACACTCCATGCGCGGTTTATCCGGACATTGCTAACTCTTTAGACACTGCCCGAATACGGGGCTTCCACGTAACGTGTGGGGCACCCAGATTGGAAAGCGAGGCAGGAACGCATGTCCGAGCAGAATCCGCTCGACCTCCCCGAGGGCGACCCCTTCGGCCCGCACAATCTTCCGTACGGTGTCTTTTCCCCGGCCGGATCCGCCGAGCCCGCGCCCGGTTCCGCTTCCGGCTCCGCGCCTGGGTCCGCCTCCGGCTCCGCGGCGGGGCCCGCGCCCCTCTCCGAGGGCCGCGGCGGCCGACGAGTCGGTGTCCGGCTCGGGTCCTACGTCCTCGACGCGGGGGCCGCCGCGGCCGCCCTCGGCTCGCCCTATGTGTCCCTGCTCGCCCAGCCCACGCTGAACCCGCTGCTCGCCGCGGGCCGCCGGACGTGGAGCGACGTCCGCCGCGCGCTGACCGCCTGGGTGACGGTGCCCGCCCACCGCGAGGCCATCCGCCCGCTGCTCCACCCCCTCTCCGACGTCACCCTGCACCTGCCCTTCGACGTCGCCGACTACGTGGACTTCTACGCCTCCGAGCACCACGCGTCGAACCTGGGCCGCATGTTCCGCCCGGACGCGCCGACTCCGCTCACTCCCAACTGGAAGCACCTTCCCATCGGTTACCACGGCCGGTCGGGCACCGTCGTGGTCTCCGGCACGGATGTGATCCGCCCCAGCGGGCAGCGCAAGACGCCCGCCGACGCCGCCCCGGTCTTCGGCCCGTCCGCCAAGCTGGACATCGAGGCCGAGGTCGGCTTCGTCGTCGGCAAGCCCTCCACGCTCGGCACCCCGGTGCCGCTCGCCGACTTCCGCGAGCACGTCTTCGGCCTGTGCCTGCTCAACGACTGGTCCGCCCGCGACATCCAGGCCTGGGAGTACGTGCCGCTCGGGCCCTTCCTCGGCAAGTCCTTCGCCACCTCCGTCTCCGCGTGGGTCACGCCCCTCGAGGCCCTGGACGCGGCGCGGGTCGCCCCGCCGGAGCGCACCGAGCCCCTGCTGCCGTACTTGAACGACACAGCCGACGCAGCCGGCACGACCGGCCCGGCCGAGCCCGCGTCCGACGGGCCCGGCGGCTACGACCTGCGCATCACCGTCACCCTGAACGGCGAGGTCATCTCCAACCCACCCTTCTCCACCGTCTACTGGACCGCCGCCCAGCAGCTCGCCCACATGACGGTCAACGGCGCCTCCCTGCGCACCGGTGACCTCTACGGCTCCGGCACCGTCAGCGGGCCGTCCCCCGACCAGTTCGGCTCTCTCATCGAGCTGACCTGGAACGGCCGCGACCCCCTCGAACTCCCCTCCGGCAAGCGCACGTTCCTGGAGGACGGCGACGTGGTGACCCTCTCGGCCTGGGCCCCAGGGCCGGACGGCACCCGGGTGGGCCTGGGCGAGGTGACGGGCCGCGTGACCGCACCACGCTGACGCGGCGCCCTCCGGACCCGCCCCTTCCTTGAGCCGAGGCCCCGGCGGCCCCTTCCCTGAGCCGAGGCCACCACCGCCCGGCTCGGGGAGGGCCGGGCCCGGGCGCGGCTCGCGGGGCTACGCGGCTGGTCTCCGCCAGGACGCGAGGCCACGCGGTCGGCTTCTGCCAGGACGCGAAGGCTACGCGGCTGGTCCCCGCCAGGACGCGAGGGCTATGCGGCCAGCCCCAGCCCCGGCCTCCCCCAGGGCCCGAGGATCACGCCCCGGCCCCGGCCTCCGCCTCCGCCAGGACCTCCAGCACCCCTTCCCCATAGGTCATCAGCTTCTTCTCGCCGACCCCGCTGATCCCCCCCAGCTCCTCGACGGACCCGGGCCGTGCCGCGGCGATCTCCCGCAGCGTCGCGTCGTGGAAGATCACATACGCGGGCACGCCCTGCTCCCGCGCCTGCGCCGCCCGCCACGCCCGCAGCGCCTCGAACACCGGCACCGCCTCCTCCGGCAGCTCGGCCACGGCCGCGGCCTTGGCCTTGCGCTCGCCGCGCGCGGCGGACCGCGCCGAACCCGCGGGCTTCTTCGGCTCCTTGCGCAGCGGCACCTCCCGCTGCCGGCCGAGGACGGCGGCGCTCTCCTCGGTCAGCACGAGCGTGCCGTACTCCCCCTCGACGGCGAGGAGGCCCTGCGCCAGCAACTGCCGCACCACGCCCCGCCACTCGGCCTCGCTCAGCTCCTCGCCGATGCCGAAGACGGAGAGCTGGTCGTGGTCGAACTGGATGACCTTGGCGGTCTTGCGGCCGAGCAGGATGTCGACGATCTGGCCCGTGCCGAACTTCTGGCCGCGCTCCCGCTTCAGGCGCACCACCGCGGACAGGACCTTCTGCGCGGCGACCGTACCGTCCCAGGTCTCCGGGGGTGTCAGACACGTGTCGCAGTTCCCGCAGCCGGTGGCCGTCGGGTCCTGGCCGAAGTACCTCAGGAGCTGGGCGCGGCGGCAGGAGACCGTCTCGCACAGCGCCAGCATCGCGTCCAGGTGGGCCGCCGAGCGGCGCCGGAACGCCTCGTCGCCCTCGCCGGACTGGATGAGCTTGCGCTGCTGCACGACGTCCTGGAGGCCGTACGCCATCCAGGCTGTGGAGGGGAGGCCGTCGCGGCCCGCACGGCCCGTTTCCTGGTAGTACCCCTCCACCGACTTGGGCAGGTCGAGGTGGGCGACGAAGCGGACGTCCGGCTTGTCGATGCCCATGCCGAAGGCGATCGTGGCGACCACGACCAGGCCGTCCTCGCGCAGGAAGCGCGACTGGTGCCGCGCGCGGGTGCCCCCGTCGAGACCCGCGTGATACGGCACCGCCTCGACTCCGTGGGAGCTGAGGAACTCGGCGACCTGCTCCACCGACTTGCGCGAGAGGCAGTAGACGATGCCCGCGTCGCCCTCGTGCTCCTCCTTCAGGAAGGTGAGGAGCTGCTTCTTCGGGTCGGACTTGGGCACGATCCGGTACTGGATGTTCGGCCGGTCGAAGCTGGCGACGAAGTGCTTGGCGTCCGGCATGGCCAGGCGCTGGGTGATCTCGCGGTGCGTGGCGTCCGTCGCCGTGGCCGTCAGGGCGATCCGGGGGACGTCGGGCCAGCGCTCGCCGAGGACGGAGAGGGCCAGATAGTCGGGCCGGAAGTCGTGGCCCCACTGGGCCACGCAGTGCGCCTCGTCGATCGCGAAGACGGAGATCTTCGCCCGGGAGAGCAGATTGAGCGTGGTGTCCAGGCGCAGCCGCTCCGGCGCCAGATACAGCACGTCCAGCTCGCCCGCGAGCAGCTCGGCCTCGACGACGCGGCGCTCGTCGAAGTCCTGCGTCGAATTCATGAAGCCCGCGCGCACGCCGAGAGCCCGCAGCGCGTCGACCTGGTCCTGCATGAGCGCGATCAACGGGGAGACCACCACGCCCGTGCCGGGTCTGACCAGGGCCGGGATCTGATAGCACAGCGACTTTCCGCCGCCGGTCGGCATCAGGACGACCGCGTCGCCGCCCGCCACCACGTGCTCGATGATCGCTTCCTGCTCACCCCGGAAGGCGTCGTACCCGAACACTCGGTGGAGCGTCCGCAGCGCGTCGCTCTCCACCACCTCTGCCATGCCGACCCCACTGCTCCCGCTCATCGCCGTGCCCCCGCCTGTCGCACCTCGACCACTGCCTCCACGATAGGCGCCCGCGCCGACACCCCGGGAAGTTATCCACAGGCCGGCCGGACGCTTCTCGCTCAGCCCTACGGCCCACGCGGTCTGGCGGCGGGAGCCACCCCGGGACATCCTGCTGCTTACGGCGGCTCGGGGGCTGAGCCCGCCCCAGGTCATGGCTCCCCAGTGTGCCGACCCTTCCGAGGAGTCCCTCCATGCCTCAGCCCCGTACCGTCCAGGCCGCCCTCGCGCTGGCCGCGGCCTCCTGCCTGGCCCTGTCCACAGCGCCCGCGCAGGCGGCCGCCCCGGCACCTCCGCCGCCCCCGCGGCAGGCGCAGTTCGCCAAGGTCTACGCCGCGACCGCCAAGTACGCGCACGAGCCGCTCGCGATCAAGGACGGCTTCGTCCGGACCGACGAGTGCGTCGCCGACCCTGACCTCGGCGGGATGGGGTACCACTACATCAACCCGAAGAACTTCGGCTCCGTCGATCCGGCGAAGCCCGCAGCGGTGCTCTACGAGGACGGGGGCGACGGCAAGCGCAAGCTGATCGCCGTGGAGTGGATCGTCTACGACGCCGACCAGGACAAGAGCACCCACGACGACCGCCCGTCCCTGTTCGGGCAGCCCTTCGACGGGCCGATGGACGGGCACTTCCCGGGCATGCCGATCCACTACGACCTGCACGCCTGGCTCTACAAGGACAACCCGAGCGGCAGGCTCTCCCCCTGGAACCCGGACGTCCACTGCCCCGCGGAGCCCTGACGGCACACGCGAGAGGGCCCCGGCCTCCCGAAGGAGAGCCGGGGCCCCGCGCGTGGACGCGGACGACCGGGTCAGCGCACGAACACGCCCGCCTGGTACGCCAGGTCCAGGAAGTACTGCGGCGCCACACCGAGCACCAGCGTCACGGCGACGCCGATCCCGATCGCCGCCGTCGTCAGCGGTGACGGCACGGCCACCGACGGGCCGTCGGCCTTGGGCTCGCTGAAGAACATCAGCACGATCACCCGGATGTAGAAGAACGCCGCGATCGCCGACGAGATCACACCGACCACGACGAGCGCGCCCGCACCGCCCTCGGCCGCCGCCTTGAACACCGCGAACTTCCCGGAGAACCCGGACGTCAGCGGAATGCCCGCGAAGGCGAGCAGGAACACCGCGAAGACCGCGGCGACCAGCGGCGAGCGGCGCCCGAGCCCCGCCCACTTCGACAGGTGCGTCGCCTCGCCGCCCGCGTCCCGCACCAGCGTCACCACGGCGAACGCGCCGATGGTCACGAACGAGTACGCGCCCAGGTAGAAGAGCACCGACGAGACGCCCTCCTCGGTGGTGGCGATGACACCCGCGAGGATGAAGCCCGCGTGCGCGATCGACGAGTACGCGAGGAGCCGCTTGATGTCGGTCTGTGTGATCGCGACGATCGCGCCGCCCAGCATCGTGACGATCGCGACGCCCCACATCACCGGCCGCCAGTCCCAGCGAAGGCCGGGCAGCACCACGTACAGCAGGCGCAGGAGCGCGCCGAACGCGGCCACCTTCGTCGCCGCCGCCATGAAGCCGGTGACCGGCGTCGGCGCGCCCTGGTAGACGTCCGGCGTCCACATGTGGAAGGGCACCGCGCCCACCTTGAACAGCAGGCCCATCACGATCATCGCGGCGCCGATCAGGAGCAGCGCGTCGTTGCCCATGGTGTTCGCGAGGGCCGGGTCGACCGTCTTGACCGTGCCGTCGACGACGTCGGCGATGGTGCCGTACGACACCGAGCCCGCGTAGCCGTAGACCAGCGCGATGCCGAAGAGGGTGAACGCGGACGCGAAGGCGCCGAGCAGGAAGTACTTCACGGCCGCTTCCTGCGACATGAGGCGCTTGCGGCGGGCGAGCGCGCACAGCAGGTAGAGCGGGAGCGAGAAGACCTCAAGGGCGATGAACAGCGTCAGGAGGTCGTTCGCCGCGGGGAAGACGAGCATGCCGCCGATCGCGAAGAGGGCGAGCGGGAACACCTCCGTGGTGGTGAACCCGGCCTTCACCGCCGCCTGTTCGCCCGCGCCGCCCGGGACGGCCCCGGCCTGGGCCACGAAGGAGTCGACGCGGTTGCCGTGCGCCTCCGGGTCCAGGCGCCGCTCCGCGAAGGTGAAGATCGCGACCAGGCCCGCGAGGAGAATGGTGCCCTGGAGGAACAGCGCGGGCCCGTCCACCGCGATGGCGCCCATCGCGGCGATGCGCGCCTTCGTGGTGCCGTACCCGCCGGAGGCGAGCGCGACGACGGCGGCGAAGGCGGCGGCGAGCGCCACCACCGACACGAACAGTTGGGCGTAGTAACGGGACTTGCGCGGCACGAAGGCTTCGATGAGCACTCCGATGACGGCGGCGCCGATGATGATGAGCGTCGGCGCGAGCTGGCCGTACTCGATCTTCGGAGCGTCGATCTTGTCGACCGGCTCCGCCGCCACTGTCCACAGGCTGTGGACGGCTGTCGCACTCACTTGGCGGCCTCCACCTCGGGCTCGGGGTCTGTCTTCTGTACGTCGGACATGGTGTGCTCGACCGCCGGGTTCACCAGGTCGGCCACCGGCTTCGGGTACACGCCGAGGCCGATGAGGAGCGCGATCAGCGGGGCCACCACGGCCAGCTCACGCACCCGCAGGTCCGGCATCTTCGCCAGCTCGGGCTTCACCGGGCCCGTCATCGTCCGCTGGTAGAGGACGAGGGTGTAGAGCGCGGCGAGCACGATGCCGAGCGTCGCGATGATCCCGACCGCCGGATAGCGCGCGAACGCGCCGACCAGGACCAGGAACTCGCTGACGAACGGTGCGAGCCCCGGCAGCGAGAGCGTGGCGAGACCGCCGACCAGGAAGGTGCCCGCGAGCACCGGGGCGACCTTCTGCACCCCTCCGTAGTCCGCGATCAGACGCGAGCCGCGGCGCGAGATCAGGAAGCCCGCGACCAGCATCAGGGCGGCCGTCGACAGGCCGTGGTTGACCATGTAGAGGGTCGCGCCGGACTGCCCCTGGGACGTCATCGCGAAGATGCCGAGGACGATGAACCCGAAGTGTGAGATCGACGCGTACGCCACCAGGCGCTTGATGTCGCGCTGGCCGACGGCGAGCAACGCGCCGTAGATGATGCTGATCAGGGCGAGCACCAGGATCACCGGCGTCGCCCACTTCGAGGCCTCCGGGAAGAGCTGGAGACAGAAGCGCAGCATCGCGAACGTGCCGACCTTGTCGACCACCGCCGTGATCAGCACGGCGACCGGCGCGGTGGCCTCCCCCATCGCGTTCGGCAGCCAGGTGTGCAGCGGCCACAGGGGGGCCTTCACCGCGAAGGCGAAGAAGAAGCCGAGGAAGAGCAGCCGCTCGGTGTTGGTCGCCATGTCAAGCGAGCCGTCGGCCCGCGCCTGGGCGATCTCCTGGACCGAGAAGTTCCCCGCGACCACGTGGAGCCCGATCACGGCGGCGAGCATGATCAGACCGCCGACCAGGTTGTAGAGCAGGAACTTCACCGCTGCGTACGAGCGCTGCGCCGAGGCGTTCTCGTCGCTGCCCCCCGCCGCGGCAGCGGCATATCGAGCAGGGGCGGCGCGGTCTCCGAAGCCGCCGATGAGGAAGTACATCGGGATGAGCATGGCTTCGAAGAACACGTAGAACAGGAACACATCGGTGGCCTCGAAGGAGAGGATCACCATTGCCTCGACGGCGAGGATCAAGGCGAAGTAGCCCTGCGTCGGTCGCCAACGCTTACTGTTCGTCTCCTCAGGATCGGCGTCGTGCCAGCCCGCCAGGATGATGAAGGGCAGCAGCAGGGCGGTCAGCGCGATCAGGGAGACCGCGATGCCGTCCACGCCCAGTTCGTACCGCACCCCGAAGTCCTTGATCCAGGAGTGCGACTCGGTCAGTTGGTACCGGTCGCCGTCCGGGTCGAACCGGACGACCACCGTGATGGCGAGGGCGAGCGTGGCCAGCGAGAAGAGGAGCGCGAGCCACTTGGCGGCGGTGCGCCGTGCGGCCGGTACGGCCGCCGTGGCGATCGCGCCCACCGCGGGCACCACGGCCGTCGCTGTCAGCAGAGGAAAGGACATCGGTATCAGACCGCCCTCATCAGCAGCGTCGCGGCGATGAGGACCGCCGCGCCGCCGAACATCGAGACCGCGTAACTACGGGCGTAGCCGTTCTGGAGCTTGCGCAGGCGCCCGGAGAGCCCGCCGACCGAGGCCGCCGTGCCGTTGACCACTCCGTCGACCAGGGTGTGGTCGACGTACACCAGGGAGCGCGTGAGGTGCTCGCCGCCGCGCACCAGGACCACGTGGTTGAAGTCGTCCTGGAGCAGGTCGCGGCGGGCCGCGCGGGTGAGCAGCGAGCCGCGCGGGGCGACGACCGGGACCGGCCGGCGCCCGTACTGCGCCCAAGCCAGGGCCACGCCGACGACCAGGACGACGACGGTGGCGCCGGTGACCGTGGCGGCGCTCAGCGGGGAGTCGCCGTGGTCGTGGTGCGTGACCGGCTCCAGCCAGTTCAGGAAGCGGTCGCCGATGCTGAAGAAACCGCCGGCGAACACCGACCCGAAGGCCAGCAGGATCATCGGGATCGTCATGGTCTTCGGGGACTCGTGCGGATGCGGCTCCGCGTGCTCGCCACGGGTCTCCGCGGCGGGCTCGACGCTCGGCTCCTGCGGGGAGGGCGTCCGGCTGCGGCGCCAGCGCTCCTCGCCGAAGAAGGTCAGGAGCATCACGCGCGTCATGTAGTACGCCGTGATGGCCGCGCCGAGCAGCGCCACCGAGCCGAGGATCCAGCCCTCCGTGCCGCCCTTGGCGAACGCCGCCTCGATGATCTTGTCCTTGGAGAAGAAGCCGGAAAGACCCGGGAAGCCGATGATCGCGAGATAGCCGAGCCCGAAGGTCACGAACGTCACCGGCATGTACTTCCTGAGGCCGCCGTACTTCCGCATGTCCACCTCGTCGTTCATGCCGTGCATGACCGAACCGGCGCCGAGGAAGAGCCCGGCCTTGAAGAAGCCGTGCGTCACCAGGTGCATGATCGCGAAGACGTAGCCGATCGGGCCGAGGCCCGCGGCCAGGATCATGTAGCCGATCTGCGACATCGTGGACCCGGCGAGGGCCTTCTTGATGTCGTCCTTCGCGCAACCGACGATCGCACCGAAGATCAGCGTGACCGCGCCGACCACCGCGACCGCGAGCTGCGCGTCCGGGGCGGCGTTGAAGATCTCCCCGGAGCGCACGATCAGATACACGCCCGCGGTCACCATCGTCGCCGCGTGGATCAGGGCGGAGACGGGGGTCGGGCCCTCCATCGCGTCCCCGAGCCAGGACTGGAGCGGCACCTGCGCGGACTTGCCGCACGCCGCGAGCAGCAGCATCAGGCCGATCGCCGTGAGCTTGCCCTCGCCCGTCTGGTCCACGGACTCCAGGACGGGCCCGAAGGCGAACGTCCCGAAGGTGGTGAACATCAGCATGATCGCGATCGAGAGGCCCACGTCGCCGACGCGGTTGACCAGGAAGGCCTTCTTCGCCGCGGTGGCCGCGCTTGGCTTGTGCTGCCAGAACCCGATCAGGAGGTACGAGGCGAGGCCGACGCCCTCCCAGCCGACGTACAGGAGCAGGTAGTTGTCGGCGAGGACGAGGAGCAGCATCGCCGCGAGGAACAGGTTCAGATACCCGAAGAAGCGGCGGCGGCGCTCGTCGTGCTCCATGTACCCGACCGAGTACAGGTGGATCAGCGTGCCGACGCTGGTGATCAGCAGGACGAACGTCATCGACAGCTGGTCGAGCTGGAAGGCGACGTCGGCCTTGAAGCCCTCGACCGGGATCCAGCTGAACAGGTGCTGGTGCAGGCCGCGGTCCTCCGCGTCCTTGCCGATCATGTCGGTGAAGAGCACCGCGGCGAGGACGAAGGAGACGGCCGAGAGCAAGGTGCCGAGCCAGTGGCCGACGCGGTCGAGCAGGCGCCCGCCGCACAGCAGGACGGCCGCTCCGAGCAGAGGCGCCGCGACGAGCAGCGCAATCAGTTTCTCCACGATTCAGCGACCCCTTACAGCTTCATCAGACTGGCGTCGTCGACCGAGGCCGAGTGGCGGGAGCGGAACAGCGACACGATGATCGCGAGCCCGACCACGACCTCGGCCGCGGCGACGACCATCGTGAAGAAGGCGATGATCTGGCCGTCCAGATTGCCGTGCAGCCGGGAGAAGGCGACGAACGCCAGGTTGCAGGCGTTGAGCATCAGCTCGATGCACATGAAGACGACGATCACGTTCCGCCTGATCAGCACGCCGGTGGCGCCGATGGCGAACAACAGGGCCGCCAGATACAGGTAGTTGACCGGATTCACTTCGACGCCTCCTCGGTCTGCCCGGCCCTCTCGCCGCCCACCTCGCGCCCGGGGTCCGTGCGGCGCAGGTCGGGGCGGGCCAGGCGGTCGGTGGAGCGCTGCTCCAGGGCGCGCAGGTCCTCCAGGGCCTCGGTGGAGACGTCGCGGATCTGGCCGCGCTCCCGGAGGGTCTTGTTGACCGTCAGCTCCGATGGCGTGCCGTCGGGGAGCAGGCCCGCGATGTCCACGGCGTTGTGCCGGGCGTAGACGCCCGGGGCCGGCAGGGGCGGCAGGTGCTTGCCGGCGCGCACGCGCTCCTCGGCCAGCTCGCGCTGGGTCTTGGCGCGCTCCGTGCGCTCGCGGTGGGTCAGCACCATGGCGCCGACGGTCGCCGTGATCAGCAGGGCGCCGGTGATCTCGAAGGCGAAGACGTACTTCGTGAAGATGAGGGCGGCGAGGCCCTCCACGTTGCCGCCCTCATTGGCCTTGCCGAGGCCGTTGAAGTCCTTCACCGAGGCGTTGCCGATGCCCGCGAACAGCAGGACGGCGAAGCCGGTGCCGCACAGGGCGGCCAGCCAGCGCTGCCCCTTGATGGTCTCCTTCAGGGAGTCCGCGGCGGTGACGCCGACGAGCATCACGACGAACAGGAAGAGCATCATGATCGCGCCGGTGTAGACGACGATCTGGACGATGCCCAGGAAGTACGCGCCGTTGGCCAGGTAGAAGACCGCCAGGATGATCATGGTCCCGGCCAGGCAGAGGGCGCTGTGCACCGCCCTCTTCATGAGGATCGTGCTCAGCGCGCCGATCACGGCGACCGTGCCGAGCACCCAGAACTGGAAGGCCTCGCCCGTGGAGGTGGCGTAGGCCGCGACGGAGGTCACGCGTCCACCCCCTCGGTCCTGGACTCCGGCGCCGCCTCGCCCTCGGAGGCGGCGGTCTGGCGCTCCGTGCCGGGCGCGGCCCGCGTCACCAGGCCGCGGTAGTAGTCCCCCTCGTCCGTGCCGGGGTAGATCGCGTGGGGCGCTTCGACCATGCCCTCGTCCAGACCCGCGAGCAGCTGCTCCTTGGTGAAGATCAGGTTCTGGCGGCTGGTGTCGGCCAGCTCGAACTCGTTCGTCATCGTCAGGGCGCGCGTGGGGCACGCCTCGATGCACAGGCCGCAGAAGATGCAGCGGGCGTAGTTGATCTGGTAGACGCGGCCGTACCGCTCGCCCGGGGAGTAGCGCTCCTCCTCGGTGTTGTCCGCGCCCTCCACATAGATGGCGTCCGCCGGGCAGGCCCAGGCGCACAGCTCGCAGCCGACGCACTTCTCCAGGCCGTCCGGATGGCGGTTGAGCTGGTGCCTGCCGTGGAAGCGGGGAGCGGTGGTCTTCTGCTGCTCCGGATACTGCTCGGTCAGCCGCTTCTTGAACATGGCCTTGAAGGTCACGGCGAAGCCCGCGACGGGGTTCTGGAACCCTTGATCCGACTGGTTCGCCTGTGCCGCTTCCTGGCTCTGCGGCCGCTCGGGCGGCTGCCCGTGCGGCGGCAGGTCCGGCGCGTTCGACTGCTCAGCCATCGGACGCCTCCTTTCCGTCACTTTGAGTATCCGGGCCACCACTGACAATCAACTCCCGCTCGTGGCGCGGGCGTCGTCGTGGCACGGGCGGCAGGGTCTGTCCGGGCAGCGGTGGCACCGGGAAGCCGCCCGCCATCGGGTCGAAGGCGCCGGCCTCCGCGGGCTCGGCGGCGGCCGCGGCCTCCTTCTCGCGCTTGTCCCGGAACAGGTCGTACAGGACGGAGAGCAGGAGCAACGCGATGACTCCGCCCCCTACGTAGAGGGCGATCTCGCTGAAGTCGTAGTCCTCGTTGCGCAGCGCGCGGACGGTGGCGACGAGCATCAGCCACACCACCGACACCGGGATGAGGACCTTCCAGCCGAGCTTCATCAGCTGGTCGTAGCGGACGCGGGGCAGCGTGCCGCGCAGCCAGATGAAGAAGAACAGCAGCAGCTGCACCTTGAGCGTGAACCAGGCCATCGGCCACCAGCCGTGGTTGGCGCCCTCCCAGAAGCCGCTGATGGGCCAGGGGGCCCGCCAGCCGCCGAGGAAGAGCGTCGCGGACACGGCCGAGACGGTGATCATGTTGATGTACTCGGCGAGCATGAAGATCGCGAATTTGATCGACGAGTACTCGGTGTTGAAGCCACCGACGAGGTCGCCCTCGGACTCCGGCATGTCGAACGGCGCGCGGTTGGTCTCGCCGACCATCGTCACGATGTAGATCAGGAACGACACCGGCAGGAGCACGATGTACCAGCGCTCCTGCTGCGCCTCCACGATCGCCGACGTGGACATCGACCCGGAGTACAGGAAGACCGACGCGAACGCGGCGCCCATCGCGATCTCGTACGAGATCATCTGCGCGCAGGAGCGCAGACCGCCGAGGAGCGGATAGGTGGAGCCGGAGCTCCAGCCCGCGAGGACGATGCCGTAGATGCCGACCGAGGCGACCGCGAGGATGTAGAGCATCGCGATCGGCAGGTCGGTGAGCTGCATCGTGGTGCGGTGCCCGAAGATCGAGACCTCGTTGCCCGCAGGCCCGAAGGGGATCACCGCGATCGCCATGAAGGCGGGGATGGCGGCGACGACCGGCGCCAGGATGTAGACCACCTTGTCTGCGCGCTTGACGATCAGGTCTTCCTTGAGCATCAGCTTGATGCCGTCCGCGAGGGACTGGAGGAAGCCCCAGGGGCCGTTGCGGTTGGGGCCGATGCGCAGCTGCATCCAGGCCACGACCTTGCGCTCCCACACGATGGCGAAGAGCACGGACACCACGAGGAACGCGAAGCAGAAGACCGCCTTGACGGCGACCAGCCACCAGGGGTCGCGGCCGAACATGGAGAGGTCCTCGGCGGCGAGCTGGGTCATGGGGCTCATGACTGCACCTCCTGGGCGCCCTGGGCGGGCTCGACGCGGACAGCGGGGCCGACCCTGACCAGCTCGCCCGGCCGCGCCCCCGTGGCGGAGGCGACGCCGCCGGCCACGGAGTTCAGCGGCAGCCACACCACGCGGTCGGGCATCTCCGTGACCGCGAGCGGCAGTTCGACCCGCCCTTCGGTTCCGGTGACGGCGAGCGTGTCGCCGTCCTTGACGCCCGCCTCGGCCGCGGTGGCAGGCGAGAGCCGGGCCACCGCCGCGTGCCGCGTCCCGGCGAGCGCGTCGTCGCCCTCCTGGAGGCGGCCCCGGTCGAGCAGGAGCCGGTGTCCGGCGAGCACGGCCTCCCCCGCGGCGGGCCGCGGCAGCTGGACCGCGGTCTCCAGGGGCTCGGTCGCGCGCGGCCCGTCCCAGCCGCCGAGCCGGTCCAGCTCGCGCCGGACGGTCAGCAGGTCGGGAAGGCCGAGGTGGATGTCGCCCGCGTCTGCCAGCATGTGCAGTACGCGCGCGTCCGTGGGTGCCAGGCGGCGCGTCATCTGGTCCGGCTTGAGCGCCGCCTCGAACATCCGGGCCCGGCCCTCCCAGTTGAGGAAGGTGCCCGGCTTCTCGGCGACGGCGGCCACCGGGAGGACCACGTCGGCGCGCTCGGTCACCTCGCTCGGGCGCTGTTCGAGCGACACCAGGAAGCCGACCGCGTCGAGCGCCTCACGCGCGCGTGACGGGTCGGGCAGGTCGGCGACCTCGACGCCGCCCACGAGAAGGGCGCTCAGCTCGCCCGTCGCGGCGGCCTCCACGATCTGGCCGGTGTCCCGGCCGTAGCGGTGCGGGAGTTCGGCCACGCCCCAGGCGGCCGCGACCTCCTCCCGCGCGCGCGGGTCGGTGGCCGGGCGGCCCCCGGGGAGCAGCGACGGCACCGCGCCGGCCTCCACCGCGCCGCGCTCGCCCGCGCGGCGCGGGATCCACACCAGGGACGCGCCGGTCGCGGACGCGGCCCGCACGGCGGCGGTGAGCGCGCCGGGCACGGCCGCGAGCCGCTCTCCCGCGACGATGACCGCGCCGTCGGCGCGCAGTGCCTCGGCGGCCTGCGCGCCGTCGTCCTCCAGGCCGACCCCGGCGGCGAGCGCGTCCAGCCACTCGGTCTCCGTGCCGGGCGCGGCGGCGAGGAGCGTGCCGCCCGCCTTCTCCAGGCCCCGCGTGGCGTGCGTGGCGACGGCGTACGTGCGCTGGCCGTGCTTGCGCCACGCCTTGCGCAGGCGCAGGAAGACGCCGGGCGCCTCCTCCTCGGCCTCGATGCCGACGAGCAGGACGGCGGGCGCCTTCTCCAGGGCGGTGTACGTGACGCCCGTGCCGTCGAGGTCCCGGCCGCGCCCGGCGACACGGGCCGCGAGGAAGTCGGCCTCCTCACCCGAGTGCACCCGCGCGCGGAAGTCGATGTCGTTCGTGTCGAGGGCCACGCGCGCGTACTTGCTGTACGCGTAGGCGTCCTCCACGGTGAGGCGCCCGCCGGTGAGGACACCGGCCCGCCCGCGCGCGGCGGCGAGGCCGCGTGCGGCCGCCTCCAGGGCCTCGGGCCAGCTGGCCGGTTCGAGCGCGCCCGATGAGGCGTTCCGCACCAGCGGCGTGGTCAGGCGGTCCGGCTTCTGCGCGTACCGGAAGGCGAAGCGCCCCTTGTCGCAGATCCACTCCTCGTTGACCTCGGGGTCGTCCTGGGCGAGCCGCCGCATGACCTTGCCGCGCCGGTGGTCGGTGCGGGTCGCGCAGCCGCCCGCGCAGTGCTCGCACACGGACGGCGAGGAGACCAGGTCGAAGGGGCGCGACCGGAAGCGGTAGGCGTGCGACGTGAGCGCTCCCACCGGGCAGATCTGGATGGTGTTCCCGGAGAAGTACGACGCGAAGGGGTCGCCCTCTCCAGTGCCCACCTGCTGGAGCGCGCCCCGCTCAAGGAGTTCGATCATGGGGTCGCCCGCGATCTGGTTGGAGAAGCGGGTGCAGCGGGCGCACAGCACGCAGCGCTCGCGGTCCAGCAGCACCTGCGTGGAGATCGGCACCGGCTTCTCGAAGGTGCGCTTGCTGCCCTCGAAGCGGGACTCGGCGTTGCCGTGCGACATGGCCTGGTTCTGGAGGGGGCACTCGCCGCCTTTGTCGCAGACCGGGCAGTCCAGCGGGTGGTTGATGAGCAGCAGCTCCATCACGCCGTGCTGGGCCTTCTCGGCGACCGGCGACGTCAGCTGCGACTTGACGACCATGCCGTCGGTGCAGGTGATCGTGCAGGACGCCATCGGCTTGCGCTGGCCCTCGACCTCGACGATGCACTGGCGGCAGGCGCCGGCGGGGTCGAGCAGCGGGTGGTCGCAGAAGCGCGGGATCTCGATGCCGAGCAGCTCGGCGGCGCGGATGACCAGGGTCCCCTTGGGGACGCTGATCTCGATGCCGTCGATCGTCAGCGTGACCAGGTCCTCCGGCGGGACGGCCGCCTCCCCGCCCCCGGAGGGACGCTGTTCGCCCGCGGCGGAGCCGCTGGACGGCTGAAGTACTGTCATGCGTTCACCTCCGTGCTCTTGAGGGGCCTGTCGGCCCAGAGCGTCGACTTGGCGGGGTCGAAGGGGCAGCCCCTGCCGGTGATGTGCTGCTCGTACTCCTCGCGGAAGTACTTGAGCGAGGAGAAGATCGGCGAGGCGGCGCCGTCGCCGAGGGCGCAGAAGGACTTGCCGTTGATGTTGTCGGCGATGTCGTTCAGCTTGTCGAGGTCGGCCATCACGCCCTTGCCCGCCTCGATGTCGCGCAGCAACTGCACGAGCCAGTACGTCCCTTCGCGGCACGGCGTGCACTTGCCGCAGGACTCGTGGGCGTAGAACTCGGTCCAGCGCGTCACCGCGCGCACCACGCACGTGGTCTCGTCGAAGCACTGCAAGGCCTTGGTGCCGAGCATGGACCCGGCGGCGCCGACACCCTCGTAGTCGAGCGGCACGTCGAGGTGCTCGTCGGTGAACATCGGCGTCGAAGAGCCGCCCGGCGTCCAGAACTTGAGGCGGTGCCCGGGCCGCATGCCGCCGCTCATGTCGAGCAGCTGGCGCAGCGTGATGCCGAGGGGCGCCTCGTACTGGCCGGGCGACGCGACGTGCCCGCTGAGCGAATAGAGCGTGAAGCCCGGGGACTTCTCGCTCCCCATCGACTTGAACCAGTCTTTTCCGCGATGCAGGATCGCGGGAACCGACGCGATGGACTCGACGTTATTGACAACAGTGGGGCACGCGTAGAGGCCCGCGACCGCGGGGAAAGGGGGACGGAGTCGCGGCTGGCCACGGCGGCCTTCGAGCGAGTCGAGCAGCGCGGTCTCCTCACCGCAGATGTACGCGCCCGCGCCCGCGTGCACGGTGAGTTCGAGATCGAGTCCGCTGCCCAGGATGTTCTCGCCCAGATAGCCCGCCGCGTATGCCTCGCGCACGGCCTCGTGCAGCCGCCGCAGCACGGGGACGACCTCACCACGCAGATAGATGAAGGCATGCGACGAACGGATCGCGTAGCAGGCGATCACGATGCCCTCGATGAGGGAATGCGGGTTCGCGAAGAGGAGCGGGATGTCCTTGCAGGTCCCGGGCTCCGATTCGTCGGCGTTGACAACTAGATAGTGCGGCTTGCCGTCGCCCTGCGGAATGAACTGCCACTTCATGCCGGTGGGGAAGCCCGCGCCGCCACGCCCGCGGAGCCCGGATTCCTTCACATAGGCGATGAGGTCGTCCGGTTCCATCGCGAGGGCCTTGCGCAGGCCCTCGTAGCCGTCGTGGCGCCGGTAGACGTCGAGCGTCCAGGGCTTCTCCTGGTCCCAGAAGGCCGAGAGGACCGGGGCGAGCAGCTTCTCCGGGCTGGTCTCGTTGATCTCGGCGGCCAAGGTCATCACTCCCCCTCCTCGCGGTCCTCGCCGACCGGGCCCGCGGAGTGCGAGGGGTCGGATGCCGAGGTCCTCTGCGGCGCGTCGTGCGAGCTGAGGTGCTCGCTGGGCGACGGATCGTGCGGCTGGGTGCCCTCCGGTCCGCCCGCGCGCGGATGGACCACGCGCGCGGGGGCGGCCTCGCCCTTGGCCAGGCGCAGCCCGATCAGCGAGGCGGGGCCCGCGCCGCCGGTGGCCTCGACGGCTCCGGGGCGCTCGTCGGGGAAGCCCGCGAGGATGCGGGCCGTCTCCTTGAAGGTGCACAGCGGGGCGCCGCGGGTCGGCTCGGCCTTGACGCCCGCGCGCAGGTCGTCGACGAGGCGCTTGGCGCTCTGCGGGGTCTGGTTGTCGAAGAACTCCCAGTTGACCATCACCACGGGCGCGAAGTCGCAGGCGGCGTTGCACTCGATGTGCTCGAGCGTCACCTTGCCGTCCTCGGTGGTCCCGCCGTTGCCGACGCCCAGGTGCTCCTGGAGGGCCTCGAAGATGGCGTCGCCGCCCATGACCGCGCAGAGCGTGTTGGTGCACACGCCGACCTGGTAGTCGCCGGAGGGCTTCCGCCGGTACATGGTGTAGAAGGTCGCCACGGCCGTGACCTCGGCTGTGGTCAGGCCGAGCACCTCCGCGCAGAACCGCATCCCGGTGCGCGTGACGTACCCCTCCTCCGACTGCACCAGGTGCAGCAGCGGCAGCAGCGCGGAGCGGGAGTCCGGATAGCGGGAGATGACCTCCTTGGCGTCCGCTTCGAGCCGGGCCCGTACGTCGGCCGGGTAGTCGGGGGCGGGGAGTTGGGGCATCCCCAGGCTCGTCGGCGATGCTTCTGTCACCGGTCGACGCCTCCCATCACGGGGTCGATGGACGCGACGGCGACGATGACGTCGGCGACCTGGCCGCCCTCGCACATCGCCGCCATGGCCTGAAGGTTGGTGAAGGACGGGTCGCGGAAGTGCACCCGATAGGGGCGGGTGCCGCCGTCGGAGACGACGTGCACGCCGAGTTCGCCCTTGGGGGACTCCACGGCGGTGTAGGCCTGGCCCGGTGGCACCCGGAAGCCCTCCGTCACCAGCTTGAAGTGGTGGATCAGGGCCTCCATGGAGGTGCCCATGATCTTCTTGATGTGGTCGAGCGAGTTGCCGAGGCCGTCGGGGCCGAGCGCGAGCTGGGCGGGCCAGGCGATCTTCTTGTCGGCGACCATGACCGGCCCCGGCCGCAGCCGGTCCAGGCACTGCTCGACGATGCGCAGCGACTGGCGCATCTCCTCCAGGCGGATGAGGAAGCGCCCGTAGGAGTCGCAGGTGTCGGCGGTCGGGACCTCGAAGTCGTAGGTCTCGTAGCCGCAGTACGGCTGGCTCTTGCGCAGGTCGTGCGGGAGCCCGGCGGAGCGCAGGATCGGGCCGGTGGCGCCGAGGGCCATGCAGCCGGTCAGGTCCAGGTAGCCGACGTCCTGCATGCGGGCCTTGAAGATGGGGTTCCCGGTGGCGAGCTTGTCGTACTCGGGGAGGTTCTTCTTCATCTTCTTCACGAACTCGCGGATCTGGTCCACCGCGCCGGGCGGCAGGTCCTGGGCGAGTCCGCCGGGCCGGATGTACGCGTGGTTCATGCGCAGGCCGGTGATCAGCTCGTAGATGTCGAGGATGAGTTCACGGTCGCGGAAGCCGTAGATCATGATCGTGGTGGCGCCCAGCTCCATGCCGCCGGTGGCGATGCACACCAGGTGCGAGGACATCCGGTTCAGCTCCATCAGGAGCACGCGCAGGATCGTCGCCCGGTCGGGGATCTGGTCCTCGATGCCGAGCAGCTTCTCCACGGCCAGGCAGTACGCCGTCTCGTTGAAGAACGGCGTCAGATAGTCCATGCGCGTGACGAACGTGGTGCCCTGGGTCCAGGTGCGGTATTCGAGGTTCTTCTCGATGCCCGTGTGGAGGTAGCCGATGCCGCAGCGGGCCTCGGAGACCGTCTCGCCCTCGATCTCCAGGATGAGCCGGAGCACGCCGTGCGTGGAGGGGTGCTGCGGGCCCATGTTCACGACGATGCGCTCGTCGTCGGCCTCGACCGCGGACTTGGCGACCTCGTCCCAGTCGCCGCCGGTGACCGTGTAGACGGTGCCTTCGGTGGTCTCGCGCGCGGAGGCGGAGGAGGCGGATGCAGAAGGAGTGCTCATCAGCTGTACGACCTCCGCTGGTCCGGAGCCGGGATCTGGGCGCCCTTGTACTCGACGGGAATGCCTCCGAGCGGGTAGTCCTTCCGCTGCGGGAAGCCCTGCCAGTCGTCCGGCATCATGATCCGCGTGAGTGCGGGGTGGCCGTCGAAGATCAGGCCGAAGAAGTCATAGGTCTCGCGCTCGTGCCAGTCGTTCGTCGGGTAGACGGCGACGAGGGACGGCACGTGCGGGTCGGCGTCCGGGGCGCTGACCTCCAGGCGGAGCAGGCGGTTGTGGGTGAGCGAGCGCAGGTGGTAGACGGCGTGCAGCTCGCGGCCCTTGTCGCCGGGGAAGTGCACGCCGGACACGCCGGTGCACAGCTCGAAGCGCAGCGCCGGGTCGTCCCGCAGGGTCCGGGCCACCCGGACGAGGTGCTCGCGCGCGATGTGGAAGGTCAGCTCGCCGCGGTCGACGACCGTCTTCTCGATGGCGTTCTCGGGGACGAGGCCCTGTTCCTCCAGGGCGCCCTCCAGTTCGTCGGCGACCTCGTCGAACCAGCCGCCGTAGGGGCGGTTGGAGGGGCCGGGGAGCCGGATGGAGCGGATCAGGCCGCCGTAGCCGGAGGTGTCGCCGCCGTTGTCGGCGCCGAACATGCCGCGCTGGACGCGGATCTCCTCGCCGCGCTCGCCGCGCTGGCCGGGGAGGTTGGAGGCCTGGAGGTCCTTCTCGGGGTTGGCCCCGCCGGTGGTGCTGTCGTTCGCGTCGGTCACCGCAGCAGCCCCTTCATCTCGATGGTGGGGAGCGCCTTGAGGGCCGCTTCCTCCGCCTCGCGGGCCGCTTCCTCGGCGTTCACGCCGAGCTTGGTGTTCTGGATCTTGTGGTGCAGTTTGAGAATCGCGTCCATCAGCATCTCGGGCCGGGGCGGACAGCCGGGCAGATAGATGTCGACCGGGACGACGTGGTCCACGCCCTGGACGATCGCGTAGTTGTTGAACATGCCGCCGGAAGACGCGCAAACCCCCATGGAGATCACCCACTTGGGGTTGGGCATCTGGTCGTAGACCTGCCGCAGGACGGGCGCCATCTTCTGGCTCACGCGCCCGGCCACGATCATCAGGTCCGCCTGCCGCGGTGAGCCGCGGAAGACCTCCATGCCGAAGCGCGCCAGGTCGTAGCGCCCGGCGCCGGTCGTCATCATCTCGATGGCGCAGCACGCGAGGCCGAACGTGGCGGGGAAGACGGATGCCTTGCGCACCCACCCTGCGGCCTGCTCGACGGTGGTCAGCAGGAATCCGCTCGGCAGTTTCTCTTCGAGTCCCATGCTCAGTGGCTCCTCTGTCCCCTTCCGGGGCTCAGTCCCATATCGGGGGTCAGTCCCTTGCCGGGGTCAGTCCCATTCCAGGCCGCCGCGCCGCCATACGTACGCGTAGGCGACGAAGACGGTGAGCACGAAGAGCAGCATCTCCACGAGCCCGAAAATCCCCAGGGCGTCGAAGCTCACGGCCCAGGGGTAGAGAAAGACGATCTCGATGTCGAAGACGATGAAGAGCATCGCCGTCAGGTAGTACTTGATGGGGAAGCGCCCGCCGCCGGCCGGCGTGGGGGTCGGCTCGATTCCGCACTCGTAGGCCTCGAGCTTCGCGCGGTTGTACCGCTTCGGGCCGACAAGCGTGGCCATGACCACGGAGAAAATCGCAAAGCCTGCCCCGAGGGCTCCCAGTACGAGGATGGGCGCATACGCGTTCACCGCTCCTCGCTCCTCTCAGTCGGCACTGACTGCTGGCGGTTGCGTCGGACCCGCTCGCCGCCCCGCCCGTACGCGATCCCGGGCCTTCGGAGCCTCCCGAAGATCGCTTACATGTGAAGCAGGTCACAAGCCCAACTGCCCCGCATCTTATGCCTGCCGGTCTGTGATCTGCGACACGGGGTACGACAACGGCTTTGTGATCTCCACCACCTGACGAAGGATCATGAAGTCGGATGAGCGGTGATCTTCGTACGCGAAGCACCTGAGTGATCACCAGAGGTGACATCTTGGTGCGTCAGGGCTGGTCGGGGCGGTGTTGCATTATCAAGTGATGGCCACTACAGGCAAATTGGCGCTGGACGTGATCACTTGATAGAGGGACGCGTTCACACTTTGGCGGCAGGGATGTGGACGGCGGTGGACGCGTCCGGGGAAGGGGGCGGGAAGCCTCGCCGTGTGCACGCGTTCACGAGTCCGCCACCGAAGTCGCACGCGAGGAGAGCATCCGGCCGTCGCTCAAGGGTTCGGAAGGGACTCATGAGGTACCCGGGAGATATCGGCCAGGTCTCGGCCGGGTCTCGGGCGATGCCCACGCGGCCCGGAAGGTGACGTGCGCCACACTCGACCCCTGGCTCGAACAACCGGGCTTGGCCAACGGCCTGAACACGTGTTAGACCACGGGCAATTCGGACGTAACTCGGAAAACCCATGATCACAGGCGTGATCACCACTGTCCGCATTGCCCGTTACGGCGTCAATAAGAAGCGACACGCCCGGGATTCAAGGCCGCACGGGGCAACTGTGGCGCAGCACACGTTTCTTGAAGGGAACCCCTACTCCTTGATAGCGGTTGTTCCCATGTCCCACACCGCTCACATACCCAGCCACCGGAAGCCCCGTCGCAGCGCGTCGAAGATGGCTCTGCGCGCCGGAGTTGCCGGTGGCGTCCTCAGCACCCTGGCCGTGGCCGGCGCCGCCGGTACGGCGAACGCCGCCGAGCCGGTGACCGAGACGATCGAGCTGCCCACCCTGACCGCCGATCTGTCCGCTCAGATCGCGCAGTCCGCGGATGCCACGCAGCAGACGGCCGACAGCTACGAGGCGCGCGCCCAGCAGGAGGCCGCCGCCGTCAAGGCCGCCAAGCAGGCCACCAAGGACCAGAAGGCCGCTGAGAAGAAGGCGGAGGCCGAGCAGAAGGCCAAGGCCGAGGCCGAGGCCAAGCGCAAGAAGGCCGCGGAGCGCGCCGCGCGGGCCACCGAGCGCACGCAGCTCAGCACCAACTCCGCCCCCTCGGGCGGCTCCGGCGGCGGCAGCTCCTCCTCGTCCGCCTCCGACACCTCGAACGTCTCCGCGCCCTCCAGCGGCAGCGTGGCCACCGTCATCAGCTTCCTCAAGGCGCAGCTGGGCGACGCGTATGTGATGGGTGCCTCGGGCCCCAACGCGTGGGACTGCTCCAGCCTCGTCCAGGCCGCCTTCAAGCAGGCGGGCGTGGACCTGCCGCGCGTCTCGCAGGCGCAGTCGACGGCCGGCACCCCGGTCTCGCTCTCCAACATCCAGGTGGGCGACATCCTGTACTGGGGCGGCGCGGGCTCCGCGTACCACGTCGGTGTCTACATCGGCAACGGCCAGTACCTGGACGCCGCGAACCCGAGCAAGGGCGTCGTGATCCAGGACCTGTCGGGCTACCCGGCCTCCGGTGCCGTGCGCGTGCTCTGAGCTTGAACTGGGCTTGAACTGGGCTTGAACCGCGAAAGGGCCGCCGCTCCCGTCGGGAGCGGCGGCCCTTTCGCGCATGCGGCTCTCAGGCCTTGGGGGCCACGCGGCTCAGGCCGTTGATGATGCGGTCCATCGCGTCGCCGCCCGTCGGGTCCGTGAGGTTGGCGAGCATCTTCAGGGTGAACTTCATCAGGAGCGGGTGCGTGAGGCCGCGCTGTGCGGCGATCTGCATGACCTTCGGGTTGCCGATGAGCTTCACGAAGGCGCGGCCGAGCGTGTAGTACCCGCCGTAGGTGTCCTTGAGGACCTTCGGGTAGCGCTGGAGGGCCAGTTCGCGCTGGGCGGGCGTGGCGCGGGCGACGGCCTGCACGATGACGTCCGCGGCGATCTGCCCGGACTCCATGGCGTAGGCGATGCCCTCGCCGTTGAACGGGTTGACGAGGCCGCCCGCGTCGCCGACGAGCAGCAGGCCGCGGGTGTAGTGCGGCTGGCGGTTGAAGGCCATGGGCAGGGCGGCGCCGCGGATCGGGCCCGTCATGTTCTCCGGGGTGTAGCCCCAGTCCTCGGGCATGGAGGCGCACCAGGCCTTCAGGACCTCGCGCCAGTCCAGCTCCTTGAAGGCGGCGGTCGTGTTCAGGACGCCGAGGCCGACGTTCGACGTGCCGTCGCCCATGCCGAAGATCCAGCCGTAGCCGGGGAGGAGCCGGTCCTGGGCGCCGCGGCGGTCCCACAGCTCCAGCCAGGACTCCAGGTAGTCGTCGTCGTGGCGCGGCGAGGTGAAGTACGTGCGCACCGCGACGCCCATCGGGCGGTCCTCGCGGCGGTGCAGGCCCATCGCGAGCGACAGGCGCGTGGAGTTGCCGTCGGCGGCGACCACCAGCGGCGCGTGGAAGGTGACCGGCGTCTTGTCCTCGCCGAGCTTGGCCTCCACGCCGGTGATGCGGCCGGTGCGGTCGTCGACGACGGGAGCGCCCACGTTGCACCGCTCGTACAGCCGCGCGCCCGCCTTCTGGGCCTGGCGGGCGAGCTGCTCGTCGAAGTCGTCGCGCTTCCGGACGAGCCCGTAGTCGGGGTAAGAGGCGAGATCCGGCCAATCCAGCTGGAGCCGTACCCCGCCACCAATGATGCGGAGGCCCTTGTTGCGCAGCCAGCCGGCCTCTTCGGAGATGTCGATGCCCATGGACACCAACTGCTTCGTGGCGCGCGGCGTCAGGCCGTCGCCGCAGACCTTCTCCCTCGGGAAGGCGGTCTTCTCCAGGAGGAGCACGTCGAGCCCGGCCTTCGCCAGGTAGTACGCGGTGGTCGAACCGGCCGGACCGGCGCCGACGACGATGACGTCCGCGGAGTTGGCGGTGGTGTCGGAGAGCGGCTCGGTCACGGCGGGTTCTCCCGAAGGCTCGAAATCAGTGTGCCGACCGGCACGGGATGAGGGCAGTCTATGAGGCGGTACTGATCGATCACCCGAAGGGCCACTTGTGAGCGACGTGAGCGAGCTGGACGACGCGCCCCACCGGACCGGCACCGCCCCGGCCGTCGGCCTGCGCGTGCCGACGCATGAGGACGCCTTCGTCTGGCACCGGCTCTTCGACGACCCCCAGGTCATGCGGTACGTGGGCGGCGGCGTGTCCAGCGAGCTGTCCGTGTACGAGGAGCTGACCGCGCGCCAGCGCCGCCACGACGCGGAACTGGGCTTCTGCCTGTGGACGTTGCTGGATCCGGACGGCGAGCCCGTCGGCCTCGCGGGGGCCCAGCCGTGGCCGCGGGAGTGGGGCCCCACGGGGGAGATCGAGATCGGCTGGCGGCTCGCCCGCAAGGCCTGGGGGCGCGGCTACGCGATCGCGGCGGCCCGCGCGACCCTGGACCGGCTGCGGGCGGCGGGCGTGCCCTCGGTGGTCGCCGTCATCGACACGCGCAACGAACGGTCCATGGCGGTGGCCGCGCGCCTCGGCATGGAGCGCCAGGAGACGTACGACGTGCCCGGCGCGGACCGGTACGCGTCCTGCTACCGCGTGGGGTTGTAGTCCGGCCCGGCCGGGCTACCCTTCCCCTACCGCCGGGGCCTCCCCTACCGCTGGGGGCTCGCGCCCCTGCCGTCGAGGGGTGACGCCTGTGCCGAGGACTCCGGAGGACGCCGGGCCGCTGGAAGTGCGCGTGCCGCGCTTCGTGGGCCTGATGGCGATGGACGCGCGCAAGAAGGCCGCGGAGCGCGGCGTGCGCCTGGTGGCGGGCGACCGCTCCGAACTCGACGACGCGGCCCTGGAGTACGTGGTGCGCCAGTACCCGCTGCCGGAGGTCGAGGTGCCGCGCGGCGCCGTCGTGACCGTGTGGTTCGACCTCGGCCCCGACGAGGGCGAGGGCGGCGCGGGCGTCCGCGAGCCGCGGCTGCCCGGCCCTTCGGACGGCGGCCTCCAGCGGGAGCTGGCCGAGCCGGGACAGCCGGAGGTCGGCGTCGGGGGTTGAGGGCCGGGGGCCGCGTGCCGAGGCGGGCGGCTGCCCGGGCGGGCCGCTGTCCACCGTGTCGGCCGGCTGCCCGGGCCGGCCGCTGTCCACCGTGTGGGTGGCTGCCCGGGCGGGCCGCCACCCCCCGGGGCGGCCGTCGGATCAGCCCGTCGTCTGCCAGGTGTCGAGCGCCGTCCGGTGCGTCCGCGTGCCGCGCTCCGTCGACCACACCTTCGCGCGCCAGGACAGCTGGATCGCGTACTCGGTGCCGTCGGCCGTGACGTAGCTCTGGTTGATCGCGTGGATCTCGCGGCCCGACTTGTCGGTGTACGTGTACTCCCACACCGCGCCCGCGCGGCCCTGGAAGGTGTTGTCCTCCAGGCGGAGCCGCCGGTAGTCCGACTTGTCGGGGTCCTTCTCGGCGAACCTCTCCATCTTCGTGAGGTTCTCGTACGAGGTGTAGCCGGCGTCCGGGATCACGCCGACGAGGAAGTTCTCCGCTCCGCTCGTACCCGCGTACGTGGACTGCGTGGGGTTGTCCCCGGCGCGGCTGCCCCAGCCGTCGGGCGCCGCGAACGAGAACCCCTTCGGGTCGGTGACGCGGGTGGAGCCCGGCGGCACCGCGGCGTCGTCCACCGTCTCGCCGCCGTCGCTCTCCCCCGTGGAGGGGCGCGCGGGTTCGGTCGGCGTCCGCCGGCTCGGCTCGTCGGTGTGGCTGACGGCCGGGCCGCCGTTCCTGTTGTCGTCCTCGGTGCCGGTCGCGCCCTGGCCGGCCTTGTCGGGCCTGTTCGGCTTGCCCGCGTCGTCCGACGTGCTCTGGTTGTCCTGCCAGACGACGATGCCCGCCGTCGTGCCGCCGCCGACGAGGAGGGCGACGGCCAGCGTGAGGGCCCAGACCCCGACGCGGCCACGCGGCCGCGCGGGGGCGGGAGGTGCGGCCAGAACGCCCTGGGTGGGGGCCGCGTGAGGGTCGTACGGGCCGGGGACGGCGTACGCCGCGGGCGCGCCGGGGCCCGCCGCGCCCGGTGCCGCCGGGGGCGGCTGCCCCACCGGCGGGCCGGGCGGAACGGGCGGCACCCCGCTGCCGCGCGCGGTGAACACCGCCACCACGAGCACCGCCCCGGCCACCCACAGAAGGCCGAACAGCAGCAGGTCCGGCATGCTCACGCCCGCGTCGAACGAGCCGCTGGACGTCTCGCCGCCGAGGCCGCGCTGCTGGGTGGACGTCTCGACGCCGACGCCGCCGACCGCGGCGAGCAGCAGGACGAGACCGAAGGAGAGCCCCGCGGCCAGGATCTGCTCACCGCGGCGGGCGCAGCGGCGCGCGCCCACGAGCGCGATCACGAGGGCGCACACCAGGCCGAGCGCCAACGCGCCCACGACGGCTCCGGAGTTGACCAGGTCACCGAGTTTCGACAGGCCGAACGACTCGCTCTCGTCGCTGTCGCCGTAGCCGCCGTACCGCGAGCCCCGGCTCGCCTCGGACGTCAGCGGCGCGCCCCAGCCGAGGCCGAGCGCGTGCAGACCGAGGTTCGGCAGGAGGAGCAGCGCGACGAGGTAGGGCGAGACCCGGTCGTCCGACACGTCCGAGCCGGGCACGTCGGAGTCGCCACTGAAGGCGTCGATCTGCGTGACGCTGAAGTACGCGGTGACGGAACTGAGGACGAGCACGAGGGCGAGGGCGCGCAGGGATGCGCCCAGGGCGCGGGTGAAGGCCTGTGCGCCGGGGCGCGCGGCCAGCCAGGGCGCTCCGCCGTCGCGGTGCAGCACGGCGGCCGAGACGCCAAGGCCGAGCGCCAGCGCGCCGAGCATCGCGAGGAACGGCCCGGACGACACCTCGACGCGCTGGATCTCGGGCTGTCCGAAGAGGGCGAGCACCAGCACGCCGAGCGCGGTGAGGACCCCGACGCGGACCGCCGCTTCGAGACCCACCGTGCTCCCCGGCAGGCTCTGCCCGCGCAGCCGCACGCGGCTCCTGAGGATGCGCGCGCCGACGACGAGCGCCCCGATGAACAGGGCCGTCACCGTGAGCGGCACCAGGTGCACGGCGAAGGTGCCCTCGACCACCCGTTCCGACGTCGAGCCGTCGAGGCCGGTCTCCTCGCTGCCCGAGAACTCCAGGCTTCCGCCCACCGCCTGGAGGACGAAGGCGAGGGCGATGCGCAGCCGGTCGGCGAAGCCGACGACGTCCTCGTCGTCCTGCCCGTACGTCGGCACGGCGCACGCGAGCGCGGAGATCAGCAGCGCCGCCAGCGGCCACAGCGCGGCCTGCGCGGACCCGGCCCAGTCACCGCGCGCGGTCCGCCCGAGGAAGGCGCCGACGGGCGAGGGCCGGGCGGGGGCGGGGGCGTACGCGGGCGGGTCCGGTGGAGGGAAGGAGGCCGGTGGGGCTGCCGGGGCCACCGGGGGCGGTGCGACGGCCGGGGGCGGTGCGACGGCCGGGGGCGGTGCGACGGCCGGGGGCGGTGCGACGGCCGGGGGTGGTGCGGCCGTCGGGGTGGGGGGCACCACCAGTGTCTTGGGGTGACTCGGCTCTTCGCCGGGGCCTGTGGGACCGGCGGGGCCGGCAGGGCCTGCGGGGGCGCCCTCGGAAGCGTCCTGGGGCGTCTCCTGAGGCGCGTCCCGCGGCGCGGCGTCCGGGGCCTCCGCTCTCGGCTCCGCAAGGCGTTCCCGCCCGCATTTCATACAGAAGCGGGCCTCGTCCGGGGATGGCGCCCCGCAGTGCGCGCAGTACGACGACATCGGAACGCTCCGTCTTGGGGAGATCGTCAGGGGGACGGGTCGGTGAGCGCCGACCGTTATGCCCCGGCCACACGGAGTGGCCGGTACATATCAACTGACACATCTTCCCCGGCGTGCGGTTCCCGTCAACCGCCGTGTCCGAAACGACCGTTCGACCGTTGCCGAAACGACCGTTCAGTCCTTCTTGAACCCCCGGTGGAGCGCCACCACACCGCCCGTCAGGTTCCGGTACGCCACCTTCGACCAGCCCGCGTCGGCCAGGCGCGCCGCGAGCTGCGGCTGGTTCGGCCAGGAGCGGATGGACTCGGCGAGGTAGACGTACGCGTCCGGGTTCGAGCAGACCGTGCGGGCGACCGGCGGCAGGGCGCGCATCAGGTACTCGATGTAGACCTTGCGGAACGGGCCCCACGTCGGCTCGGAGAACTCGCAGATCACCACGCGCCCGCCGGGCCGGGTCACGCGGAACAGCTCGCGCAGCGCGGCGTCGGTGTCCTGCACGTTGCGCAGGCCGAAGGAGATCGTGACGGCGTCGAAGGTGTCGTCCTTGAACGGCAGCCTCGTGGCGTCCCCCGCGGTGAACGGCATCCACGGGTGGCGCTGCTTGCCGACGCGCAGCATGCCGAGCGAGAAGTCGCACGGCACCACGTACGCGCCCGCCTGCGCGAAGGGCTGCGAGGACGTGGCCGTCCCCGCGGCGAGGTCGAGGATCTTCTGCGCGGGCCGCGCGTCGACGGCCCTGGCGACCTCCTTGCGCCACAGCCGGGCCTGGCCGAGCGAGATCACGTCGTTCGTGAGGTCGTACCGTTCCGCGACGTCGTCGAACATCGAGGCGACTTCGTGCGGCTGCTTGTCCAGGGATGCGCGGGTCACCCGGCCCATTGTGTCAGGCCGGTCCTCTCCCTCGGCCGGGGCCTCTCGCCTGCCCTCTTCCCACCGTGGGTGGGTGCGGCGTTCGTGTGGTTGCTCGCGCAGTTCCCCGCGCCCCTTCGGGCCCCTTAACGGCGGCGGAAGACGAGGCGGCCCTCGATGGCCGTCGCGAGGCAGGTGCCGTCCCCGGAGAAGATCGCGAAAGCCGCTGGGGCCGACGGGGCCAAGGGGGTTTCGGGCGGGGCGGCGGCGGTGACCCTGATGCCTGAACGAGTGACGGCCGTACGCACCGAAGGGTGGGTGAACGGGCCCGTCAGCGACGTGGTGCCGGTGGCGAGCAGGCGTTGCAGGCCGCGGCGGGCGCTGGCGCCCCAGCGGGTGTCCGTCATGCCGAGCCGCGCCAGGTCCGCGCCGGTCAGCGGCTCGGTGCCGAGCTGCTCCGCCTCGCGCGGGTCGGGCCAGTAGGCGGACTCCAGGAGGGCCGCGGCGTCGGGCTCGTGGCGGCCGGGGGTCAGGACGCCGTCCCAGCGCCGGACCCGGGCGCGGCCGTCGTACGCCGCGACCAGTTCCTCGCACGGTCCCACGGCCGCGATCCGGCCGCCGTCGACGACGACGGCGTCCGCCCCCGCGGGAGCGGGCCGGACCGCGCACACCTGGTGCAGTGTCAGCAACTGGCCCTCGCGCGGCCCTAGTTGGCGGTGAGGAGCTTCAGCTCCGGGTGGGCCGTGCCGCCCTCGATGGCGGTGGAGGAGATGTGCGAGGCCACGCGCTCGTCGACCGGGTCGTCCGCCGGGTCGTCGTGCACGACCAGGTGCTCGTACGTCGTGGCGCGCTGCGCGGGCACGCGGTCGGCGGAGCGGATCATGTCGATCATCTCGCGCAGGTTGGAGCGGTGCTTGGCGCCCGCCGACGAGACCACGTTCTCCTCCAGCATCACCGAGCCGAGGTCGTCCGCGCCGTAGTGCAGCGTCAGCTGACCGGCCTCCTTGCCGGTGGTCAGCCAGGAGCCCTGGATGTGCGCCACGTTGTCCAGGAAGATCCGCGCGATCGCGATCATCCGGACGTACTCGAAGATCGAGGCCTGGGTGCGGCCCTTGAGGTGGTTGTTCTCCGGCTGGTACGTGTACGGGATGAAGGCCCGGAAGCCGCCCGTCCGGTCCTGTACGTCGCGGATCATGCGCAGGTGCTCGATGCGCTCGGCGTTCGTCTCGCCCGTGCCCATGAGCATCGTGGAGGTGGACTCCACTCCGAGGTTGTGCGCGGCCTCCATGATCTCCAGCCAGCGCTCGCCCGACTCCTTCAGCGGGGCGATGGCCTTGCGCGGCCGCTCCGGGAGCAGCTCGGCGCCGGCGCCCGCGAAGGAGTCGAGCCCGGCGGCGTTGATCCGCTGGATGGCCTCCTCGACGGACACCTTCGAGATCCGGGCCATGTGCTCGACCTCGCTCGCCCCCAGGCTGTGGATGACGAGCTGCGGGAACTCCTTCTTGATGGCCGCGAAGTGCTTCTCGTAGTACTCCACGCCGAAGTCCGGGTGGTGGCCGCCCTGGAACATGATCTGCGTGCCGCCCAGCTCCACGGTCTCCGCGCAGCGGCGCAGGATGTCGTCGAGGTCCCGGGTCCAGCCCTTCTTGGTGTCCTTGGGGGCGGCGTAGAAGGCGCAGAACTTGCACGCCGTCACGCAGACGTTCGTGTAGTTGATGTTCCGCTCGATGATGTACGTCGCGATGTGCTCCGTGCCCGCGTACCGGCGGCGGCGCACGGCGTCGGCGGCGGCGCCGAGCGCGTGCAGCGGGGCGTCACGGTACAGGGCGAGCGCCTCTTCGGCGCTGATCCGTCCGCCCGCCGCGGCACGGTCGAGGACGGCTGTGACATCAGAGGACGTGAGGTCGGCCTTCTCGGTCACCGGGGCGTCCCTTCCGTAAGGGGGTTGGACAGATCGCTCTTCAGCGTACGCCAGGCCTCCGGGCCCCCGGCGGCCGGTGGGGCGTGCCCCGGAGTCAGGCCGCGGCCGCGCCGAGCAGGACGCCCGCGAGGCCCCCGGCCAGCAGGAACGGGCCGAACGCTATCGCCGTCCTGCGGCTCGCCCCGCGCACCACGACCAGCCAGGCGCCGTACAGCGCGGCGCACACGAAGCCGGCGAACGTGCCGAGCAGCAGCGCTCCCCAGCCGTACCACCCCAGGGCCGCGCCGAGCGAGAGCGCGAGCTTCACGTCGCCGAACGCCATCCCGTTCGGATTGATCAGGAACAGCAGGAAGTAGCCGCCGCTGAGCACCAGCGCGCCGAGGGCCGCCTTCGTCCACTCCCCGTCGTGCCCGGGCAGCGCGGCGGCCACCCCGAGGAGCCCGAGCGCCACCGCGGCGAGCGGCAGCGTCAGCACGTCCGGCAACCGCATGACCGCGCGGTCGACACAGGCCAGGACGAGGGCGGGCGGCACGAGCAGCAGCCACACCACCAGCTCCGGGCGCGGGCCCGTGGCCAGGCCGAGCAGCGCGCAGACCACCGCCGCGACCAGGGCGAGGAGGGGGGCGCGGGGGCCGAACCGCTCCCCGTCCGGGCAGCGGCCCCCGCCCAGCCAGCCCCGCACCTCGTGCGCGCCGCTCGGGCAGCGGTCGCGCCAGGGCTCCCCCGCCGGGGCCGAGAAGCGGTACACGGCACGGGGCAGCGCGAGCCCGGCCAGGGCGCCCCAGGACGCGGCGCCGAGCACGAGGGCGGGCTCCACGGTCACCCCACCGCCGTGAGTCCGTCGCGCCACGCCGGGAGCAGCTCGTCAAGGAGCGCCTCCGTGCGCGGCGGCAGGCCGCGCGCGCCGCTGCGGGCGACCAGGTCGGCGGCCAGGGTCCGGAGCCGGGCCGGGTCGTCGGTGGCGTGCGTGGCACGCAGCAGTTCGTTCCACAGCCGCTCGTCGGCGGGGGCCGAGGCGCGGGCGGAGGTCAGGGCCTCAATGGCCTTCTCCGCGCGCCCCTTCTCCAGGTGGAACTCGCTGAGCGCGAGCCCGATGTCCGCCACGAGCAGCGGCAGCTGCGCGTCGACTATCTCGTGCGTCAGCCAGCCGTACCTCCCCTGGGGGCGGTCGGCGAGCAGCGGGCCGCGGACGAGGACGAGCGCGTCCGTGAGCATGCGGCCGCGCACCGCGCGATTGCCTGCCCCGCGCCCCTGCGTCGCCTCGTGGTACAGCGAGCGCAGCACGTCCAGGTCGGAGACCACGGACGGGGCGAGCGTGAGCCGGCCCGACATGTCCGCGCGCAGCCGGGGCGCGCCGTCGGGGTCGCTGCCGAGCCACTCCCTGACCCGGTCGACGAGGGCGTCCCGCACGTCCTCGGTCACGCCGCGCGGCCACAGCGCGGAGGCGAGCACGCGCGGGTGCACCCCTTCGCGGTGGAGCAGCAGCAGGGCGAGCGCCTCATGCATCAGCGGGCTGCGCTCGCCTTCGGGGCTCTCCAGGCCGATGATCTCGTACGTCCCGACCAGGCGCGCGTACACCGCGGGGCGGCCCTGCTCGCTGACGTCGACGAGGAAGGGGGGCGCGGCCGCGCCGCCGGTGGAGTCGTCGCCGCCGTCGCCGCCATCACCGCCGTCGGGGTCCGCCGCGGTGAACAGCTCGACCACCGCGCGCTGGAGCGTGTCCGGCAGCCGCTGCGCCGCCAGCTCCAGGCCGAGCAGCGGCGCGAGGAGCTTGCCGTCGCCGGTGATCTCCATCTCCCAGGCGGCGCCGGGCAGTTCGCCGGAGTCCGTGCCGACGAGATAGCCGATGCCGAGGCGGCTGGCGTCGGCGGCCAGCTCGGCGAGCTTGACGGCCTCGTCGGCGGCGGGCCGGGCCGCGAGCAGCACCAGGTGCGGAGCCCAGCGGGTGTGCCGGGCGGGGCCGGTGCGGCCGGTGAGGACCGAGTCGTGCCCCGCGGCGCCGAGCGCGCCGCGCCGCTGCCGCGTCTCGGCCTCCATGGCCTCGATGAGCGCCTCGACGTCCTCCAGGTGCCGCAGCCTGTTCGGCGCGAGCGGGGTGAGGTCCCGGCCGAAGCCGACGAGCGTGATCGTCATGCGGTCCGACCAGCCGTTGGTGGCCAGCTCCGCGGCGACGGAGGCGAACACCGCGGCCCGGTCGGCGGCGGTGCCGCTCAGCGAGACGATGCCCGGCACCGCTTCCAGGTTGAGCAGCAGGCGCGAGTCGTCCATGGTGCCGAGGCACACCAGGCCGGGGTAGGGCGCCGCCGCGTCCACGTCCTCGTACGCCTCGGCGTCGGCGCGGGTCAGCGTCCAGAACGTCTGGTCCTGCCCCAGCCTCCAGGGCGCGGGCGGCCGGCCCGCGGGCTGGGCGAGCTGGAGGTGCAGGTCGCCGTTGCTCAACCAAGCCGCATACACCGTCGGCAAGGGGCGGGACTCCTCGGTGAGCGCGGCGGCGAGGCCGCGCAGGGAGCGGTCCAGGAGCCGGACGCCCTCGGGGTCGGCGCCCACGAGCAGCGCGTCCTGCGCGTCGGCCGCGGTGCCGGTCGGCGTGGGCGGCTCCATGCCGCGGCGCCCGCCGACGGCGCCCATCGCCGACTGCCACAGGGCGTGGCGTCGGCGCCTGCCGAGCGCGCCGAGCAGCCCGGCGGCGAGCAGCGGTGCCCCGACGAGCGCCTCGGGAAGTCCGAAGGAGAAGCCGTCGGACGCGGCCGCCGCGCCCTCGTCACGCCCAGCGGGCCCGCCCGGACGCTCCTCGGCGCCCGGGCGCTGCTCGGCACCCGGACGCTGCTCGGCGCCGGGACGCTGCTCGGGAAGCGTGATGTGTGCCGTGTCCCGGTCGACGGATCCGCCGCCCTTGCGGTCGCCGCTCTCCTGGGCGCCGCCGCCCTGGCGCGCGTCCCCCGACTTCGCGTAGTCGGAGATCTGCTCGCGGATCTCCTGGGGCACCTTCGGCGCCTCGTCGGGCATCTCGATCAGCTCGCCGCCGTGGGCGTCGGCGGGCATCTCCATGATCCAGCCGGGCCGGATCAGGCTGGCCTCGGACAGGCGGGAGCCGTCGGGCTGCTCCCGGTCCTTGTTGAGCTGGTAGATCTCCTTGTACCTGCGGCCGTCGCCCAGGTGCCGCTCCGCTATCTCCCACAGCGAGTCGTGGTGGCGGCCCTCGGGCGGCTGGATGCGGTAGAACTTCGTGCCACCGTCCTCGCCGGTGCCGGCGCGGTCGGCGGCCCGGGCCGCCTGCTCCGCGACCGCGACCGCGCTCGCCGTCGCCGCGCCCTGCTGCTCCTGCGCGAAGAGCCCAGGCGTCCGCTGAGCGGCCGCCGCGGTGGGCTTCCCCGTCTCCTCGGGGGACTGGCCGAACTGCGAGAGCCCCGGCGCGAAACCGGCCGCCGTGGCACCGATGAGCAGCAGAGCCGCGACCAGCTGCCGCGCGAGCACCTGGCTCGGCCCCGCGCCCGGCACCCGCCCCGGCATCCCGACCCCGGAGAGCGCGGCCTTCACCTCGACGAGCACGCAGGCGGCGAACTGGGCCCAGGCCAGCCACACGACCACCGTCAGCACCTTCACGAACGTGCCGACCGTGATCTCCTGCTGGAGCCAGTCGAGGGACGGCGCTCCGCCGGGCAGCGGCCTGCCCACGAAGTATGCGAGGGCCCCGGGCACGCCGACGAGCAGCACGGCGAGGGCGACGAAGGCGAGGAACGCCTTGACGAAGTCCCCGGCCGAACGCCGTCGCGTCGGCAGCGGCTGCGGCGTCCTGTTCCGCGGCGTCGCCGGGGTGCCCGGCGAGCCGTTCGAGGAGCGGGTGTTGCGTCGCGCCATGGCGGGTCCTGGTCCTGGTCCTGTGGGTGCCTGTGGTGTCGGATGAACGTACTGCTGACCGTATGAAGGCGATCGTACGGAAGGTGCGCCCGGCCGGGGGCGGCCTGTGGACAACCCCCGGCCTGTGGACAACTCCGCCCTCCGGCCTGGGGACAACTCCGGCCGCTCCGGCCCGGGGACGGCCCCGGCCGGACCGGCGGGACCTCTGCTCAGGTGCGCGTCTGGAACCTGTCCACGACCCAGTGGTTGCCGCCACGCTTCGTGTAGACCTCGAAGTTCACCCGGCCGCTGCCGAAGTTGAAGTCACAGGTGCGCGTCTTGTTCTTGCCGCCCACCACGCAGTGCCCGCCCCTGCCCTCCGTGGCCGGGCCGAAGACCACCACGCCGAAGGAACGGCCGTCCTTCTTGAGGTCCTTGACCTTCACGACGTCGTTCGCCGGGTTGTACGAGACCGAGCCCACGGAGTACCCCTCGTAGAGGTTGGCGTGGACCGCCGCCGAGCTGGGGCTCGCGCCCAGGGTGAGCGCCGCGGCGGCCGATACGGACACCACTGCCAGGGAACGGCGTATGTGCTGACGCACTCTTTCTCTCCTCATGTCGCACTTCTCTTGCTTCATGTCGTACTTCGGACCAGGGAACTGCCCCGGCCCCGGCCCCGACCCGGGCCGCTCCGCGCGGGGCGGACGCCTTCGGCTCATCCCACCTGGTTCTCCGCCGTCGCCCGGCCGTGGACCACGACGTCGCCGCCGTAGAACATGCCGGTGAAGACCGGGCTGTACGTCATCTGCACCTCGACCTCCACCTGCTGGGCGTCGGCGCTGACGCAGTGGGTGGCCGCCACGTCCGCGCCGCGCAGGCCCATCTCCTGGGCGAACTTCCGTACGCGGGCGCCGCAGTTCTCGTACCGGATGGGTGCTTCCTCGCCCGCGTACAGGCCCTCGCGGTCGATGTCCTGCGCCGCGTAGCGCGCCGCCTGTTCCGCGATGTCGGCGGCGCGTTCGCGCTTCGACACGGACAGGCCGCCGTCGATCACGAACGCGGCCAGGGTCAGGAAGACGAGCGCGAAGACGATGACCGCGCCGGCGCCCGAACCCCGGTCGTCCAGGCGCGCGCGGCGGCCGTCGAGCGAGATCCGCGCCCGCGCGACGAAGGCACCGCTCATGTCCCGGACCTCCGCAGCGGGTCGAGCGGCGAGCTGAACGTGGACGTCAGCGTCGTCGGCACGTCGAGGCCGAGCAGGCCAAGGCCCCTGACCTCGCAGCTCACTTCGACGGTGAAGAGGGTGTCCGCCCGGAACCCGGGGCTCTTCTGCACGACGGTCACCGGCCCCGAGCAGACGTCCTCCAGGTTCGCCCGCGCGGCCCTGCGCGCCTCGATCATCGCCGTGCCCTGGTCCTTCTGGATGGAGCCCGCCCGGGCCGCGTCCCGCGCGGCCCCGTCGACGGCGCCGCGGCCGTCCACGAGCTGCCCGAAGGCCACCAGGACGAGGATGAACAGGATCATCACCGGCGCGAGGATGACGACTTCCACCGTGGAGAGGCCGCTGTCCCCCGCCCGGGGCGGCGCCGCGCCCGCGAGGCGTCGGCGGCCTGGTCCGGGCCGTCTCATCCGGCCTCCTCCACGAACCGCTCCACCGGGCCCGCCGACCGCGCGTGCACGGTCAGGTCGAGGCCCGGGAAGACCGACGGCACGTTGGCGGTGATCTCCACGCCGACCGTGTTCTGCTCGGGCTGGATCGTCTTGACGTCGGGGCCGAGCACCAGCTCGGGCCCCAGTTGGCGGATGTAGTCCTCGACGACGTCGTTCGCCTCGCCGCGCCAGCCGCCCGGGTTCTCGTCGGCCGTGGCGCGGGCCTTGCGCGCGCCCGCCTGGGCCGCGGCCTGGGCGACGTGGTCCGCGAAGAAGTACAGCGCGAACTGCACCGTCGCGAAGATCATGAAGAACAGCACCGGGGTGAGCAGCACGAACTCGATCGCGGTCATGCCGGACTCGCCGCGGGTGGAGGCGGCCTCCACTCGACGGCGTACGCATCCGGGCATCCGGTCGCGGTGCGGCGCGGCTGCGCCCCTTCCCCCGTGGCCCCACATGGTCGTAGGTGATCCGTCGCTCAGCAGGTCTTGCCCGCGTCGGCGCCCTCGATGCAGTCGCCGACCTTGTCGGCGCCGCCCTTGAGGGCGTTGTTGATGATCGCGGCGACCACGCCGACGATCGCCACGACGACCGCCGAGATGATCACCCACTCGACCGCCGACGCGCCCCGGTCCAGCTCGCCGGAGCGAGCGCGGCGCACGCGGGTCCGGAGGAAGGTGACGAGGTAGTCGACAGCCGGGATGCCGGTGCTGACGTTCCGTCCGTTCATGGTGGGTTGTCCTCTCGGGAAGCAGGATGGTGGAGGGCTCGGAAGGGCCCGCCCGTGGAGTGGGGCCGGAGGAGGGGGGGTCAGACCTGGAACACGCGCATCGCCGCCGGGAAGATGAGGAAGACCAGGAACCCCGCGCACAGCAGCAGCTGGGCCACCAGCATCGACTGGGACTTCTCGCCCGCGCTGCCCTCGATCTCGGCGAGTTCGCGGTGGCGCATCGTCTCGGCGCGCGAGGCGAGGGACTCGCGCACCTTGGCGCCGTCGTCGGCCACGAGGGCCAGGGACGCGGAGAGGTCCTTCAGCTCCTCGATGCCCAGTTCCTCACCGAGCGAGCCGAGCGCCTGCCACTGGCTGATGCCGGTGATGCGGGCGTCCGCGAGGGCGTTCCTGATGCGCTGCGTGGCCCATCCGTCGGAGACCTCGGCGGCGGCCATCAGCGCCTCGGGCAGGCCGCGGCCGCCCGCGAGGCTCATGGACACCAGGTCCAGATAGGCGCCGATCACCCGGCGCAGGTCGCGACGCTTCTCCTGCGCGTCCCGCCGCACCTCCAGGTCCGGCAGGAAGAAGAAGAGCACCCCGAACATCAGGGCCAGCCAGACCGGGATGATCGGGCTGCGGCCGAAGCCGAGCGTCCAGACGACGGCGAACAGGAACGGGCCGAAGAACACGCCCGCCGCCGCGAGCAGCACCTTCGTCGCCAGGAACTTCTCCCAGCCGCGGTCGAGCACCGCCAGGTCGGCCCGCAGGGAGCGCAGTTCCCAGCCCTGCTGGACGTAGAACGCGGCGACCCGGGCGCCCACCCGCGCGCGCAGCGTGCCGAAGCGCCCGGTGGCGTCCGCGTCCGCCGTGCGGTGCGAGGACTCGTACGCGGCCCCGCGCGCCCGCATCGCGTCGATCCGGGCGACGGTGGCGACGGCGCTGCGCTTGCTCGGCAGCAGCGCGCGGACCAGGGCGAAGACGCCGAGGCCGAGCGTGGCGCCGATGAGGATCGGCAGGGTCAGGCTCATCGGCGTACCCCCTCGGTGGGCGTGTTCGCGTGCGGCGGAAGGGTCTGGGCCTGGTCCGGGGCGCTCTCGCCGCCCGCGGGCCGGGGGCGGACGAACCGCACGCCCGGCTCGTCCCGGACGAGGAACCGGTCCGGCGTCTCGACGGTCGACAGCTTGCGCAGCCACCAGAAGCCGAGCGCGAACAGGCCGCACACACAGGCGAGTACGAGCTGGCCGACGGGCGTGCCGTACGGCGAGACGAACTCGCGGTTGAAGATCGAAAGGCCCAGGACGAAGGCGATCGAGACGGCGACGACGATCTGGACGGAGCGGCGCGTGGAGGCGCGCTGCGCCATCACGCGCTGGCGCATGTCGACCTCCTCGCGCGCGGACTTGGCGAGCGCGCCGAGGACCTGGCGCAGACCGGGGCCGCGCAGGCGGGCGTTGAGGATCAGCGCGGCGACGATGATGTCGGCGGAGGCGTCGTCGATCTCGTCGGCGAGCACCTGGAGGGCGTCCGGCAGCGGCGTCCGCGCGCGCAGCCGGTCCACGAGCGCGTCCAGATGCGGCCTGAGCACCGGGGCCGCGGCCCGCGCCGAGGCCGGAATGGCCTGCTCCAGACCGACCGCGCCCGCGATGGTGTCGCGCAGCGACTCGGTCCAGGCGGCGAGCGCCTCGACCCGCTTCATCTGCGCCCGTTCCTCGGCGGCGCCGCCGAACAGCTTGTCCCAGAAGAAGACGAGGATGCCGGAGGCGATGCCCGCCACCGCCCAGCGCGTGAGCAGCAGCACGACGAGGCCGACGCCGACCGCGAGCGAGCCGCGCTGCCCGGCGAACCGGACGAGTTCGCTCATCCGCTCGCTGGCCTGCCGCTTCTCGTGCTCCGGCTTGGCGGGCAGGCCGCGCAGCGCGACGACGAGCAGGGCGAGCCCGCCGCCGACGGCGACGCCGCACCCGAGTCCGTAGAGCACGTCGAGCGAGAACAGTCCGCCCATGGATCCCAGCGCGTTCATGTGCTCACCCCCACTGTCCGGCAGGCCGGTAGCCGTACGCGACGAGGTCGTCCAGGCAGGCGATCGGGGCGTGCGCGACGACGCGTCCGTCCGGGGTCTGTGCGAACACCTCGCTGGACAGGACCCGGCCGTCGACGCCGTTGACCTCGCGGACGGAGGTCACCACGCGTTGCAGCTTGCCGCCTGCCTGGTAGGTGTTGCGCCGCTGGATGAAGACGACGAAGTTCACCGCGCCCGCGACGAGCATCTGGCTCGCCTCGATCGGCAGCCGCTCCGAGGCCTGGAGCGCGTACGTGGAGATCCTGTTGAAGACCTCGCTGGAGCTGTTGGCGTGGATCGTGGACAGGGAGCCGTCGTTGCCCTGCGACATGGCGTTGAGCATGGTGACGATCTCGTCGCCGAGCACCTCGCCGACGATGACCCGGGAGGGGTTCATGCGCAGGGAGCGCCGCACCAGCTCGGCCATGCCGATGGCGCCCTGGCCCTCGGAGTTGGGCAGGCGCTCCTCGAACGCCACGACGTTCGGGTGCAGGTCGGCGAAGGTGTCCAGGCCCAGCTCCAGGGCGCGCTCGACGGTGATGAGGCGCTCGTGCGGCGGTATCTCGTTGGCGAGGGCGCGCAGGAGCGTCGTCTTTCCCGCGTTGGTGGCGCCCGCGATCATGATGTTCTTGCGCGCCCGTACGGCACAGGCCAGGAAGTGCGCGACGTCGGGTGTGAGCGTGCCGTTGCCGACGAGGTCGGACATGAACACCTTGCCCATGCGCGCGCGGCGGATGGACAGGGCGGGCCGCCGGGCCACGTCCATGACGGCCGAGAGCCGGGAGCCGTCGGGAAGGCGCAGGTCGAGCTGCGGATTGGCGGAGTCGAAGGGGCGCGACGACAGGCCGGAGTAGGCGCCGAGCACCTGGATCAGCTCGATCAGCTCCTCGTCGGTCTCGGCGACCGGCTCCCCGGTGACCTCGCGCCCGTCGGCGTACCCGACGAAGACCTGGTCGCAGCCGTTGATGTCGATGTTCTCGACCTCGGGGTCGTCGAGCAGCGGCTGGAGCCGGCCGACGCCGAAGAGCGCGGCGTGCACGGCGGCCGCGTACTGCTCCTCGGTCTCCGCGTCGAGGGGGGTGCGCCCGGAGTTGATCTCCGTACGGGCGTACTCCTCCAGGATCTGCGCGATGACGGCGCGGGCGTACTGCCGCTCGTCCTCGTTCGACATCGGGGTGACGCCGGAGAGCTGGTCGAGGCGGCGCTGCTCGGCGATGCGGTCGCCCGCGTCCTGCCGGAACCGCTTGACCAGCTGGTGGTCGACCGCGCTCACCGCCCGGCCCCCGCGCCTTTGGCGACGGGCCCGGACCAGGCGGCGCCGTAGCTCTGGTAGAGGTCGACGGTCACCTTGCGCGCGGACCGGATGAGCATCGACTTGTCGAGCCGGCCGCGCCTGCGGCCCGCCAGCTGGTCGGCGCCCGCGGGGTCGTCGGCGAGCGTGCCCATGACGCGGGCGCCGGTCCGGGCCGCCACCAGCATGTCGTTGACCTGGTGGACGAGCTTGGCGGAGTGCGCGGGGTCGGCGACGAGGAGGACGCCGATGAGCGGCGTCGCGAGGGACGCGGCCCCGCGCGGACCGCCGTGCAGCTTGGCGGCGAGGGCCGCGGCGCGGTCCCGTACGCGGGCGAGGGACTCCGGCTCCGCGCGCGCCACCAGGAGCACGAGTGCGGCGTGCGGGAACATCTCGATCACCGGGCTGTCCCCGTTGATGCGGCCGCAGTCGGCGATGACGTCGGCGGGGGCGTGCGGCGAGTCGGCGAGCTGGGCGAAGGCCCGGCCGAGCGTCGGCCAGATCCCCGCGAGCCCGGCGGCCTGCTCGGAGATGCCGAGCCCGACGAGGACGTCGAGGCCGCCGGAGAGCGGCTGGGTGTGGTCCCACAGCTGGTCGGGCACGAGGCCGCGGCGCGCGGTCGCGGCGATGGACAGCATGCCGGTGTTCGGGTTGAGGGGCCCGCCGTGCGCGGCGGCGCTGCGGTAGACCAGGTCGCCGCCCGCGGGGTCGGTCTCCGCGACGAGCACGCGGCGCGGCCAGACGGCCGCGAGCGCGACGGACGCGGTGGTGACGCCGGGCGAACCCTTGTCGGCGGCGAGGGCGATGAGAGCCATGGGTGGTCTTCCCGCCGCTAGTTGCCGGAGTCGCCGGGCACGACGACCAGGGACACCTCGCCCGCGGACGCGGCGGCGGTGAGCGACGCGGCGTCGTCGGAGTCCACGAGGAGGGTGACGCTGAGGTTGCCCGTGCTGATCGTCGCGTCGTTCTTGCTGGCGACGGTGTTCACGCGCGCGTCGGCGACGATCGGGGTGCCGCCGCCCGCGCTGCCGCGGTCCGAACCCTTGCTGCTGCCGGAACCGTTGGTGGCCACGCGGTACGCGGCGACGGTGTCGCCCTGCTTCAGGGTCGAGGGGTACTGCCCCTCCTTGAGGGAGAGGCCGACCGTGGACTTGCCCGAGGGGACGCCGCCGTCCTCGGCGAACATCTGGCCCACGACGACGGAGCCCGCCGGGATGGTGCTCTTGGCCTTGTAGGCCTCAAGTGCCTTGCGCTGGGACCACTTCACGTACTTGATGCCGGTGTCCTCGGCGACCAGTACGGACGTGATGTTCACGCCCTCCTTCGGGGACTCTCCCGCGGGGATCTCCTTGGTGGCCTTCACGACCTCGATCCGGTCGCCGGCGCGCAGCACGAGCACGGTGGCGCCGAGCGCGCCCACGAGGATCAGCAGGACCGCCAGTGCGGCAAGGGCTGGTTTGCGCTCGCGAGGGGCCGTGGGAAGTCGCTCACCGACGCCGCCCTGAGCCGATACGCCGGTACGGTTCCCGCCCGCCCCCGTACGCTCTTGGATCTTCACGCAACCGCTCCCCGTACACCCAAGAAAAAACCGTCATTTGGACACTATTGAGGCACTTCAGCCTCGCCTCGGCCAGGGTTCCCTTGGCCCGTCGGCCACAGGCGCAGTGTCGAGCCATCGCACCGTATCAGCAGCACATAAGGCCCTCAAGGCGCGTTATGCATCGCGAATCCCACGCGATTCATCACCCTTCACGCGCCTGACAAGGCGCGCGGTTCCCCCTGCGTGGACACGCCTTTCCACACCCCTCGAATACGCATATGCAAACCAAGCCCGGCCGTGTCGGCGGGAGTTCGCAACAGCACGAGGAGACTCCCCCACGAACCCTCAGCCACAGAGGGGACGCGGGCAACAGGGATGACGGTTCCCACCGCTACGGACGGCCATTTGGGCACTTTGGGCGTGAATGCGAGCCTCACGAGTCCCTCTTCGACCGCTTGCCCCATCAAATGGGCGCGACACCTTCGCAGAACCTGCCCTCGGAGCTACTGATTCTCGCGACACGCGCCGCGCCCGCTCCGGCCGGTGATGCGAGAAGTGTCCGCATTGGGGGCGCTGTTGGGTGAACCAGTGCTGGTCAGCCGATGAACCACTCTCTCGCGTACGGCATCTGACAGACCGGCACGGGGGCCTCCCGTGCCACAGTTCCACGAAAGAGAAATTCGACCCCCATGAGACTTTCCTTTCCCTCACGCACCTCACGCACCTCACGCGTCTCTCGCGTCTCTCGCCCCTCTGGTCGGAAGCGTGCCGCGGCCGCCGGTCTCGCCGGGGCCGCCGCCCTCGCGATGGTCGCCACCGGTGCCCCCGCCGCCCACGCCATCGTCGGCGGCACCGAGGTCTCCAACGACGCGTACCCGTTCATGGTCGCCCTCCTGGAGAAGGGCCCCGGCAGCGTCAAGGACCGCCAGTTCTGCGGCGGCAGCCTGGTCGCGCCGGACACCGTGATGACGGCAGCGCACTGCCTGGTCGACGACAACGGCAAGCCGGTCAAGCCGAAGAGCGTCCAGACGGCCGTCGGCCGCACGGTCCTGTCCAACGCGCGGCAGGGCCAGATACGCAACGTCGCCAAGGACGGCATCCTCGTCCACCCGCGCTACCTCCAGGGCAAGGACGCCTACGACGTGGCGTTCATCCAGCTCAGCAAGCCGGTGCGGGGCATCAGCGCGGTCAAGCTCCCCACCCAGGGCACCGACTCCCTGCTGCGCCCGGGCCAGAAGGCCACCGTGGCGGGCTGGGGCAACACGGACACCGAGCTGACGCACCAGCCGGACCGGCTGCGCCAGGTGCGCGTGCCGATCCTGTCGCACGCCGAGTGCAAGACGAGCTACGGCGAGTACGACACCAAGGTCAACTTCTGCGCCGGGGTCGAGGGCAAGGACTCCTGCCAGGGCGACAGCGGCGGCCCCATCTTCCGCAAGGTCCCCGGCCGCGAGGCCCCCCTCCTCGTCGGCGTGGTCTCGTACGGCGACGGCTGCGGTGACCAGGGCGCGCCCGGCGTCTACACGTCGACCAGCTCGGCCAAGCTGTGGAAGACCCTGGACGACACGGCTCAGGCCAAGCGCGTGAAGCGCGTCCTGCGGCGCGGCTGACCCCGCCCGGCCCGTGACCCGGGGTGGGGGGGGGGGGGGGGGGGGGGGGGGGGGGGAGGAAGGGGGGGGGGGGGAAAAAAAACAGGCAGCGTGCTTTGTGTTTTTGGGGTGATCATCCCCCCCATTCCTCTCTGGGTTGTCTCTCCTCGAA